>JAICNA010000196.1 GCA_025928955.1 Gemmatimonadales bacterium | reverse complement strand
TGCCTGACCGTGTGCGGGCAAGTCTTACCAAAAGGAGGAACACCGTGAGTGCACATTCCCGTCGCTGGATGGCCCCCCTCGCTCTGGCCGGGGGCGCCGTCGCCCTGCGTCCCGGCACGTCCGTCAACAAAGCGCTCCGCCAATGGGTGCGCGCCGCCCGATCCGCCGGTGCCGGATCGCTCGTTCTCACCGCAAAGCATCACGACGGCTTCTGCCTCTGGCCCACGCGGACGACGCGGCATTCCGTGGCGTCGAGCCCATGGCGATCCGGTACGGGCGACGTGATGCGCGAGTTCACCGATGCCTGCCGGGCTGAAGGGCTCGGCGCCGGAGTCTACCTGAGTCCCTGGGACCGGAATGCGCCGTCGTACGGGGCAGGCGGGCGCTACGACGATCTGTACATCGCACAGCTCACCGAGCTGCTCACCCAGTACGGGCCGCTCGTCGAAGTCTGGTTCGACGGAGCCAACGGCGAAGGCCCGAACGGCAGGCGGCAGAGCTACGACTGGCCGCGGATTCATCGCACGGTGCGCGCGCTGCAGCCGGAGGCGGTGATCTTTTCCGATGCCGGTCCCGACGTCCGCTGGATCGGCAACGAGCGAGGCGTGGCCGGCGAGACGTGCTGGTCCACGATCGATCCCGCCGCCGTGCCGTACGCCGGCTACGACGGCCCCGGCGTGGCGGAGGTGCTGCAGACCGGGCACCCGCACGGCTCGGTCTGGCGCCCCGGGGAGACCGACGTCTCGATCCGCCCCGGATGGTTCTGGCACCCTGCCGAGGATGCGAAGGTGCGCCCGGTGGAGAACCTCGTCGAGCTGCACTTCACCTCGGTCGGCCGCAACAGCAAGTTGCTGCTCAACGTACCGCCGACGCGCGAGGGCCTCCTGCATGCCACGGACGTCGACCGGCTCGAGCGCTATGGCGAGGCGATACGGCGGCTGTATGCCGTGGACGCCGCGGCGCGGGCGCGGCCTCGCGGCCGGAATGCGCGCCGCCTCGTCGACGGCGATCGCGAGAGCTGGTGGAGTCCCGGCCGCGACACTGGCAGCATCGAGCTCGATCTCGGCGGCGCGGCGCCATGCTCGGTGCTCTGCCTCGAGGAAGCGATCCGGCACGGGCAGACGGTGGAGCGGTACCATGTCGAGGCGCGGGTCGGGGGCGCCTGGAGTGTCGTCGCGAGCGGCACGACCATCGGCCACCGGAAGCTCGACCGCATCGACCCGGTGACCGCCGACCGGATCCGGCTCACGGTGGAGAGCACGCTCGGCACGCCCCGCATCGCGCGGCTGTCAATCTTCTGACTCGAACGCCCGTCCGGGCAGGGAATCGATCCCATGCGCATATCATCTTCATTCATCGGCATGATCGCGGCAGGAGCGCTTGCCATCGGAGGCTGTGGCGGCGACAGCGAGGGCGGGTCCCCCGATACGGATGCCCCGACGCCGTCGGCCGACGTCGGCGAGCCGGCGGCGAATACGACGTTCGACGAGGCCGATGTGGACGCGTTCGCGCGCGGCCTGGCCCGCGAGGCTGAGCTCGTGCGCGAGGCCCAGGCAAAGGCCCGCACTGCAGCCACGGCCGAAGAGCGCGGCGCCGCCATGCAGGCGCAGTGGAAGGAGCAGACGATGCCGGGAGGCGCCGAGGCGGCGGGCCTCCCGCTCGAGCGCTATGCCGAGATCCGCGAGGCGATCACCCAGACCCTGCAGACCCTCGACTTCCAGGGGAAGATCGAGGGACCGATGCAGCTCGATACCTCCCGCGCCACGCCCGAGATGCGCCAGCGGCTCGAGTCCGACGCGTTCGCGTCGCTCCCGGCCGGCTCGGCGGCAGCGCTGCGGAGTCGGCTGGACCAGCTGGCGCCGATCTGGAGGACGTACATCGAGCTCACCGCGGTCGGCGGCTGACCCGGGCGCGGGATCGGGGCGTCAGCCGGAAACCGGGTCCCGGTCCCGGACGTAGATTAGGGACCCGCACCGGCCCCGATTCCCCGGAGATCCAGATGCCCCGGCCAGGTCATGGCGTGCTGCTCGCTTCGATCCTGCTGATGAGTGCCGTGAAGCCGGCGGCAGCCCAGTCGGATACGCTGCTCGTCGAGCCCGGCTCACCGCTCGTGCGAGGCGGCTCGATTACCGTGCATTCCTCGCGGACGGTTCTCCGGGCCGGCGGCCCCGAGGGGGAGCCCCGCGGCACCATCACCAACTTCATGGAGGTCGGGGACTCGGCGGGGCGCGGCGTCATCCGGTTCCGGACCGAGGGCGAGATCGCGGGCCCCAACGGGAGGAACACCTATACCCTGCGCCAGACGTTCGATCGCGAGACGTTGCAGCCGCTCGGGTTTGCCGCTGCCGGCTCCGCCGGGCGGGAAAGCTCGTATCGTATCGACGAGCGGCAGGTCACGGGGTGGAGCAGGGGCCCGGGCCAGGAGCGCCAGCCGTTCGCGATGGAGCTCTCGCGCCGGGCCTTCCATGCGGGCGCCACCGACATCATACTCGGCGTTCTCGACCTCCGGCCCGGCCTCGTCGTGCGGATGCCGGTGTGGAGCCCCGGGATGCCCGCGGTCGAGGAGCGGATCTACACGGTAGGGGAGGAAGTGGCGGTACAGATGGGCGGCAGGCCGATGCGCGGGTGGAGGGTGGAGGAGTGGTCGTCGCGCCGCGGCGCAGTCATCGGCACCATGGTGGCAATCACGGGCGTGCCGTTCATGGAGACCTACGACGTGCAGGCCCCGGATGGCTCGCGCAGCTTCTGGCGGCAGGAGCTCCTGACGCTCGACGGCGCGCCGGTGGGCCGGCAATAGCGGCCGCAAGGTCGAATCCCGCCCGGCGGGACAATTCTACTACCTGAGGAATTCATGCATCGCTTTGCTACGTGTGCACTCGCCGTCGTCGTGGCCGGTGCCGGCGCCGCGCCGGCTCCGGCCCAGCAGGCGGCGGCCGCATCCGGCGCTCGCCTCTCGATTCCGATCGACTACTACAAGCTCCCGAACGGCCTGAAGGTCGTACTCTCCCGGGACACGACGGCGCCCACCGCGGTCGTGGCGGTCTACTACAACATCGGCTTCCGCGTCGAGCCGAAGGGCCGTACGGGGTTCGCGCATCTCTTCGAGCACCTCATGTTCCAGGGCTCGCAGAACCTCGGCAAGATGGAGTTCATCCAGCTCGTCGAAAAGAACGGCGGGCTGCTGAACGGGTCGACGCGCTTCGACTTCACCAACTATTACCAGGTCATCCCATCGAATGCGCTCGAGACCGTGCTCTGGGCCGAGGCCGACCGCATGCGCGGCCTCGCGATCGACAGCGCCAATCTCAGGAATCAGCAGGACGTGGTGAAGAACGAAGTCCGCGTCAACGTGCTGAATCAGCCGTACGGCGGCTTTCCGTGGATCGACATGCCGATGCGCGCGTTCACCAACTGGTACAACGCGCACAACTTCTACGGTGAACTCGCCGAGCTCGACGCGGCAACGCTCGAGGAGGCGTCGGCGTTCTTCAAGACCTACTACGCCCCGAACAATGCGGTGCTCGCCGTGACCGGCGACTTCGATCCGGCGCAGGTGAAGCGGTGGATCGCGCAGTACTTCGGGGACATCCCGCAGGTCACCCAGCCGCCCGATCCCGACCTTTCGGAGCCGAAGCAGACGGCGGAGAAGCGCTTCTCGAAGACCGACTCGCTGGCAACGAGGCCGGCGCTCGCGCTCGCCTACCAGGTGCCGGCGCGCTACACACCGGAATGGTACGCCTTCGGCCTCATCGACCAGATCCTCGCGCAGGGCCGCGACAGCCGCTTCTACGACGAGCTGGTCCGGAAGCGGGCGCTCACGGGCGGCGTCGGCGCCGGGATCAACTACGCGCTGGGCAACATGTTCAACTACAACGGCCCGATGCTCTGGATCGTCACGGCGTTCCACGACAGCGACAAGGCACCCGATTCACTCGTGGCCGGCTTCGACTCGGCGATCGAATCGCTCCGCACGCGTCCCGTTGACCGCGCGACGCTCGACCGCGCGCTCGTGAAGCTGCGCTCCAATCTCTACTCACAGCTCGAGAGCTTCGGCGGGTTCGGCCGCGCCGACCTGCTCGCGTCGTTTGCGCTCTTCGACGATGACCCGTCGCGGATCAACCGGCTCGAAGCCGAGTTCGCGAAGGTGACCCCCGAGCTCATCCAGCGGACGGCCCGGACCTACCTCGCGCCGACCAACCGGACCATTCTGACCGTCGTTCCCGCAGCTCCCGCCGCCGCGCCCGCGCGCGGCGCGACGAGTGGCGGCGGCCGGTAACGGAGATACCCATGCGAATCCCCAATTTCCGGCTGCTCGCGCTCGTCCCGGCGCTCGCGCTCACCGTTCCGCCGGCCGTCGCGGCCCAGCGCAGCACGCCGCCGCCCGTTGCCGCGCCGAAGAACCTGAAGCTTCCCGCGAAGCGCGAGTTCGCGCTCCCCAACGGCATGGCGGTGACGCTGGTGCCCTACGGCACCGTGCCCAAGGCCGCAGTGTGGCTCGGCGTGCGCACGGGGCGCATCGATCAGGGCGCCGGCGAAGTCTGGCTCGCCGAGACCACCGCAGACCTGATGATGGAGGGCACGGAATCCCGGCCCGCCGCGCGGCTCGCGGAGGAAGTGGCAGCGATGGGCGGGCAGATCTCGGTGGGCGCCGGTTCGGACATCACGAACGTCGGCGGAGAGGTGCTCGGCGAGCATGCGGCGGCCATGGTGCGCCTGGTGGCCGA
>JAICNA010000057.1 GCA_025928955.1 Gemmatimonadales bacterium | reverse complement strand
GGGCTTCGAGGTCTCGCTGGCATCGACCGGCGAGGAATCGCTCGAGGTCCTGCGCCGACGGAAGATCACGTGCATGCTGCTCGACGTGAATCTGCCGGGGCTGAGCGGCATCGACCTCGTCCCGCGCGTGATGGAGGCGGAGCCGGACATCGCGCTGCTCATGCTCACGGCCGTCAACGACGCGACGGCCGCCGCGCTCTGCATGCAGCGCGGCGCGCTCGACTACCTGACGAAGCCGATCGACCTGGACGTCCTGTCGCGCGCCATCCAGCGGGCGCTCGCGCGGCGGCACACGAGGATCGAGGACCAGCAGATCAACCGCTGGCTCAAGGAGGAGGTGGCCGTCCGGTCGGCGGAGGTGCGCGCGGAGCGGGCCAACCTCGAGCGCATCTCGGTGGCGACGCTCGAGGCGCTCGTGAACGCGCTCGAGGCGAAGGACCCGTATCTCCGCGGGCATTCGGCGCGCGTCGCGGATTTCGCGGCAACGATCGCCGCCGAGATGGGCCTCGACGACGAGTCCGTCGAGAAGGTCCGCACGGCCGGCCGGCTGCACGACATCGGGAAGATCGGCATCCGCGAGGAAGTCCTCTCCAAGCAGGGCCCGCTCACGGACGACGAGTACGAGCACGTGAAGCAGCACGTGGTCGTCGGTTCGCAGATCCTGAGTCCCCTCGTGCACCTCAAGGAAGTGATCGCGTTCGTCCGGAGCCACCATGAGCGGTGGGACGGCCTCGGCTACCCCGACGCCCTCGAGGGCGAGGCGATCCCGTACGGCGCGCGCATCATCGGTGCGGTCGAGATCTACGATGCCCTCACGACCTCACGGCCCTATCAGGAGCGAATGCCGCCGACGAACGCGGTCGAGCGGATGCGGGACCTGATCGGCACGGTGCTGGATCCGGCCGTGCACCGTGCGCTCGAGTCCGTCGTCCTCCACCGCCCCACCCTCACCTACCTCGACGAGACCGCCGGCTGACGCGTCCTGCGGGAGAACGGGCCCCGCTCCGGGTGCTGATCGTCGATGACGACGAGGACATGGTGCGCCTCATGCGCACCATCCTCTCGCAGCACGGCTTCACCGACGTCGAGCATGTCGCCCGCGGCGCCGAGGCGCTGGCCCGCGGCGGCGAGTTCGACGTCGTGCTGCTCGACCACCAGCTCCCCGACATGAGCGGCGTGGAAGCGGTGGGGCCGCTCCGCGCGAAGCCGAAGCCCCCGAGCATCGTGGTGGTCACCGGCAATGGCACCGAAGCGCTCGCGGCCGCCGTGCTGCGGCGGGGCGCCGACGACTACCTCGTCAAGGACGCCTCGCTCGCGCATCTCCTTCCGCAGGTGCTCGACCGGGTCCGGCGCGAGCGGGCGCTCCGGGGCGCGCTTACCACCGCACAGAAGGAGCTGGTGCGCGCGGAGCGCCTCGCCGCGATCGGCGAAATGACGGTGACGCTGCACCACGAGATCAACAATCCGCTGATGACGGCGACGGCCGAGCTCGACCTCCTCTCGATGAGCGACGACCCGGTCACGCCGGCCCAGCGCGCCGCCCTCGAGGCCCTGCGCGAGAGCCTCGACCGGATCCGCGACATCGTCCGCCGGATCGGCTCGCTGCGCCAGGCGCGGACGACGCCCTATCCCGGCAATCTCCGGATGATCGACCTCGCGGAGGACGGGAGCGGCGCGGGCATCGAGGTGCCGGTCCGCTCGCGCGGCAGGGCGCTGCTGCATGTGCAGGACGATCCGCTCGCGCAGGTGGTGACGGGGGTCCTGCAGAAGGTGGGCTACGAGGTGCAGCGATGCCGCGAGGTGGAGACGTTCGCCCGATCCGCCCATGCGGTCGGGGTGACGCTGGCCGTGGCGGCGGACGAGGCGCTCGACGCGCTACCAGCGCGCAGCGAGTTCTTCAAGACCGTGGCGCTCGTGTCGGATGACGATACGGCGCACCGCGTTTCGGCCGATCTGGTCGTGCGGCTTCCGTTCGATCCCTACACGCTCGCCGAGGAGCTGCTCTCCCTCTCCGACGCGGATGTCGCGGACGAGCGCTAGCCCAGCTCCGCCGCGGCGCGCTTCTCCTGCTGGAAGGCCATCCCCCGCAGCCGGATGACCCGCTGGCCGAGCGGCGGGTGCGAGGCGAGGAGATCACCGAGAAACCCCTCGCGCTCCGAGAGCCGCCGCTCCGACGGGTCGACGATGCAGAGATGCGCGGCGCCGCGGGTGATCGCGCGCGTGGCGCCGGAGGCCGATCCGAGCTTCTCGAGCGCCGACGCGAGGGCGCCCGGGTTCCGCGTGAACTGGGCGCCGGTGGCGTCGGCGAGGTACTCCCGCTTGCGGCTCACGGCCATCGCGAGCACGCGCGTCACCACCGGCGCGATGATGAGCGTGAGCAGCCAGACGACGAGCACGATCATCCCGAGCGCGCCCGCTCCTCCCTTCTTCCCGCCCCCCGCCCCGCGCCCGCCGCCGATCCGGCTCCCGCCGCGCATCATCCGGCCGGCGCCATCGGAGAGGAGCAGGATCGCCCCCACCATCCCGGCAAGGAGCGTCATCAGGCGCGTGTCGTAGTTCTGCACGTGCGCCATCTCGTGCGCGACGACGCCCTGCAGCTCGTCGCGCGTGAGCGTATCGAGCAGCCCCTGCGTCACGGCGATGTTCGCGTGCTGCGGGTCGCGGCCGGTCGCAAAGGCGTTCGGATCGTCGTCCGGAACGAGCCAGATCCTCGGCCGCGGGAGCCCGGCGGCAATGGCCATTTCCTCGACCACGTTCACGTACTGCCGCTGCTCGGGCGTCGCCGGCTCGAGGATCTCCCATGCGCCGGCGGACCAGAGCACGCGCTCGGCACCGCGCTTCCAGGCGCCCAGGCAGATCACCCCCGCCACGAGCGACGTGACGATGCCGATGAAGGGAAAGAGGTGCCGGTAGGAGCCGGGAGGACTGTCGGCGGTGAGGAGGCCGAGCGCGAGGTCGCCGCCGAAGCCGACCCATGCGAAGAAGACAATGAATCCGCCGACGAGCCAGGTGGATCGCCGGCGGTTCGCTTCCTGCTGCGCGAAGAGATTGCCGTCAGCCACGCCCGGGGCGCGCGATCAGGGGCGCGGCGTGCCGCCGAGCGACAGGTTCACGTTGGGCACGGCGCGCTCGGCCGCGTCCTCGATCTCCCAGAGCTCGGCCGGCGAGGCCTTGGCGATGCCCGCGACGAGCATGGTCGGAAACGTCGACTGCTTCGTGTTGTAGGTCGTGGCCACGTCGTTGTAGTGCTGCCGCGCGAAGCCGACCTTGTTCTCGGTGCTCGTGAGCTCTTCCTGCAGCGAGAGGATGTTGGCGTTGGTCTTGAGCTCGGGATACGCCTCAGTGAGCGCGAAGAGCCGGCCGAGCGCCTGCGTGAGCTCCCCCTCGGCCCGCGCGGTCTCCTTCACGCTCGTGGCGGCCACCGCCTTGTTCCGCGCGGAGATGACGGCCTCGAGCGTTCCGCGCTCGAACTCCATGGCGCCCTTCACGGTGTTCACGAGGTTCGGGATCAGGTCGTGGCGTCGCTTGAGCTGCACGTCGATCTGCTTCCAGGCGTTGAGCACCTGGTTCTTCAGCGTGATCAGGCCGTTGTAGGCGCCGATCATCCAGAACACGAGGACGGCGACGACGACGAGGAGGATGATCAGTTCCATCTGTCCGCTCCGTGGAAGGTGACTCGCGCTGGCCGGCGTCCTACTGCTGCACCCCGGACGGGCCGGGCATCAGCGTCGCGAGCGCGCGGCGCATCGCCTCGCCGATCGCTTCGCTCCCGCCGTGCAGCCGCGCGACGGGATGCTGCTCGTCGATGAGGAGCTCCACGCCCGGCGCGACGGTGATGCGCCGGCAGCTCACCCCGCGCGCGGCGCCGGCATCGGGCGGCGCAATCCAGGCCTGCAGGGCGCGCCCGACGCGGCCCCGGCCGGTGCCCGGCGCCTGCAGCAGCGCGAGCTGCGACGGATGCGGCAGGGCCGGGCCGAGGGTCTGCGCCACCCGGCGCTCGATCATGTCGCCCGAGAGCGATTCGGCCTCGCGGACGATCGTCTCGAGGGTGGCACCCTCCATCTGGCGCAGCTTGATCGCGAGGACCTGCAGCATGTGCTTGTACGTGTACACGGCCGCCGTCCCGCGTCCCTCGGGGGGGCTCACGAGCCCGCGCGCCACATAGAAGCGGATCGTCCGCTCGCTCGGCTGCGCCCGGGCCGCGGCGTTGATCGGCACCACCCCCGAGGCATCGAGGATCGCCCCGGCGAGCGCGGCGAGATCGCGCAGGCCCCAGGGAGCCAGCGGGCGATACTCGCGCAGCGTGGCGAGCGGGTCGGGCGTGGACGGCTGGGCGGAGATCACGATGCTCGTGTCGGAAGTGGTGCGGGTGCTACCGCGCGGCGAGCGCGGCGAGCTGGCGAAGATCGGCCGACAGTAAGGCGAGGTCCGGCGCGGGATCCCCGCCCGGCGCGTCGGGCGCCGCCGCAGGATCGCACTCGCCGAGGTGCGCGATGATGCGTTCGATGGTCCGCTCCCAGCCGGTCAGCCGGTGTGCCTGTGCCATCGCGAGCGCTTCCCGCCACGCAGCAGCCGCCCGACCGCGCTGGCCGAAACGGGCGAGACCCACAGCGCTCTGATGCAGGAAGTTGATCCGGCCTTCGGCGCTCAGGCGCCCGGCGAGGCCCCGCGCCTCGGCGCGCGCGCGCTCGAAGGCGAGCCGGTTGCCGCGGGACGACGCGACATCCATCGATCCGAGGAGCGCGCGAACCCGGATGCCCGAACTGATGACCGACGCCTCGACGAGGTCGAATGCGGCCTGGGCGGCGTCCGCCTCACCCAGTCCGGCGAGCCCCTCGCCCAGCCGGCAGAGGATCGCCATCCGCTCGTCGGATCCGGGGGTCCGCGCGAAGGCCTCGTACATCGCCCTGAGCGCGTCGATCGGCTGTCCCGAGCACTGCAGGACTGCGCCGAGCTCGGCGTAGGCGTCGCCGGTGACGGGATCGAGGCCCGGGTGCGTGCTCGCCTCGCGGATCACGTGCTCCACGGCGGCACGAGCCCGTGCCAGGTCGCCGCGGAGGCGCGCGATCCCGGGCTCACCGAGGCGCGCACGAAGGAGCGCGCCCTCATCGGCCGCCTCGCGCGCGGCCTCTTCCGCTGCGAGAAAGGCGTCGGCTGCCTGCTCCGGCCGGGCCAGCGCGAGGTTGAGCCGCCCCGCGCTCAGCGCAAGCTCGCAGAACTCCGCAGGGTGGATCGCCCCACGGCTGCTGGCTGCGGCGAGGCGCAGGATGTCGAGCGCCTCGGCGGCGCGGTCCTCGCGCTCGAGAAACGCGGAGTAGCGATGCAGCGCCTCACGTACGCGGCCGAGCCGCCCGTCCATCGGGCCGGCGGCCGCATCGATGATGCGCGAGACGCAGTTGGCCTCCGCGTCGTCGGTGGGGAGGTCGGTGAGGTATTCGCGCGTCGTCTGGTGCTGCCAGCGAATCGCGTCCTCATCGTCCGCGCTGGCCGTCGAGCCCAGGAGCCGGTCGACGAGCCGCGTGGCAAGGTACGCCCCGAGTGCCACACGCCCGCGTGCCTCGTTCTCGCCTCGCTCCGCCTGGGCGCGCTCGAGAAAGGAGGCATGCTGTTGCTCGTCGGCCCGCTGCGACAGGGCGCGGACGAGGCGCTTGCGGGTGAACACTCGACAGGAGTCTCCCGGGCCGGAGATGGTAGTGAGGGCCAGCTAGTATGCCCACTCCGCGAGAAGAGGGCAAGAGGCGATTTTCAGGCACCGTGCGCGCGAATCGGGTGCATGTCCCTGCACGTTCGCCGGCTACCGTGCGGCCATGCGACAGGGAATCACACTCGTCGAGCTGCTCATTACGGTCACGCTCGTCTCACTCGCCGGAATGATCGCACTGCCACGCTTCGCCGCACCGCTCGCATCCCTGCGCGTGGAGCAGGAGGCTCACCGCATCGCCGCCGCGCACACGCGTGCCCGCATGATCGCGGTGAGCTCCAGCCGTGTCGCGCTGCTCCGAATCGCGCCGGACAGCATGACGATTCGCACGGTGAGCGGCGGCGATACCCTCCTCGCGTGGCGCGGACCCGGCCCGGCCGCGGCCGGCGTGAGCCTGACCGCGCCGAACCGCACCCTGCTGTTCGCACCGACCGGAATCACGTACGGCGTATCGAACGGCACATGGACCGTCGCGTATCGCGGCGCGGTCCGGCGCGTGATCATGTCTCGGCTGGGCCGGATCAGGATCGAGCGCCAGTAACCGCTACGCCTCTTCGTTATACCGGCGGAGCTTGTTCAGGAGTGTCGAGCGGGAGATGCCGAGGAGTTGCGCCGCCCGGCGCCGGTTGCCGCCGGTATGTGCCAGCACTGCGAGGATATGGCGCCGCTCGGCGGCGTCGAGCGGATCGGGGGGAAGCTCGGAACGCGGCGCGAGCGCATCGCGTAGCGCCGCCAGGTCGAGCCCGGGATGCCGCAGGTCCACGGCAAGGAAATCGAATCCCGGTGCGGCGCCCCCCGGCTCCACCACCAGCCCCTCCGCTGCGGTGTGCGCGCTCCCTTCCGGCACCGCGACATGGCCGGCGGCACGCAGCAGCGCCGCCAGCGCCTGACGCCGGTCGGGATCCGCGTCGAGAATCAGCACATGGAAGGGCATGCGGGAAAGCTACGGTCGCCGCCGGAAGACGCTACCCGCCGGCGGAGGACGCCACGGCGGAGGCAGCTCTCCCGTCGCCGCTGTCGGTGCGATCGAGTAGACTTCCACTTCCCCACAGCCACCGTTCCCGTCTCCGGTCCGCCATGCCCTATCCCGATCTCAAGCGCGCCCGCCTCGGTGACCGCCTCCAGGATCCGCTCCTCGTCATGGAGGTGCAGCAGCGGAGCTTCGGCGTGGACAAGGAATGCACCGTGCTCACGCTCGGCAACGCGAGCGGCTCCATCGACTCGGCGCCCTTCTGGGGAGCGGACCAAGCACAGCTGGCGGGCGTCGAGCGCGGGCATGTCGCGCAGGTCATCGGCGAGGTGGGCCACTATCGCGGCCGGCGGCAGCTGAGCATCACCTCGATCCGCGTGCTCCCGCGGGACAGCGTGGACCGGCGGCAGCTGCTGCCGTCGGTCGGCGAAACCGATTCGTACTGGAAGAAGCTCGATGAGTGGCGCCAGGGCATCGCGGGTCGCCGGCTCCGGCGAACCCTCGACCTCTTCTTCGAGGATGCGGAGTTCCGGCAGCGCTTCGAGGAATGCCCGGCGAGCGTCTCCGGTCACCACTCCGCGCTCGGCGGGCTCCTCAAGCACGTCTGCGAGGTCGCGCACATCGCGCGCGCCATCGGGAAGACATGCAAGGCGGATCGTGACCTCCTCCTCGCGGGCGCACTCCTGCACGACATCGGAAAGATCGAGTCGTACAGCTGGGATGGCATCTTCGCGCACACCGATCGCGGCAGGCTGCTCGGCCATGTCGTCCTCGGTTCGCTCATGCTCGACCGGCGCGTTGCGCAGGAGCCCGCCCCGCCCTGCTCGGGGGAGGGGCTGACGATCCTCCATCACCTGATCCTCTCGCACCATGGCCAGCTGGAGTTCGGGGCGGCGGTCTCGCCGATGACCCTCGAGGCGGAGATCCTGCACTACGCCGACAACGCGAGCGCCAAGGCTGCCAGCATGGCCGACGCGATCACCGACCCGGAGAACTTCAATGGCGAAGAGCCGATGAGCGCGCGCGGCATCTGGCAGCTCGACCGGCGGCGGGCCTATCGCGGAAGCGTGGACTGGTGCGAATGATTTCTTCTGGAACCACGGAGGCGCGGGGACGCGGAGGGACGCGGAGGAGAGGGTGGTGGTGGCGTGGGTGGAGGGGAATCGCGGATTGGTGGAGTAACTGCAGCACACGAAAGCACGAAAGGCATCGCTTCCGGGAGAGCTCAAGGCGTCGGCGCGAGCATTCGGCTCGTGTTTCCCTGCGCCCTCGCCGAGCGCTCCGCGCCCCAGGCGGCCATCCTCCGCGCACCCCGCGCCCCCGCGCCTCCGTGGTTCAACGAAGACGTGGCTCTGAAAAAAGAAACGGCCATCCGGTCGTGGCCGGATGGCCGCTTCATGCAACGACTAGCCGAGGGCGGAGCTTGCGCTGCCGTTCTTCTCCCGTTCGCCACCGGCGGTTGCCCGCGCGGGAGGGCGAGTAAGGGGCCTCGACATCGATTCCCAGGCCGGATGGCCATCCCACCTGGTTCATCGCTGCCAGCGCTGCGAGTCCGGCCGAGTCGCGGATCGACCGTTCACAGAGCACCCCGAGGCGCCAGATCGGGGTGGATGAGGCACGCGACTGGCCTCACCTGTTCGACCGGGGTGACCACCGGAATCGTCGAAAGCTCGTGACCCTTGGAAGCCCTGAGCCCTCTCCTCCGATATCCCGTCCGAACCGCTTTCCGTTCGCTTCGCAGACCCGGAGCCCGCACACGTGACGAAGAGCGCATCAACAAGATAGGCACTTGCGAAAATCTCGCAAGTGCCTGATTTCATTCGGGTTACGCGATTTCTGTGTGGATGTTTTGTGGAGCTTCAAGTCGCTGCTGCGCGGGCGCCTGACCTCGCTCCTCCACATTTTGTGGAGATGTGTATCCACATCTCCCCTTCGGTGTTCATCCGGCCAGCGGGTTCTCGGGGGCCCCGCGGGGGCGGTTGGGGATGTTCATCGCACGGAAGTAGCCGTCCAGTGCGCTCTGGTAGCGGCGGATTTCCGCGACGACGTTCGACGCATGGCGGTTTCCGTAACCGCGGATGGCTTCTCCCTGCCCCGGCCGGGTCAGTGTCTGGAACTCCTGGACACAGGTCCGGGTGGCGACGGCGAGCTGCTCGTACGCGCCGCTCAGCCGCTGCTTCTCGCGCTCGCGGAGGCGGGTGTCGGCGGGGGTCTCGCCAAGGACCGCGCGGGGCGTCGCGATGTTCCGCTCCGCCGAAGCACAGGCCGCGGCGATGTCCCGGGCACGGCTCAGGAGCGAGGCATCCGAGGTCGTCCGGAAGTCGCGCTGCAGGCGGGCCGCGGCGCTCGTGACGGCGAACAGGGTATCGCGGAGGACATAGGCCGCGGCCTGCATCCGCGCGTGCGCGGGGGGAAGCGGCTTGTCGGGGAGGATCAACGTCGCCTGCGCCTCGAGGGACGCGGCCGAGCTGACCATCAGGAACGCAAGAAGTGCGGTTCGATTCATGATTCCAGGCCGACCTCGATGTAGCGCCAGGTCGGATCGCCTTCGGTGAACGTGAAAAGGACGCCTGCAGAGCTGGCGGCGAACCAACCGGCCACCATGGGCCGCGGCGCATCGAGCTGCTCGATGATGGGACCGAGCCAGCGACGCATGTGCCGGAGCTCCGGGGCACGCCGGCCGAGCAGGGCCAGCAGCGAGCCGACACCGGACGTCGCTCGCAGGAAGTGCGCCACGGCGTGGGCGCGCTGACGGAACTCGACCGCCTTCACCCCCGGTTCGTCGAAGAGCACCGCACCCTCGAACACGTCCATGGGCGGAGCGTCAAGCCGCGGGCCAAGATACACATAGCAGCGCCCCTGCTCATCGCGCCGCTCGACCACGGCGGCCGCCGTCTCGTGGGTGAGCCGGGCGGCGTGGAGCAGGTCGTCATCCTTGAGGATGCCGACCACGCCCGTCCACTCCAGCGCCGCGAGCGCATTCTCCGTGGGACATCCGTTGGTGTCGTCGAAGGCGAAGAGCCGGGGGGCCTCCCCGGCGCGCAGCACGAAGTGGGCGAGGCCTTCGGCCCGGTCCGTGAAGGTCCGTACGACGAGCGTTCCTGGTGTCGGCATGAGGTGAAAGATGGCCCGGCGGACGGGGTGGCGGTAGGGAGCGGTCTTCCCCGATGGCACGCGAATCTCTGGCGGGTCGGCGGGGGGAAGGTACCTTAGGTCGCCCACTCGACCGGATCCGCATGCGCCTCGAAACCAGCACCTATGCCTCGCCGGTCGGACCCCTCTCGCTCATCGAATGCCCCGATGGCCCGCTGGTCGTCGAGTACGCCGGGCGGAAGTCGCAGATTCGCTGGGCCATCCGCGCCCGCGGCGCCGCTCCGGCGGTGGAGGTGACCGAGGGCCCCTGCGCGACCGCGACCGCCTGGCTCGACGGCTACTTCAACGGCGCGCGAACCACGTTTCCCTTCCCGCGCTACCTCACCCGCTGGCTCGAGCTCTCGACGGCGCAGATCGCGGTCTTCCGCGCGCTCCGGCGCATTCCCTTCGGCGAGACGCGCTCGTACGACGATCTCGCCCGGCAGACGAAGCTTCACCCGCGCGTGGTCGGGCAGCTCGTCGGGTCGAATCACCTCGCGATCCTGATTCCCTGTCATCGCGTGGTGGGAAAGAACGGCGCGCTCGTCGGCTATGGCGGAGGAATTCCCCGCAAGCGGTGGCTGCTCTCCCACGAGATGCGGCACACCGGCATCCGCCTTCGATAGTCATTGACAGATCCCCGAACCCGCACAACCTTATCCCCATGCCCCGACAGGCGATCCATCGATCATGAACGGCGCTCCTCCGGGAGCGGCCGATGCAGGGCGTTCACCCGGTCATTCCGGCCGGGGCTTTACCGGAGCCGAGAGGCTCCCGCACAGAAGAGGTCGTTGCAATGGCGAAGGGCACGGTCAAGTGGTTCAACGACGCCAAGGGCTTCGGGTTCATCGCGCAGGATGGTGGGAAGGACGTGTTCGTGCATCACACCGCCATCGTCGCCGACGGGTTCCGCTCCCTTGCGGAAGGTGATCAGGTCGAGTTCGAAATCGTCGAGGGACCGAAGGGCCTGCAGGCGGCGAACGTCAGGAAGTCCTGAGCCGGTATCCGGCGCCGTTCACGACCCTGAGACAGCACGCACCGCGCCCGGAGCCACCGCTTCCGGGCGCGGTGCCGTTCTTGCAGCAACGGCATACGGCACGCGTACCCTTCTCCGACGAAGGACAGGAACCATGCGCTTCCGACCCATGCTGTTCGCGGGCACGAGCCCGCTGCTCGCCGTCATGCTGCTTGCCACTGCACCCCTTGGCGCGCAAACGGTTGCAGTTGCAACGAGCCCCTTGGAGTTTCTCGGTTTCCGCGCGGGCAGCACGCTCGAGGAAATTTCCTCCCATATGCGAGCGCTCGATGGCGGCACACTTCGGTGTGACCGCTCGCGCGCCGACCGCCGGGTCACCGAATGCCGCGGAACCATCACCGACCCCGAGGCCGGGGAGACGGTGCGAGTGTGGCTTTCGGCCATCGATAGCGTCGCGGCGGTGCTGACGCTTTCCAGCGATGTCGCCCCGGACCAGCTCGACCGGTGGCGCAGCACGCTCGAGCGCAACTTCGGGCGGGTCGATGCCAAGGTGCAGGGTACCCAATGGATGATGCAGTGGGTGCGCCAGGGCCGGATGGCCCGCCTCACGTGGAAGGTGCAGCGCAACGAGCGCGTCGCGTCCGTGAGCCTCGTCGACGGTCACGTCCTCGACGGATGGGGCCGGGAGCGCCGGAGCTCGCGCGGCGGGTCATGATACCGGGCAAGGCCTCGATGGCCACCTGAGTCGGGGACGGGCATGAAACCATGAAAGGACGAAAGGCGATGGCGGCCGATCGTCCTTTTGTCTTGCCGGGCGGCGTTTCCTCCCGATACCCGCTTCGCGAGACGCAATGTGACGAACCCGGGGTCTTTCATCCTCTCGGGTTTTCGTGTGGCGTTTTCCGGCTCGCAGGGATACGCCTTCCGCGGGTTCCCCAGGTCCTTCGCCGTTTCGCTATTCCACCCGAACCCCGCCGGGGCACGATCCGCTCCGCACGCACCGCGCTTTCTTTTTCAGTGCACGGAGACTGAGCCCCCGCTCGTTCCGCGCCTTGTCATTTGCTGCCTGCCCGAATAATCTAGGATCGTTCCCCAGCATCACTTGTGCGCGCCGCGGCGCGCATCGAAATCGCCCCGGAGATCCGAATTGCGCCTCTTGGAGCGCCTTCTGCCAGGGGCCGCCCTGGTGCTGGCTGCCTGCAGTTCTTCCGAACCCATCCAGATCGGCATCGCGGGTGCCTTTACCGATCCCATCGGCAAGCCGATGGTCCTGGGCGCCCGGCTCGCGGTCGACGAGATCAATGCCAACGGTGGCATCGACGGGCGACGCCTCACGCTCATCGAGGAGAATGACTACGGCGACGCCGACTCCGCCGTGGTCGTCGCGGCGCGGCTGTACGAGAGCGATGCGGTCGCCGTCATCGGCCATCTCTACTCGGGCACGACGCTCGCCGCTGCGCCGGTGTACAACGGCGGTGAAGATCCCATCGTCGCCATCTCGCCATCCTCATCCTCGCCCGAAGTCTCGGATGCGGGTCGCTACACCTTCCGGGTCTGCCCGAGCGACTTCGCGCATGGTGCGGCGCTCGCGCGCTGGGTGCGCGAGCGGCTCGGCCTCGCGCGCGGCACCGTCCTCTACCTCAACGACCAGTACGGCCGAGGTGTGCGCGAGCGGTTCGTCGCCGAGTTCACCCGTCGCGGCGGTGAGCTCCTCGCCGTCGCGCCCTACCTCGGCGAGACACCCGACGTCGCGGCGTACATGGCGCGGATGGCGCAGGACGGTCGCTCCCAGTTCGTCGTCGTCGCCGGCAACCGGAGTGAAGCGGAAGAGGTGCTGCGCCAGATGCGGGCCCGCAACCTCGACATTCCCCTCCTCGGCGCCGATGGCCTCGAGGGCATCGAGGAGGCCGGCGAGCTGGCGGAAGGGGTGTACGAAACGCTCGCATACCTGCCGATCATCAATACGCCCGCCAACCAGCGCTTCGTCGAGGTGTACCGGGCGCGGTATCCCGCCGAGCCGCTGCCGAATCAGCCGGCGGCGGCATCGTACGATGCGATCCAGCTGCTCGCCCGGGTGATCGGCTCGCATGGCGCGGGGCGCGAGGCGATCCGCGACGGCCTGATGACGGTGAATGCAGCGGCGCCGTTCGAAGGCGTCACCGGGAGGATCGCGTTCGATTCCCTCGGCGACGTCCCGAGCCGCGACGTGCACGTGGCCGTGGTGCGCAACGGCGCCCTCCGGCTGCCGGGAGCCCAGTAGGCGTGCTGCGGAGCCTCAAGAGCCGCATCCGCGCCACGATGGCGCTGCTCATCCTCCTCGTCCTCCTCATCGCGATCATCGGCGTCAACGCGATCGGCGCGATCAACCGCTCGGCGAGCGAGGAGCTCGCGCTCGTGGTGGCGGGCAGCGAGCTCAGCACCTCCCTCGTCGGCACGACCGCGACCGAGATCCGCGCCGCCGAGCAGTACCTCGTGCGCCCGAGCCCGGAGCTCGTCCGCGAGTTCCTCGCGACCGGCGATTCCGGGTACGTGCTCCTGGCACGCTATCGCGAGCTCGGCGCGCTGACGACCCAGGACCGTGTGCGGCTCAACAACATCGCGTCCTCCCAGGCCGAGATCGAGGTCGCGTATGCCACTGCGCATGCGCTCACCGACCTCGGCCGGCCGGCGGACGCCCAGCGCTTCGCGGAGATGGCGCGGGGGCCGGGGGACACGCTGCTCGCCGAGGTGAAGGCGCTCTCGTCCGCCCAGGCCGAGCGCGCGCGGGCCCGCGGGCTCGAGCTCCAGGATCAGGCCGCGAAGCGCCGCGCCTGGCTCGGCCTCCTCTTCTTCATCGTGCTCGCGATCGCGGTGATCGCCTCGACCGCGACGGTGCGCTCGGTGGACCAGCCGCTCTCGCGGCTCATCGCCGATGCCGACCGCTTCGGCGGCGGGGATCTGCGGCCCCTCGAGCGCGCCGACATGCCGACCGAGCTCGAGCGCCTGGCCGTGGCGATGGGCCACATGGGGGAGCGGCTGCGCGGCATCGTCGGCACCGTCGCACGCGAGTCGAGCATCATCAGCAGCAGCGCCACCGATTTCTCCGCGATGAGCGAGGAGCTCGCCGCCTCGAGCGGCGAGATCTCGACGGCCATGGTGCGGGTCGCGAACAGTGCCGAGCAGCAGCGGAGCGGCATGGAACAGGCGGGGCGCCTCCTCGAAGAGCTGCGGGCGGCGTCGGTCACGAATGCGCAGGCGGCGGCGCGGGTGGTGCAGCTCGGCGAGCGCATCCGTGGCCTCGCGGCGGAGCATCGGACCGATGTGGAAGCGGCGGGACGGACGCTGCTCGACGTGCGAGAGGTGGTCCGGACGTCGGCCGGCCAGGTGCAGGAGCTCGCGAAGCAGAGCGAGGCGATCACCGAGTTCATCGACCTGATCAAGCAGATCTCGTCGCAGACCAACCTGCTCGCGCTCAATGCGGCGATCGAGGCGGCCCGCGCCGGCGAGCATGGCCGCGGATTCGCCGTCGTGGCCGAAGAGGTGCGGCGGCTCGCGGACTCGAGCGCCCATGCGGCGGAAAACGTGACGACGACCGTGGAGTACATCCGCAAGCAGGTGCGGAGCGTCTCCGGGACGATGGAGATCGGCTCGGCCAAGGTCGCCGGCATCGAGACCGTCGCCTCGGCGGCGGCAAGCGCCCTGGAGGAAATCGCGCTGGCGGTCGAGGACGTGCACGAGGCGGCTCGCGCCGTGGCGGCAGAGGCGGAGCAGCATCGCCAGATCGTGGACGAGCTCGGCCGGCGCACCGTGCAGGTGGCGCAGAGCGCCAACGAGCACGCGGCCGCGAGCGAGGAAGTGACGGCGGCGGCGGAGGAACAGAGTGCCAGCACCGAGGAAATGGCGGCGGCCGCGGGCGAGCTGCTTCAGGGCGCCCAGCGGCTCACGAGTGCCGTGCGCGACCTCAAGACCTGAGCAACCGCATCACACGAAATCATGAAAGGACGAACGGCGCGGTTGCCGATCGTCCTTTCAGCGTTTCAGGCGGCGCTGCGGCGGAATCGCGAAGCCGCGAAATCGAGAGGAAACCACGGAATGCTTCTGGAAGCGGCCGGCCCAGATTCCTGTTGAGCAGTCCATGCGGCCATAGTCCCGCTGCGATTGTTGACTCCAAGGTGTCCTGAGATGGAATTCGTGGCTTCCAGTCCATTCGTGGTTTCGCGATTCCAGAGAGGTCCGGCGGTGACCGATCTCTTCGGCCCACGCCGCAATGCAAACGGCAGGGTGTCCGGCTTACGCCGTTCACCCTGCCGTCGATGTGTGCCTCTGCGGAACCGGGTTAGCGCTTCCGGGCCTTCGCGGGCTTGCGCGCGGCCGGCTTGACGGGACGCGCCGACTTCACCGGCTTCCGCT
>JAICNA010000012.1 GCA_025928955.1 Gemmatimonadales bacterium | reverse complement strand
GTGAGCCGCTGGCGCAGCTCTGCGGGAAGCGCCTCTGCCCGGACCCAGGGCGGATTGCCGATGACGATATCGAACCCTCCGCGCGCCATCACATCAGGGAACTGCGATTCGTAGTGGAACCAGGGAATGTCTCCCGACGCCCGGATACTGCGGCGCGCGGCGCTCGCTTCACGGAGTTCGTCACGCAGCGCCCGGAGCCTCCGGCGCTGGTCCGCGGAAGGCGCGGCCCGTTCGCCAAAGAGGGTCGGCGCGCGAAGCGCCTCGAGCAACTCCTCGAGCTTCGCGCGCGCGCGGCGCTCCCGGGTGCTCGCGGAGTCCGCTGCCGCGGTGAGCTCGAGGCGCCGGAGTCCGGCGGCGAGCCGGTTCTTCTCGCCGCCGGTTGCGGTGACGAGCTGCTGCCTCGCCGCTCGCGCGGCGTTCGCCAGCGCCGCGGAGCAGGCGATGCGCGCCGTGGCAGGTTCGTGCAGCGAATCGCCCTGGCGCACGAGGCAGTCGAGGTTGGGAAGCGGCCGGACGGCCCGCGGATCGACCGTGTCGTCCTGCGCCACGACGGCGAGCCAGAGCCGGAGCTCGGCGAGCCGCACGGCCATGCCGTTGAGGTCGACGCCGAACAACTGGTGTTGCAGCACGCTGCGGCGTGCGGCGTCCGGCGCTTCACCGAGTGCGACGCGCGCGGCGCCGAACCGTTCCAGCGCGCCGAGGAGGAACGCGCCGGATCCGCACGCCGGGTCGAGGATGGTTGCGGATGCAAGCGCGGCATGCGCAGCGGGATGCCCGGACCGAAAGCGCCGAGCGGCATCGGCGTCGCTGCAATCGAGGCGGGATGCGAGGAGCGCGATGGAGGAGGCTTCGACGAGATCGCGTACGAGGCTCGCGGGCGTATAGAAGGTCCCGCTCGCCCTGCGATCCTCCGGCTCCATGACCCCTTCGAACACGCGACCCAGCATGTCGGGAGCGATCGACGGTGTGCCGCTCCCGGATTCGCTGACGGTGAAGTGGTAGCGCTCGAAGAGCTGGTCGAACGCCTCGCGCCAGAGCGCATCGGGGAGCATGGGTCGGTAGCGGCGCTCCAGCGGATGCGGCTCGAAGAGGCCGCCATTCAGGAACGGAATGACGCCGAATCCGCGCGTTCCCCTGGTGCGAGCTTCAGGCGGCCGGTTGAGCGTGCCGAAGAAGAGCGGGTCGAAAAGCTGGCGCTGCAGTGCCCGACGCCTCGCGAGGCACTCATCCACGGCTCGAGGCAGAAAATCGGGCCGGCCGTCGAGCCATCCCTTGCTCTGCACGAAGTAGAGGAAGAGCACCCGCGTGAGCTGCAGCAGCGCGAGCGACCTTCGATGGCCCACGTCACGAAGTTGGCGGCCATTCACGGCTGCAGCGGCCGCGTCGACGAGCGAGCGGAATCGGCGAAAGAACTCGTGGCCGATTCCGCGGCCGCCCAGGACGTCTCCTGCGCGGGCGGCGAAAGCCGTGGCGGACCGGACCGAGATCCCGGAGAGCCGGCGAAGCGCCGCGAGGGAGATTGCCGCTGGCGCGTCCAGCGCAAGGCGGAGGACCGACGGCTCGGCCAGGCCGGCGGCTATCCCCAATTCCCGAGCGGGGGGATAGACTACAATCACCCCCGCAGCACACCCATTGTTCAGGTATCGCCGCGCGATTCGACGGGTAACCTCGTGGACCGGCCGCCGGCTTTCGACGCCGATCCACAGGAACCGCCCATGGCGCCCCACGGTCGCGGCCCTGCGCGCGTCGGCCCAGGGCGGCAGTTCCTCCCAGAGCGGTTCATGGCCGAGTTCGGCCACGAGTCGGGGCAGGTCGCTGAGCCCGGCGGTCGAGCGCAGCACGGCAGCGAGCGACATCGGCGTCCCGGTGAATGACGCCGCACGTTCTCATCGAATGGCGCCTCGCTCATAACCATTCACCCGCGCCCCGGCGCGGCACGACGCAGGAGCGGACAAGCATGCGATGGCCGCACGGCGGGCTGCGGGTGCACGAGTACCTCACGCCGGGATCGATCGCTCTCCTCTATTTCATCGGCGGAGCGGCCTGGATCCTGTTTTCGGACCGTGCGGCCGCGGCGGTCGCCGCACCGCTCGGCTCCGACGCGATCACCCGGTTCCAGACCTACAAGGGGATCGGTTTCATCGCGGGGACCGCCGCGCTGCTCTACTCGACCTTGCGGATCGCCTGGCACGCGCAGGTCCGGAGCGAGCAGCGGTACCGCACCCTGCTCGACGAGGCATCCGACGGGATCTTCCTCGCCGAGCCCGGCGGCCGGTATCTCGACGCGAACGCCAAGGGGTGCGAGATGCTCGGCTACGAACGCGAAGAGCTGCTTCGCCTGAGCCCGGCCGATCTTCGCTCGGCCGAGGATCGCAACGGGGCACCGCACCCGGCGGAGGACCCGGCGCCGGGAAGGACGGTGCTCGAAGCCGCGCGACTTCGTCGGAAGGATGGATCGTTCCTCCCGGTCGAGATCTCGTCACGCCTCCGCGAGGACGGGATGGTGCAGAGCGTGGTCCGGGACGTCAGCGAGCGCCGGGCGCTCGAGGAACAGCTGCGGCAGGCGCAGAAGATGGAGGCGGTGGGACAGCTGACCGGCGGGATTGCGCACGACCTCAACAACGTGCTCGCGACGGTCGTGGCGAATGCCGACCTCGCGCGGCAGGCCGTGCCGCCCGAGCTCGAGGGCGTCCACGCCGATCTCGGCGAAGTGAAGCGTGCCGCGCATCGCGGTGCGGAGATGATCCGGAAGCTGCTCGGGTTCAGCCGGCAGTCTCCGCTCCAGATCGAGCCGATCGACCTCGCCGTCGCGGTGGACGATGTCGTGGAGACGCTGCGCCGCCTCCTCCCGAGCAACATCGCCGTGGAGCGCCGGGGCGAGGCCGAGGGCGTCGGCGTGCGCGTGGATCGCGTCGCCCTCGAGCAGATCCTCATCAACCTCGCCACGAACGCTCGCGATGCGATGCCGGACGGCGGTCGCCTCACCGTGACGGTGTCGCGCGAGGCACCGGACGGCGCGCGCGCGCCCGATGGGCTGCACGGGTGGCTCATCGTCGAGGATTCGGGCCATGGGATGGACGAGGATGTGCTGGCCCGCGTCTTCGACCCGTTCTTCACGACCAAGCCGCCGGCACAGGGGAGCGGGCTCGGGCTCGCCATGGTCTACGGGCTCGTTCGCCAGCAGCAGGGGTCCATCGAGATCACGAGCGAGCGCGGCGTCGGTACGAAGGTCATCGTGAGGCTTCCGGGCGTTGCGCGCATCCGCCGGCCCAGCCACTCGACGTCGTTGCCCCGGGAGCTGCCGCGCGGGACCGAGACGCTGCTCGTCGTGGAGGACGAGCCGGCCCTCCGCACCGCCGCCGCGCGAATCCTCCAGCGGCTCGGCTACACCGTGATCGAAGCGGCCGATGGGGACGACGCACTCGGGACGCTGCGGGCCGGAACGCAGGTGGATCTCGTGCTCTCCGACATCATGATGCCTCGCCGGAACGGACGCGCCCTCTACGAAGCGCTCCGCGCCGAAGGTCACACTGCGAAGTTTCTCTTCTCGAGCGGCTACGGCGGCTCGCCATCGGAGGCGATCGAGGTCCTGGAGCCGGGGGCGCCCGCGCCACCGCTGCTGCGAAAGCCGTGGACGGCCGAAGAGCTCGCGCTCAAGGTGCGCGAAGTCCTCGAGAGCCCCTGAGCGGTCCTCCGATCCTCAGCGGGGGCTATCGAAGGCGCCGCCCCGCCTCCGCCTGCTCCGCACCGTATGACCGGCCCTTCCATTCGATCCGCGTCGCCCCGCGCCACGTCGAGCGGACGACGATGTACAGCAGCGCCAGCGCGCCAAGCGGATACGCGACCGCATACCATGGAGGAATCCGCATCCCCGCTGAGACGAGGGCCCAGAACAGGAGCGAGACCCCGATCGCGGCGAGCACCGGCGTGAGCATCGCGGAGGAAACTACGCCCGCGAGCAGGAGAACGAGCGCGACGAGCGGCAGGAGCCAGTAGGCCATCGCCCCGCCGAGCGCGAGCGGCACGAGGGCGGCAAGGAGCGGCTCGTCGGGAAAGGACCGGCGCCCGCCCATGTAGAGATTCTTCGACCATCCCTCGATGATGTGGGGGAGGTCGTGATACATCCGCGTCTCCATCAGCTCGGTCGCGAAGGCGAACCAGACACGCTGTCCGCGCGAATGGACCACCTGGGCGAGCGCGAGATCCTCCGCAACCTCCTCGCGCACGGCCGCGTGCGTGCCGATCTCCTCATAGGTGCTGCGGCGCAGCAGAATGAACTGGCCGTTCGCGATGACGTCCCGGGAGCGACGCGCCCGGCTGACGGCCGCGGGATGGTAGCGCACGCCGAGCAGCAGCCAGACCTGCGGCATGATGACGCGCTCCCAGAACGTCACGCAGCGCTGGTGCGGATTGACCGTGATGAGATCTCCCCGCCCCGCGTCGAGTGCGCCGAGCGCGTGCGGGAGAAGCATCGGCTCGTGACGCGTGTCGGCGTCGGTGAAGAGGAGGACATCCCCGGTGGCGGCGCGCCACCCCTGCACGCACGCCCAGGGCTTGCCGTACCAGCCCGCAGGAAGCTCCGCGCCGTGGACGAGGCGGAGGCGCGCGTCGTGCGCAGCGAGCCGGGTGACGATGGATGCCGTCTCATCGGTCGAGCGATCGTCGACGACGATCACCTCGAAATCGGCGTGTGCCGACGCGAGCGCGGAACGCACGACGGTCTCGATCGTCGCCGCCTCGTTTCGCGCGGGAATGACCACCGAGACACGGTGCGAATGCGGATCGGCTGGCGGAACGGCGGCGAGGGCGGGCTTCCGGTCGGCGAGCCGCGCAAAGGCGAGAAACGGAACCGCCCAGGGGAGGGCGGGGAGGAACGCCGCGACCGACATCGGCGCCGGGCTACGGCCGGCGGCTGATCGTCGCCAGTGCGGCCTCGAACGAGTCGAGCTGGCGTTCGATCTCGTCCGGGTCCACCTCGGAGCCGGTGTACGGCACGCCGTCGCGCCCGATGAGGGAGGCGACGAGCGCGTCGGTGTAGCCGATGACGGCGACAGCCACGCCGTGATCGAGCACGCGATTGAGCCGGAGCATGATGGCCATGCCCTGGCGTGCGCGCATGGCGGCAAGCACGGGGGCGAGCTGGCGGGTGAGGAGGTCGCGCAGGTGGAGCAGCTCTTCGACGACTTCGCCAGCTGCGAGTCCTCGCGCCGAGGCGACGCGGCCGTAGTGGCGGCACACGTCCTGCCAGACGGTGCGAACCTCCCGGCGAAGGGGGCCCACCATCTGGGAGAGGACCTCGATGATCAGGCGGAACTCCCGCTCGACCGTCGGACGCGGTATCGTGGGTGCGGCAGCGACGCGATCTCCGAGTCGATCGAGCCACTCGGCGACCATCTCGTCACGCGTTTCAGCGATCACACGACCAGCGGCGAGCAACGCGGGCTGCGAAGCGCGCACTGCCGTGCTCCAGGTTGCAGGGACTCGGAAAGGATACACCCGCGGGCCCATGGGGTCAAAAGGATGAAGCTCCCCCCGATGCTGTTTCCCGGCGCGCACATCGCGCTCGTTGCACCGGCCGGACCGCTCCTCGAGCGGGACGATCTGCGGCGTGCCGAAGAGCTCGTGCGCGCCATTGGATGCGAACCGCTGCTCGGCCGGCACGCGGGGGCGCAGCACGGCTACCTCGCCGGCACCGACGCCGAGCGCGCCGAGGACCTGAATGCGGCACTCCGGAACCCTGACGCCGACGCCGTCTGGTGCATCCGGGGCGGGTACGGGATCACGCGCATTCTCGACCAGGTGGACGTCACTGCCTTCGCGCACCACCCGAAGCCGGTGATCGGCTTTTCCGACATTACCGCACTGCTGATCGCACTCACCCACGAGACCGGGATCCCGACGTTCCATGGGCCCGTCGCACGGCACGGACTCACGAGCTTCTCACGCGTGCACTTCGAACGGGTGCTCATGCAGCCGGAGGCGGCAGGCCGGCTCGCGCGCCTTCCGCAGGACGAGCACACGCTCGTCCCGCGGGAACACCGCGTCGTCCCGCTCACGGACGGCATTGCGGAAGGGCCGCTCGTCGGCGGGAACCTCAGCCTGATCCAGTGCCTCGTCGGCACGCGATTCATGCCCGACCTGCGCGGCGCGATCCTCTTCCTCGAGGACATCGGCGAGGAGGTGTACCGGATCGACCGCATGCTGTCGCATCTCCGGCTTGCCGGAGCGCTCGATGGAGTCGCCGGGATCGTCGTCGGGCAGTTCTCGGAAATGCATCGGCGCGGCGCGGACGGTGCCATGGGCTTCGACCGCGTCATCGCGCATTATCTCGAGCCGCTCGGCGTCCCCGTGGCCATGGGCTTCCCGATCGGACATGTCGATGACCAGTGGACGCTGCCGATCGGGATCCGGGCCCGGCTCGATGCCGGCGCCGGGGAGCTCGAGCTGCTGGAGCCGGCCGTGCGCGCTCAGTGATCCCGGACGCCGACGCGCTCGTGCGGATGCTCGCGTGCATCCGCACGGGTGCTCTCGGCCTCTCCCGCCTTCCGCTCGATCCAGCGTGCCAGCTCCGGGTGTGGCGCCAGCGGCTCCGCACGATAGCGGATCGGAAGCCCGTCGAGATCCGCAGGAATCTTGACCTGCGTGATGGTGCCCGCGGAGATCATGACGGGCATCGCGACGACGGAGTCCGCCGCGCGCTGCGCCATCGCGAGGACCGCATCCCGCATCGCCGCCACGGCTGCCTTCCGCACGTCCGCCGGTGCATCGTCCCGCAGCAGCGCCACGTGCAGATCCGCGCGGGTGCGTGAACGGAGACCTTCGCTCACCGCGGTGATGTGTGCGATCCACTTCACCGCATCGGTCGAGTCGTTCGGCCCATGCGCCACGAGCAGCAGCGGACGGCGGCGGTCCGCTGCTCCGAGCTCGCCCCAGCGCGCCGCGAGCGTCGCGGCGAGCTCGGGGGCATCGTCGAGTGCCGCCGTCACCCGCATGGGAACGGGTGGCGGCGCGTGGCTGCCGTGGTCGTGCTTCGCGAGCTCCGGGGGAAGCTCCGCGAGCTCGCCGGCGAAATAGCGGATCTGTCGGTAGTGGCTGCCATGGCTCGAGACCATGAGCGGTACGACCACGATGCGTTGCGCTCCCTCTGCCACGAGCTGCGCCACCGCAGTGTTCCATCCCGCCGTTTCCTTCTCCTGGCCCATCAGGAACGCGATGCCGACCGGGCCCGCCTCCCAGTTCACCTGCGCCACGGTTTCACGGACCCGCTCGTTCCATTCGACACCGGCGCCGTGCGCCACGACGAGCAGCCCCTCCTGCGCCTGCGCGAGGCCTGGTGCTCCGCAGAGCAGGAGCGCCGCGGCGGCGAGTCGCCTTACCATGAGAGCCCCCAGGACAGGCCACCAAACCAGCGGCGGCCAAGGAACGTCGCAGCGCCGGCGGGCCGCACATCGGCGACGTTGTCGACGCCGAGCGTGAGCCGGGCGTCGTCGAAGAGCGCCGCACTCGCCGAGAGGTTGATGCGTGCGTAGGCGTCCTGGTAGGTAGTGCCGGCCTCGGTCCGCTGGAGCGGCACGCTGCTCGAGTGGACCACCTCGCCCGTGAGGGCCGCGGGGCCCGGGCGTACGGTGAGCGCCGCGCGGCTCATGTGTGCGGAGCGGCCAAGCAGCGGCTCGCCCGTGGTCTCGTCCTCGGTGTCGAGATACGCGTGCGATGCGCTTGCCGAGACGATGCCGCGCGTGACCGCGCCGCCAGCCTCGAGTCCCGCCGTGCTCGCGCGCGCCACGTTCTGATACTGGAACGTGCTCGTCGTCGGGTCCACGAGCGACGTCTCGATGAAGTTGCGCAGCCAGTTGCGGAAGCCGCGCACATAGACGCGCGTCGTCCCCACCGCGCGCCCGATCTCCGCGCTCGCATTCCACGAATACTCGGGCTCGAGATCGGGATCGCCGAGGACGGTGTAGGTGAACCCCTGCGTGTTCGTGAAGCTGGTGTAGAGCTCCTTGAAGGAGGGAGCGCGGAAGCCTCGCGCGCCACCGACCTTCACGTACACGCCTTCCGGCGCGTAGGCGGTGACCGCTACGCGCGGCGCGACGTCCGTGCCCCAGAAATCGCTCGTCGTGACGCGCACGCCGGTGGTTGCCCGGAGGGCCGACCCGAGCATCCAGTCCGCGCTTCCGAACCCGGCGAGGGCCGACCCGGCGCGCTCGCTGCCTTCGATGCGATCGCTCTCCAGCCACTCCCGCTCCGCCTTGGCGCCGATGAGCCAGCGATGCATGCCGGCCACTCCCCGCCGGATCACCTCCGCATCGAGCGTGCGCTGGCGATCCCATTCGGGCGTGCCGTCCTCCCGGGCGCCGGGGGTCGAGATGAAACGGTGGTTGTAGATGCTGCCGTGCAGCCGGACCTCGGTGCGCGCGGCCTCGTCGAGTGCCGCACTCACGAGCGCGTCATACTGCCAGTTGTCGTTGTAGCTGTTGGATACGGCGCCGCGCGAGGAGGTTTCGTACGCCTGCTCCTCGATCACGCCCAGGAAGCGGGCATCGATCGACCCTGCACCGAGCGGTGCACCGGCTCGCGCCATCGCGTCCCAGCGGCCCGCGGATCCGGGCGTCGCCTCGCCCCGGCCAGGAACGAGGTCTGTCTCGCGACGGCCGACATCAAGCGAGCCGGTGAGGTTCCCCAGGCCACCCGAGGCACGGCCACGGAAATCCCGCTGGCCACGGGAGCCGAGCTGCGAGCCGAGCTCGATGCGGCGCCCTTCGTT
Source organism: Gemmatimonadales bacterium (assembly GCA_025928955.1). GTDB lineage: Bacteria > Gemmatimonadota > Gemmatimonadetes > Gemmatimonadales > GWC2-71-9 > CAMLLJ01. The sequence goes on along the minus strand of JAICNA010000012.1, from coordinate 19,314 downwards.
GGCGCGGGTGAGCAGGTTGATCACACCGCCGAGTGCCGTCGAGCCGTACAGGGTCGACTGGGGGCCCTCGACGATCTCGATCCGCTCCAGCAGTGCCGGCGAAATGCGCGAGATGTCGAATTCGCCGCCGATCCGGCCCGCGATCGGCGCGCCATCGAGGAGAACGAGGACGCGGTCCGAGCCGAGCCCCTGAAGGGCAACGCCCGAGCCTGAGCCGACGACCGGATCGATCTGAACGCCGGGCACGTCGCGCAGGATCGTGGTCAGGTCGGTGCCGCCGCGCCGCTCCAGGTCGGTCCGGTTGAGTGTGCGGACGGCAGCTGCCGCATCGGAGGCACGTCCACGGCTCCGTTCGGCGGTCACGACGATTTCATCGACCTCGACCGGCCGGACCTGCGCGGAGTCCTGAACCTGGGCCTGGACGGGCTCGACGGCGAGGGGTACGGCGGCGCAGACGGTGGCGACGCGGACCCAGATCTTCCGAAGTTGCACGGAGTTGGTTCCCGTTGAAAATCAGTTGAGAATGACTATCAATTAATAGTGGACAAAGATTATAGGAATTCGCGGTAGCGGTCAATCCGTGAGGTTGCGGAGGTCCGGACTTGTCCTTCCCCGCTTCACGCCTACGCTTCCTGCATGGCCACCCCGACTCTCACCCGGCATTCGCTCGATGGCGCACTCGGCCCGGTTCACGTCGACGTGCGTGCCGGCGGCCGGGGCTCCCCGCGGCCGGCCGTCGTGGTGGTGCATGGATTCAAGGGATTCAAGGACTGGGGGTTCTTCCCGCCGTTCGCCGAGCGGGTGGCCCGGGCGGGCATGACGGCGGTGACCTTCAACATGAGCGGGAGCGGCGTCGATGCTGGCGGAGAGCCGGCGCACCCGGACCGATTCGCGCTCAATACCTACGGCGCCGAGCTTCGGGATCTCGACGTCGTCGTCGGCGCGCTGCTCCGCGGTGAGCTGGGCACCGCGCCACCCACGACCCTGGGGCTCGTGGGCCATTCGCGCGGCGGCGGAGTCGCACTCCTCCACGCCGCCGCCGACCCGCAGGTCCACGCGCTCGTCACCTGGGCCGCGATCGGCCGGATCGACCGGTGGGATGAGGAGACGCGGCGTCGCTGGCGAGCAGAGGGAAACCTCGAGGTCGTGAACGCGCGAACGGGGCAGCGCATCCCGGTGGGGACCGCGCTGCTCGACGAGGCCGAGTCGCAGGATCCCCACCTCGACATCGAAGGGGCCGCTCGGCGCCTCGAGATCCCGTGGCTCATCATCCACGGCACGGCCGACGAATCGGTCCCGGTCATCGAGGGGGAACGGCTCGCGCGCGCCGCCGGTGCCGAGCTCGCGACCTGGCTGCCGATCGATGGCGCCGGCCACACCTTCGGAGCGGCTCACCCGTGGACGCCGCCCGTACCCGCGTGCGAACTCGTCTTCGATGCGACGCTGCAGTTCCTGGCGAGTGCGCTGCTCCGTTCCACTTGACGCCGCGCGCACCAGTCGCGAATCTCCGCCCATGCCGATCTACGATTATCACTGCACGTCCTGCGGCAGCCGTTTCGAGCGGCTGGTGCGCGGCACGGCCACCGTGACCTGCACCTGCGGGAGCGGAGCCGTGGAGCGGCTCATGTCCCTCACGGCGCGCCCCGCCGCCTCGGCCCCGGTTGGCCAGACACCGGCGCCCGCGCCCGCCGCCGGCGGATGCTGTGGCGGCGGCTGCCGCTCCCACTCCCACTGACAGCCGATCGCCTTCTCGCGGGCCGCCTCGGTGCGGCCCTGTCGGTCGTTCCCGATGAGCCCGGCCTGCTCTGGGCCTCGGTGGCGCTGGTGCTCATTCCCGATCCCGACTCTGTGCTCGTCATACGTCGCGCCCACCGCGAGGGTGACCCCTGGTCGGGTCACATGGCGCTTCCTGGCGGTCGCCGCGAACCCGGCGACGAGGACCTCATCACGACCGCCATCCGCGAAACCGGCGAAGAAGTCGGAATCGAGCTCTCCCGAAACGCGCTTCTGGGCGTGCTCGAGGATGTCGTGCCGCGCACCCGGGTCCTCCCTCCCATTGCCGTCCGGCCGCACGTCTTCCGCCTGCCGGCGACGCCCGCCCTCCACCCGAACGCGGAAGTCGCGGCGGCTACATGGCTTCCGCTCGAGGATCTCGGGCGTCAGTGGCGGCGGGAGGTCGTCGTCGAGGTTGCCGGCGTCCCGCGTACGACGCCGGCTTTCGTTACCCGGGAGGGTGTCGTCTGGGGCATGACCGAACGTATCCTGCGCGACCTCCTCGACCGACTCCCTTCCGCGGGCACCTGAAGGGTCGGCCGTAGCACCCCTCGCTGTCGGGATGGCGCCGGGTCACTGGCGCCATTCTTATGCAATCCTCTTGACTTTAGGTAGGGCAAGCCACAGAGTTAGGCAACACTAAACTCTGGATTTGTATGAACGCAGCACAGGCAGGGGAATCACTTACGCGGTCGGTCGAGGACTATCTCAAGACGATCTACCGGCTCTCGGACGGTCGCCCCGCCGCGACGAGCGAGATCGCCCAGGCGCTCGATCTGTCGCCGGCGTCGGTCAGCGGGATGATCAAGCGGCTCACGGAGCAGCGACTGCTCGATCACGCTCCCTACCGCGGCGCCCAGCTGACCGAGGAAGGGCGCCGGGTCGCCTTGCGGATGATCCGGCGTCATCGCCTGATCGAGTCCTACCTGGTGGCGAACCTTGGCTACAGCTGGGACACCGTCCACGACGAGGCGGAACGGCTCGAGCACGCCGTCTCCGACACCCTCGTGGAGCGCATGGCGGCGGCGCTCGGCCATCCGACGAGCGACCCCCATGGAGATCCGATCCCGGCCGCGGATGGCTCGATGATCGAGGAGGATGTCGTTCCCCTCTCCGAGCTTCCCGCCGGCGTCGAGTTCGCGATCCGCCGGGTCGGCGCGGAAGACCCGGAGCTGCTCCGCCACCTCGCCGACCGGGGCCTCCGGCCCGGGGTGACGATCACCGTCGTGTCGCGGCAGCCGTTCAACGGACCGATCACCATCCGCCTCGCGACATCCGAGCAGGTGATCGGCTCCGAAGTGGCGCATCACCTGCTCTGCGCGGCCACGGAAGGGAGCGTCGCATGAGCGCGAACGATTCCGGCGCACGCCGCGCGCTCGAGCAGCCCATCACGCGCCGCAAGCTCCTCGCCGCAGGCGCGATCGGCGGCGTCGGTCTCGCCACTGGCGGCAGTGCACTCGCGCTGCAGACACGGAGCGCGAGCCCCGCCGAACATGCCACGCATCACGACATGATGGCGGTGGGTGACATCCGCCCCGGCGCCTTCGACCCGACGGCCTATCTCACCCAGTTCGATTACGGCAAGGAGTCGCGACTTCCGAGCGGCCAGGTGCTGCGCGAGTACGAGCTCGTGGCCGAGGATCGCGAGATCGAAGTGGCGCCGGGGGTGTTCTATCCGGCGTGGACGTACAACGGACAGGTGCCGGGCCCGACGATCCGGTGCACCGAGGGCGATCGCATCCGCGTCCGCTTCGTGAATCGCGGACGTCATCCGCACTCGGTTCACTTCCACGGCATCCACCCCGCGAACATGGACGGTGCCTTCGAGATGGTGCCGCCGGACGGGAGCTACACCTACGAGTTCGACGCCGAGCCGGCCGGCCTCCAGCTTTATCACTGCCACACCGTGCCGATCAAGCGGCACATCCACAAGGGACTGTACGGCGTCTTCATCATCGACCCGCCCGGCGGCCGGCCGCCCGCGCGCGAGCTCGTGATGATGATGAACGCGTTCGACACGAACTTCGACAACGAGAACGAGATCTACGCGGTCAACACCGTCGCGTTTCACTACCAGAAGTATCCGATCCAGCTGCGGAAGGGCGAGCTGACACGGGTCTACCTCGTCAACATCACGGAGTTCGACCTCCTCAACTCCTTCCACCTGCACGGCAACTTCTTCCGTTTCTACCGGACGGGCACCGATCTGGAGCGGTTCGAATGGACCGACGTCGCCACGCTCGCGCAGGGCGAGCGCTGCGTCCTCGAGTTCACCTACAAGCACACCGGCCCGTTCATGTTCCACGCGCATCAGAGCGAGTTCGCGGAGCTCGGGTGGAGCGGCATCTTCGACGTGCGCGAGGCGCCGCATGTCTGATCCCGCGCTTGCCGCTCCCGAGGCGGTCACCCGCGGCGGCTCGCGGCGCATTCCATCGTGGCTGCTCGGCATCGGGCCGCTCGTCCTGCTCGCCCTCGCGGTGGCGCTTTTCCTCCGGGCCGGGCCGGTCGGCGTGTTCACCCAGGCCTTTCCCCCGGTCGAGGAGCTCACGATCGAGCGCGTGGCGCTCCCCGAGCCGGGCCTGCTCGAGATCAGCGTCGTCAACGGCGGTCCCGAAGCGGTCACGATCGCGCAGGTATTCGTGGACGATGCCTCGTGGGTGCACAGCGTCGGGGGTGACCGCACGGTCGACCGGCTCGAGCGCCGGAAGATCCGCGTGCCCTATCCGTGGGTGGAGGGGGAGCCGCACACCGTCACGCTCATCACGAGCACGGGGCTCACCTTCTCGGAGACGATCGCCGTCGCGGTCGAGACGCCGCGCGCCGATGCACGCTACCTGTCGACCTTCGCGCTGCTCGGCACCTACGCCGGCGTGATCCCGGTGCTGCTCGGCCTCCTCTGGCTTCCGTTTCTCCGCCGGCTCGACCGTCGCTGGCTCGATTTCTTTCTCGCGCTCACCGTCGGGCTGCTGATCTTTCTCGGCGTGGATGCGCTCGTCGAGGCGTTCGACACCTCGGCGCGCGTAGCCGGCGCCTTCCAGGGAACGGGGCTCATCCTGCTCGGGCTCGTCGGGACGCCGCTCGTGCTCGCGGGGCTCGGATCGTACCGCAGGGAGAGCGGGGCAGGGCGGACACCGCTATACGTCGCGACGCTCGTGGCAGTGGCCATCGGGCTGCACAATCTCGGCGAGGGGCTTGCGATCGGGAGCTCGTACGCCACGGGCGAGATCGCGCTCGGCACCTTTCTCGTCGTCGGCTTCCTCATTCACAACACCACCGAGGGCCTTGGCATCGTGGCGCCGCTCGGCAGTGAACGGCCGGGACTCGGCCGCCTGCTGGCGCTCGGCGCCATCGCCGGCGTTCCCACGGTAATCGGCGCGTGGATCGGCGGCTTCTCCAGCTCGCCCCTGTGGACCACGCTCTTCTTCGCGATCGGAGCCGGTGCCATCGTGCAGGTGGTCTTCGAGCTCGGACGGCTCCTGGTGCGGGGAAGCGCGGGCCGTGCACTCTCGCCGCTGAATGCCGCGGGAGTGCTCGCCGGCCTCATGATCATGTACGCCACCGGCATCATCGTCGGCGGATGATGCGCCGCCCGTGGGGCTCGGGCCCGCTCGCGCGGGCGCTCCTTGTCCTGGCGACGACGGGTGCGCCGATTCCGCTCGCCGGTCAGGTGCCGATCCAGGACAACAGTTTCCTGATCGAAGAGGCGTACAACCAGGAGCGTGGAGTCGTCCAGCACATCAGCACGCTGGAGCACGCCGGCGCGGGCATCTGGGAGTACGCCTTCACGCAGGAGTGGTCACTCGGAGGGATCCGGCACCAGCTCGGGTACACCCTCCCGCTCCTCGACGCGGGAGCCGGCTCCGGCATCGGGGACGTCGGGATCAACTACCGGATGCAGATCGCCGGCAATCCGGACGCGTCGCTGCTCGTGGCGCCGCGGCTCACGCTGCTCCTCCCGACCGGGCGCGAGGCGCGCGGGAGGGGAACCGGGGGCGCGGGCGTCCAGCTCAATCTTCCCGTCACGGTCGTCGCGACGCCGCAGCTCGTGACGCACTGGAATGCCGGCGCCACGCTCGTGCCGTCCGCCGCGGCGCCGTCGGGTACGTCGGCGACCACCACGTCGTTCAACCTGGGCGCGGGTGTGGTCTGGCTGCTCAAGCCGTCCGTGAATCTCCTGCTCGAGGGAGTCTGGGCGAGCGATGCGGAGGCAATCGCCGACGGGAGCTCCGCGCGCTCCGCGAGCGCATGGGTGAGCCCCGGGATCCGGTGGGCGTTCGACGCGGGCAGTGTCCAGGTGGTGCCGGGGGTTGCCTATGTGATCGGGGTGGGGCCGAGCCGCGGCGACGAGTCCTTCTTCCTTTATCTGAGCTTCGAGCACTCCTTTTCGAAGTAGCCTCTCTTCAGACGTCGGGCTCGTCGGTATTATGGAGGAAGTGCTTCTCCTGCCCGGGCTCGTCGACGGCGCGGAGGAGTGCGGCAAGTCGCTGATCCCGGCCGGCTCGCAGGCCGTCGAGATCGGCGTAGGCGCGCTCGACCGCGCGGGCAAACCGCGTGCGCGCGTCGGGCTCCAGGCGGTCCCACGCCGCGAGACTCGCCCAGCACCCCTCGTAGCGCTGGGCGAGCGAATCGACGAACCGGCTCATCCCCTGGCCTTCGGCGGCCAGCCGGGCGTTGATTCCGGGACCTCCTGCCGCCCATCCGAGGGCGGGACCGAGCGAAATGGCTCGATCGAGGTCGCGGACATCGATGACCCCGTCGAGCACGAGCTGGATGGACTCCCGCCAGACGGCGGCAACGAGCCGGCTCACGACGTGGCCCGTGACCTCGCGACGAAGCACGATAGGCGCGCGGCCGAGCCGGGTGAGCCACCAGCGGACGTCTTCGACGCAGTCCGCATGCGTATGCGGGCCGGGAACGAGCTCGACGAGTGGCAGCAGCTCGACGGGCGTGAGAGGACGGGCGACGAGGAGCCGGTCCGCGCGGCGAAGGCGGGCGCAGAGCTGGCTCGCATGGAGGGTCCCGGCACTGCTGGTGATCACGGCCGCTCGGCGGGCTACCTGCTCGATCTGCTCGAGCAGGCGCTGCTTCACGGCGAGGTCCTCGGATGCCGCTTCGATGATCCAGTCGGCATCCTGGACCGCGGTGAGGAGGCTGCGTGACTGCCGCAGCTCCCGGAGTCCGGCTCCGGCCTCGGCGCGGTCGGCCCGTCGCAGGGCCACGAGCGACTCGACGCGACTGCGGACCTCCTGCATGCCGTGTTCGAGAGGGCCCGTCTCGGCGTCATACAGGGCTACCGGCCATCCGGCCGATGCAGCCAGCGCGGCCCATCCGCGCCCGATGTCACCGGCACCGATCACGGCCACTCTCGGAGCGGATGCAGCGCTCATCTGGCCCCCGGCTTCCGAAGGAACGAGCATTCTCCACCACGACCTGATCGACCCGAGGAGGTCACGATGAAGCGTGGGTACCGAGTCGCTGGACTATCCCTGCTGCTGGCCGCGACGTTCGCGTGCGGGTCCGACGGGCCCGACGATGGCCGCTGTGGGGACGAGGCTCTCACCTTTTCCGTAACTCCGGGCATCCACCCGACGATCGGCTGGACTCCGAACTGCACGATCGCGCAGATGCGGATCATCCACAACGAGACCGACACGGAAGTCTGGTCGTTCGTCGCGTCGTCCAATGCCGTCGAGCCGGGAATCGTCTACGGGGAAACGCCCATCGGTGCCACGGAGACGAACCCTCCGGAGACGCTCGTCTTCAACGATGCCTATACGGTTCGCGTCGCGGTGCTCGATCCCGACGAGAATATCCTCCTCGTCATCGGGAGCGTGGAGTTCACTCCCGAGCTCTAGCCTCAGCTCTCGCTCACGACCGGCGGCAGCGACCTGAGATAGGCGAAGATCGCCCTCAGCTCGACATCGGTCATCCGTCCCATCGCCTGCCAGGGCATGGCCGGAGAAATGTCGCTGCCGTCCGGTCGCTTCCCCTCGCGCATGGCGCGGATGAACTCCGCCTCGCTCCACTGCCCCGACCGCCCCGCCGGCGTCAGGTTGGCGGCCGGCACCCCGCCCGGCTCATGCGACGGTGCGCCGGAGAGGTCGGGACCGTGGCATCCGCGGCACCCGCTCGTCCCTGCCAGATACGCGCCGTACTCCACCGAGACCCCCTCGACCGGCGAGGCCGGGAAGGGTGCCTCGTGATCGAGGGTCCGCACCGGGAGCGCCTCGGCACTGAACGCCAGCATCGCGCGCGCAACAGGCCCGAGCTTCGACTCGGGAAGCGAGCGCTCGACCGGCGGCACCTGCCGCGCGTAGGAGAGCACCGCGACGAGGTCTTCGCGGCTCAGCCGGTGGAATTCCGCGGACGGCATGATGACGAGCCCGCGCCCGTCCGCGGCGACCCCATGACGCACCGCCCGGACCCAGTCGGCGTCGGTATAGCCCCCGCCGACGCCGCCCTGGCCGCTGGTGAGGTTCGGCGCGACGATGCGGCCGAACGCCGGGCTCTCGATCATCACTTTCCCGCCGAGGTCCGGGGCGTGGCAGTCGGCACAGCCGAGCCGCGATTCCGCGAGATGCCGACCGCGGGCCACGACCGCCGAATCGGACGAGAGAGTAACCGGCTCGGGCTCGACCTCGTATTGCTTCGAGAGACGCGACGAGCTCACGCCGTAGACGACTGCAGCGCCGAGCACCAGCAGACCGATGAGTGCGCCCAGGCCGATGCCTAGGCCGCGAACAATGCGCTTGGCCATGTTTACCTGTTACAGGGTCCGGGGTTGTCTGGATTGCGACGAATGATGGAGGAAGCGCGTCCTTCCGTCAAAGGGTTCGGCGCGGATCGGTTCCCGGCGCCCGGATTCGCGCGGTATATTCCAGCCTCGAGCGCGCCTCCACACGGCGCCTCCGGAGCCACGCGCTCACCGCACCCGCCGAGACACCCATGGACGAATCGATCGCTCGCCTGACGGCCGCGCTGAACGACAGATACGCGATCGAGCGCCAGGCCGGGGCCGGCGGTATGGCCACCGTGTATCTCGCGCGGGACCTCAAGCACGGGCGTGCCGTCGCCATCAAGGTGCTCCGGCCCGAGCTGGCCGCCACGATCGGGACCGACCGGTTCCTGCGCGAGATCGAGATGGCCGCGCGGCTGCAGCATCCGCACATCCTTCCGGTGTACGACTCGGGCGCCGCAGACGGCGTCTTCTACTATGTCATGCCCTTCGTCGAGGGCGAGTCCCTGCGCGACCGCCTCGACCGCGAGCGGCAGCTGCCGACCGAGGAGGCCGTGCGGCTCACCCGCGAAGCGGCGAGTGCGCTCGAGTACGCCCACAGTCACGGTGTGGTGCATCGCGACATCAAGCCGGAGAACATCCTGCTCTTCGGCGGGCACGCGGTGGTCGCCGATTTCGGGATTGCCCGCGCGGTCGAGGCGAGCAGCGGTGGCCCGGCGCTCACCGGCATGGGGATCGCGATCGGGACGCCGGCGTACATGAGCCCCGAGCAGGCCACGGCGAGCAACGAGGTGGACGGCCGGAGCGACCAGTACAGCCTCGCGTGCGTGCTCTACGAAATGCTCGCCGGCGAGCGGGCGTTCAGCGGGCCGAGTGTGCAGTCGGTGATGACCAAGAGCATCACCGGCCCCCGCCCCCGCGTGCGGGAAGTTCGCGCGAGCGTTCCCGCAGGCACCGAGTCCGCCATCGTCAAGGCGCTCGCGACCGACCCGGGCGATCGCTACCCGAGCATGGCGGAGTTTTCGTCCGCGATCGCCGACGGCCTCACGGGGCCGACGCCGGCGGCGCCGGCGCAGCGTGGGCGCCGGGCGCTCCTTGCCGGCGCCGCGGTCGTCGTGCTCGCCGCGGTCGGCCTCTTCACCTGGCGCAGCAGCGCGTCCGGGAGCCCGGTGGTCGAGGGGGCACAGCGCATCGCGGTGCTGCCGTTCCGCACCTCCGGCGCCGGCGTCGAGCTCCTCGGCGAGGGGCTCGTGGACCTGATGTCCACCAACCTCGATGCCATCGGCGGCATCACGACGGTCGAGCCGCGCACGGTACTGCAGCGCTGGAAGGAGCGCGGCTCGACGATCGACCTCGACGGTGCGCTCGCGGTCGGCGAAGCGGTGGATGCCGGTGCCGTGATTCTCGGCAGCGTCGTCGCGACGGGAAATGCCGTTCGCCTCACGGCCGATCTCTACGCCCGCGACGGGGACAAGCTCGCGACTGCGCAGGTGAACGGTCACGCCGACAGCGTGCTCTCGCTCGTGGATGGGCTCAGCCTGGCGCTGATGCGGGAGGTCTGGCGCTCGAACGAACCGCTTCCGTCGATTCGCGTCGCGGGGCTCACCACCACGAGCATCGGCGCCCTGCGCGCCTATCTCCGGGGCGAGCAGCATTACCGCACCTCGGCCTGGGACTCGGCAGCAGTGGCCTTCGGGGAGGCGGTCGCGGAGGACTCCACCTTCGCGCTCGCGCACTACCGGCTCGCGATGACCTACGGATGGACCGGCAACGCCAGCACGCGCCAGGCGGCCGATGCGGGGATGGCCGCGGTGCGCTATGCGTCGCGGCTCCCGCCCGAGGAGCGCTCGCTCGTCATCGCCTACCGGATGTTCCAGGAGGGGAAGACCGCCGCCACCGACAGCATGCTCCGCTATACGGCGGCGCATCCGGGCGATGCCGACGGCTGGTACCTCCTCGGCGAGTCGCAGTACCACACCCGCCGGAACGTGGCCTTCACGCCGGCGCAGCTGATGGCGCCGTTCGATCGGGTTCTGGAGCTCGATCCGTCGCTCACGCCGGCCGCGATTCATCCGCTCGAAACGGCGCTCGAGATCGCCGACTCGGCGCTCTACCGGAAGTACATGGGCGTCCTGCAGAAGGCGGGGGCCGCGACCGAGATCGCGCGGTTCGATCCGGTGGGGCAGCTCGTCTTCGGCGGCGAGGTCGACTCGTCGGCACTGGCGCGCGCATTCAGCGGCAACCGGCTCGACGCGGCCACCGCCGGAATCGTCGGCCTCTTCAATGCTCCGGGCCGGAGCGTGGACGACGCGCTCGGCCGGCTCGAAGAGGTGCAGCGCATCGTGCCCGAATCCGAGAACATGGCGAAGCAGTTGCCGCAGATGCGGGCGCTCATGTACGTCGGACTCGGACGGCTGGACGACGCGCGGCGTCTCGCGGATTCGGCACCGCCGGAGTCGCGCTACTTCCTCATGATGACGCCGGTGAGCGGCGGCTTCGCTCCGCCGGGGTATGCCGACTCACTCGCCACGGAGCTGCGCGCGGCGGTGGCCCGGATGCCGCCTGCGGCCGGCGCGGCGAATCCGTACCAGATCTACTCCCGGGCGATGTTCCACCTGGGGCAGGGCGATGCGGCGTCCGCCAAGCCATTCGTCGAGCGCGGGCTCGCGATGGATTCTGCGTCCCTCGTCCAGTTCGGCGGGCAGTGGATCCGCGGCCTGCAGCAGGCGGCGAGCGGATGGCTCGCGATTCTGGAAGGGGACACCACCGGCGGGCTCGCGCGCATCAACGCCGGGCTCGAGCGGGTCGGTAACTTCGGCGGTCCCGCCATGACGGCCCCGGTGCGGCTGCAGCGGGCGATCGTGCTCTCGCGCCGACCGGCCACTCGCGAGGAAGGCATCACGATGCTGCGGCATGCGTTCCCCTTCGACCCGCAGTATCGCCCGATCGCGAACGTCGCGATTGCCGAGGCGCTCCTGGCGGCCGGGGACCGGAAGGGTGCCGAGGAAGCGTACGCGGAATTCCTCCGCCTCTGGGCAGGCGCCGACTCGTCACTTCAGCCTCGCGTCGAGGCGGCGCGTGCCGCGCTCGTCGCGCTGCAGCGGCAAGGCGGCTGATGGAGCCCGATACGCGGGCGCTCGGCCGTACGCTCATCGACACCTTCGGGAACGGCTGGGCCCGCGGCAACGTCGAGTTGCTGCTGTCGGTGTTTTCACCCGAGGCGGCCTTTGTCGAGACCCCTTTTTCGGCGCCGCTCAGGGGCATCGAGGCGATCCGGAGCTACTGGATCGAGACGCCCTATTATCAGTCGGAAGCGACGTTTTCCAGCGGCGAGATCTACGCGGCCGGGCCGTGGTTCTCGACGGAGTTCAAGTGCGTGTTTCGCCGCCGCCGCACCGGCGAATGGGTGGATGCGCGCGGCGCCATCTTCTGCGAGACCGACGGCGCGCTCGTCAGCGAGATGCGGATGTACTGGCACCGGCACCCCTGACCGTCCACGCCGCTTCGGCAGGCGTCCGTCCGAAGGGACGATCCCGCCCCCTCAACAAATCAGAGGTGCTTGACGTATAATGAGATAGGGGTCTGGCACGGGGTTGGCAGTCATTCGAATGGCCAGTCCCAGCCGTCGTACGCTTTGCCTCCTGGAGGCGCCATGTTCTCCGCTCTCGCTCTTTCGCTGCTGTCCGCACTCCCGGCCGCTCCGGCCATGGTGCAGGACGATCCGCAGATCCGCATCTCCCTCAACAACGATCGCCGTTTCGAGCAGGGCGATCGGGGGAACGTCAAGGTCCGCGTCGAAGACGACGGGTTCCTCGTCGTGCTGCACGCGGATCCGGATGGCCGGGTGCGGATGCTCTTCCCGCTCGATCCTGACGACGACAACTACGTTCGGGGCGATCGCACCTACGACATCCGCGGCCGCGGCGACCGGGAAAGCTTCACCGTCGACTACGAATCGGGTGAGGGCGCCATCTATGCGGCGATCTCCCGCGATCCGTTCCGGTTCGACCAGTTCGTCGTCAACCGGCACTGGGACTACGATGCCCTGAACGCGAAGCGCCTGCCGGAGCAGCCGGAGCCGGAGCTGACCGAGCTGGTGCAGCGCATGGCCACCGGCCGCTTCGAGTACGACTACCTCACCTACAACGTCTACGAGCGGGGCTACGCCGACGTGGCGTACTCGCCGACGGTGATCCACCGGACGTACTACGACTATCCGTATTGCGGCGGGTACTATGGATGTGATCCCTACTATTACGATCGCAACCGCTTCTCCGTCAGCATCTCGTTCGGCCGGCCGTACTACTACGGCGGGTATTACCGCCCGGTCTATTACGACCCGTTCTATGATCCCTGGTATTACGGCTACGGTGGGTACTACGGCTATCGCGGCTACTACCCGCACTACGCGCGGCCGGTCTACGTCTATCCTGTACGTCCCTGGGGAGGAACGCCCTACCGTCCCCGGTACGTGAACCAGACCGGATTCAAGCAGGACAACCGGACCTGGGATGGCCAGGGATATCGGGTGCGTTCCACGAGCCTCACGGACATCCGCGCGGTCAATACCGTGTACGGCACGCCGCCGGCGCGGCGCGCGGTCACCGAAGGGGACGGCGGGAAGTCGCCGGTCATGCAGCCGTCTCCGTCGCGCGATATCGACGCATCGCCGAGCCGCCGGACGGTCGAGCGGAAGCCGACGACGGCTGCGCCGGAGGGTCGCCGCGTCCGGAGCGAGGTGGACACCAAGCGCCCGAGCACGAAGGCGGATGACGCGGCCACGCCCACGCGTCGCGAGCGGCTTCCCGAAGCGGTCCCGGCCCGCCCGGATCGAGATGCGCCGATGGGCCGGAGCGCCACACCGACTTCCCGCTCGCGGGATACGGACGACGCGCCCCGCCGGGCGGAGACCGGGCGCGATGATGCTGACAGGGCAGAGTCCACGCGCCCGTCGCGTGAGCCCGCGGTGCCCTCGCGCTCGACGACCGAACGGTCGCGTCCGGAGCCGGTGCGGGCGACGCCGCGGAGCGAAGAATCGGCCCGGCCGGAGCCCTCGCGTCCCAGCCGGGCAGAGCCGGAGCGCAGCGCTCCGCGCCCGAGCATCGACCGGGCGCCCGCGCCTTCACGGCCGAGCTATTCGGCGCCCCGCCAGGAATCGCCGCGCTCCTCGCCGTCACGGGGCGGGGAAGGCGGCTCGGGCGGCGGACGACGGAGAACGAGCTGAGCGAACTTCGGTAGACGGGCGGCACTGCGGGACGAACCACAGGTAACATCGGGGACTGGAGACGGGGAGCATGTCGCGAATCGGCTCGCGATCGGCTCTCCGCTTCCAGCCCCCGTTTCATTCGCGCCGGCGGCCTTGCTCTTCCGCTACCGCGTGGCGCCCTTCCGTCGCGCGTACTCCACGCCCCACTCGAGGTACTCCGGGCTCCGCAGGCCCATCTGCATCGCGCGGGTGATCGCGTCCTCCTCCGGCACGCCATGATCCAGCATGAGGTGCGCGATCATGGCTCCCCCGACCCTGTTGCCGCTGCCGCAGTGGAAGAACACCGGACGGTCACGGTTGGCTCGCAGCGTCTGGAGAATCCGCTCCATCCGGTCGTCTCCGGTGGCGCCCGGCGAAATCGGCACGTTGACGTACTCCATGCCGAGCCGGGTCACGGCGGCAGGCTCGTCGAAGGGGCGGGCCTCCATCGGATCGCGGATGTCGAGGACGACTCCGCCGCCGGCCGCCTTGAGCGCTTCGAGCTGAGCGACCGTCGGCTGGCCGCCGGTCACGACGTTCGGGAGCGCCTGGCACGCATTGGCGACGGTGGCAACGGCTTCAAATGGCGTAGGCATGCTGCAACCTCGGCAACCCTCGGCGCGACCGCAAGCGCCGCCCGCTAGTCGCGAACGCGAATCTCCTGGACCAGCAGCCACCCGGTGCCATGACTCGAGATCTCGAGTCGGACCAGGCCAGGCTCCCGCGGTGTGAACTCGAAATCGGCCGTCTCCCCGGGCCCTGCGAGGAGCCGCGCCGGCGCCGGAACACGCTGGGACACCGGAAGGTCGGCGCCGTCCTTCGCCACGGGGCGCCATTCGAGGAGCCCGCGGTGGTCGACCAGGGTGAAGTGCGCACGCCAGTCGGGCTGGATGTGGATCAGGCGGAGCCGGTAGGTCCGGCCGGCCTTCATCTCGATCGGATCGGGGTCGCGCTCCCCGTTGAGCGCGCCGACGTTCGGGAACGGACCGCTCGATCCGAGCAGGACGATGCGATCGGTGTCAGGATCGCGCACCGCGCCTGAATCCTGCACGATCAGCGCGCCATAGAGCCCGCCCGAAATCTGGGCGTCCTCGTTCGAGTGCGCGTGGTACATGAACGTGCCCGAGCGAGGCGGAACGAACTCGGCGACGAACGAATCGCCGGGCATGATCGGCGGCATGAGGCGTCCGGGGCGGCCGCTCCAGTCGGGCACGCCGTCGGGAAAGCTCTCGAGCTCGATGCCGTGCCAGTGCACGCCGGTCATCTGCTTCATCCGGTTGACGACGGTGATGGCGACCGGCTCGCCGCGGACGAGCTCGAGCGTCGGACCGCTGGCG
The DNA here is from genome assembly GCA_025928955.1 of Gemmatimonadales bacterium. Lineage (GTDB taxonomy): Bacteria > Gemmatimonadota > Gemmatimonadetes > Gemmatimonadales > GWC2-71-9 > CAMLLJ01. Next base: position 4,223 of record JAICNA010000012.1, on the reverse strand, counting down.
GGAACCGAATCGCTCACGGCGGAATCGGGATGGGTCGTCGCCGGGTCGTGCAGCACGAAACCGTAGCCCGGCACCGAGTCGAAGCGGCCCGGCACCTCCTGCATGACGAGCCGCAGGCGCCGCGCGGGGCGCGCGGCTCGCGGCGGTTCGGCGCCCGGCGCGGGGTCGACGTGCAGGCCGAGCACGAGGCCCGACATCCGGTGCTGCCGATGCGCGTCGTGACCCGCGGTATCGGCGCTTCCCATCATGAGCCAGTGCGATACGTGAAACGAGAAGTGGCAGTGAAACACCCAGTTTCCCTCGCGCGCCGCCTCCCACTCCATGTCCATCGTCGCGCCCGGGAGCATGAGCTGGGTGACGACGAGGCGTCGCGCCTCGCCGGCGTAGGCGGTATCGCGCGCCCAGTCGCCCTGCGCGTTCACGCTGAAATAGAAGCCGTGAAGGTGCATCGGATGCGAGCTCTCGCTCGCGTTGATCCACCGCCAGCGAACCGAATCGCCTGCGGTCATCCGGAGCCGCTCGGTATGCGGCCACATGCGCCCGTTGATGACCATCAGATCCGCGTACTGCCGCGCCCCGGGTTGTGCTGAATCGGCCAGTGCCTTGAACCACATGCCGATGACGAAGACCCGATCGTCCGCACGCGCTCCTGCCGGATCGACGATGAACGCGCCGGAGAGCTGGCTGTCGAGCCCTCGCAGCTCGCGGATCGATGCGCCAGTGGTCGAGCCCCAGTAGTAGTAGGTCCCCGGCACGCCCGCCGGGAAGCGGATCTCGCGCTCCGAGCGCGGGGCAACGTGCAGCGTGTCCTCGGCGCTGCCCGGTCGCGTGTGCATGCCGTGAAGGACGAGCGTGGAGTCGAGCGTGTTCCTGACCGTGACCCGGATCTCGGTCCCTTCCGGGACACGGATCATCGGGCCCGGTACGCTCGGTGCGCCGCTCCCCTCGGCGAAGGCGTGGATCGTCTCGTACCGGGCGCCTTCGCCGTCAGGAAACCAGCGGCCTTCCCGCAGCTCGAGACGCACGCTGAGGATCCCGTTGCGCAGCCGGCCGGCCGCCGCCCGGTTGTCGTGAATGGCGATCCGCTCGGGGAGGTGTGCCGCGAGCGAGTCGCTGGCAGGCGAGCCCAGCGCCAGGACCAGCGCGATCATCGAGGACATGGAGTGGGAGCTTTCTCGTGGGAGGTGCCGTGATATACGGGACGGGCGATGAGGCGTCAATGCCCTATATTTCACGCGATGCTTCACCTCGCCATCGCGCAGTTGCGGCCCCGCAAGGGCGCATACCGTGAGAACCTCGCCCGCCTCGGGACCGCGCTCCGGGAGGGCGGGGCATCGGGGCACCCGCCCGATCTGCTGATCGCTCCCGAGACCGCACTCTCCGGGTATTTCCTCGAAGGGGGGGTCCGGGAGGCGGCGCTCACCTCCGAAGCCTTCTTCGCCGATCTCGCCGAGACGCACGCCGCCTCGGGTGCTCCACCGATCGACGTCTGCGTAGGCTTCTACGAGCTGCACGAGAACCGCCTCCACAACTCGGCGCTCTACGCGTCCCTCGGCGGCGCCGATGCGGGAATCCGGCACGTCCATCGCAAGGTCTTCCTGCCCACCTACGGCGTGTTCGATGAAGAGCGGTTCGTGGAGCCCGGCCGGTCGGTCGCGGCCTTCGACACGCGCTGGGGCCGGGCGGCGATCACGATCTGCGAGGACGCGTGGCACTCGGTGATGCCGATGTTCGCCGCACTCGACGGGGCGCAGCTCGTCATCGTTCCGAGCGCGAGTCCCGCGCGCGGGATAACCCCTGATGGAGACGACGCGCGGCCGTCGAGCCTGTCGCGCTGGGAGCGGATCGCGCAGGACATCGCGGGGGAGCACGGGGTGTACGTCGCAGTCGCGCAGCTGGTCGGCTTCGAAGGCGGGAAGGCGTTTCCCGGTGGATCGGTAGTCGCGGGCCCACGCGGCAACCTCGTGGCACGCGGCCCGGTGTTCGAGGACGCCATCGTCCACGCCGAGCTCGACTTCGACGAGATCACCCGCGCGCGCGCGGACCTTCCGCTGCTCTCCGACCTGCAGATGCGGCTTCCACACCTGCTCGAGGCGTGGAAGGGCGGCCAGGCGGACGGGTGGAACGGGGGTCGGGCGCTCGAGAAGCCGGCGCCCGGCAAGGGCGCGCGTGGAAGCCGGCCGCGGCCACCCTTCCACCTGTCCGCCGTGGCCGCGGATCCACTCGCGATCGAGCCGGACCTCACCCGCCGCTGGCTCGTGGCCTTCCTGCGCGACGAGCTGGTCCGCCGCCGTGGATTCACGAAGGGGATCCTGGGACTCTCGGGCGGGGTCGACAGTGCGCTCATCGCGTTCCTCGCCGCGGAGGCGCTCGGGCCCGAGAATGTGATCGGCGTGCGGATGCCGTACCGGACCTCGAGCCCGGAGAGCCTCGAGCACGCGGCGCTCGTTGCCGCCCAGCTCGGCATCGAGATGCGGACGGTGGACATCAGCGAGGGCGTGGATGGCCTCGCGCGCGCGATCGGTGGGGACACGACGCCCGGGCGCCTCGGCAACGTGATGGCGCGGATGCGGATGATCACCCTCTTCGATCTGTCCGCCGCGCTCGGCGCCCTTCCGCTCGGCACCGGCAACAAGACGGAGCGACTCTTCGGCTACTTCACCTGGCATGCCGACGATTCCCCGCCGGTCAACGCGCTCGGCGATCTGTTCAAGACGCAGGTCTGGACGCTCGCGCGGCACATGGGCGTGCCGGAGGTCATCGTATCGAAGCCGGCGAGCGCCGACCTCATCGCGGGCCAGACCGACGAGGGCGACTTCGGCATTTCCTACGCCCGCGCCGACGCGATCCTCCACTGGCTCCTGTCAGGCTACGATGCGCCGCACATCGTCGCGCTCGGGTTCACCGAGGCCGAAGTGGCGCTGGTGAAGAAGCGCCTCGACTCCACGCACTGGAAGCGCCGCCTCCCGACGGTCGCGATGGTGAGTCAGACGTCGATCGGGGAGTACTATCTTCGGCCGGTGGACTACTGAGCGCTCACCGTCCACCACCTCCGAGCCCACCGCCCATGGCCCCCGAATCGCGCCCCATGTCCTATTCCCGCGGTGAGATCACGACCTTCGTGATGCCGCACATGCAGAACGTGCTCGGCGATCTCTTCGGCGGAGAGCTGATGGCGCTCGTGGATCAGTCGGCGGCGGTCGCGGCGATCCGGCACGCCGGCGGACCGGCCGTCACGGCGAGCATCGACCGCGTGGACTTCCGCGAGCCGATCCACCTCGGCGAACTCGTCACCTGCCAGGCGACGGTCGACTTCGTCGGCAATTCGTCGATGGACATCACGGTGGAGGTGTTCGCCGAACGGGTGAGCACCGGCGAGCGCCGGCACACGCACACGGCGCACGTCGTGTTCGTCGCCATCGACATGGACGGGAAGCCGAAGCGGGTGCCCCGGCTCGTCGCCGAGACCGACGACGAGCGGGCGCGGTACGACAAGGCGCGCATTCACCGCGCATCGCTCAAGCGGTGACACGCGTCGTTGCCGCGCTGAGCGGCGGAGGGGCCAAGGCCGCCGCCCACGTCGGCGCCATCCGGGCGCTCGGCGAGGCGGGACTCGCGCCCGCGCACTTCGTCGGCACCTCGATGGGGGCGGTGATCGGCGCGGCGTTCGCCTCGAACCTCGCGCCCGACGCAATTCTTGCGCGGCTCGTCGAGGTCGGAGGGAAGGGCCTCGCGCGATCGCTCTTCGCCCCGATCGGCGGGCTGTACCTCTCGTCGCTCATGCGGCCCGAGCCGCTCCGGCGCGCCATCGAAGCGTTCCTTCCCGCGCGCAGCTTCTCCGAGCTCGCGCTGCCGCTCACCGTCACCGCCACCGATCTCGACTCGGGAGAGCTCACGCTGTTCGGGGCAGGGGGAGCGGACGTCCCGCTCATCGACGCGCTGATGGCGTCGTCGGCGCTGCCGATGTTCTTTCCGGCGGTCATCATCGGCGGGCGCCGGTACGGCGACGGCGGACTCCGCGGCGTCGTCCCGATGGAGCCGGCGGCGGCGGCGGGCGCCGAGCTCGTCGTGGCACTCGACATCGGGCCCGGCTTCGACGAGCTCGTGGTGTCTCCCTCGCCCTACCCCTCGCTCGTGCGCGCGCACAACGACGCCACCGGGATCCTGATGGCGGCGAATACCGCACTGCAGCTGGCCCTCTGGCGGGCCGATGCCTCGAAGCC
>JAICNA010000202.1 GCA_025928955.1 Gemmatimonadales bacterium | reverse complement strand
TACCACCAGTCCCACGATGTGCTCGAGACGGTGAACCAGCATCTCGTCGCGGCGGTGAGCGCCACGACGGTGGCGTCGATCATGGCGATCGCCTCCGCCCCGTCCCGGCTCGCCGGGCTCACGATCACGCGATCCGGTGCCGGTGCCGTTGCCGCATGGCGCCCGGCAGCCGAGGGCGGCGTGACCGCCTACCTCGTTTCCTAGGGCCCAGCGGACGATCCGACGCGGCACCGCCGCACCGTCACCGGGCCCCGGGCCGAGCTCCCCGGTGCCACGGCGGGCATGACGGTGCAGGTGAAGGCGGTGGGACGGGAAGGGATTCCTGGCTGGGATTGGGCGCGAGGCGTGGTCGAGTAGGCGGGCGATCAGCGCCTGACCGCACGCTCACATGTCCTCGCCGGGCAAGCGGCTCGCCTGCTTCACCCAATCCGCGACCTGCGCCTCGTCGAACTGCTCGTCCTCGTGGATGTCGAGGTAGCGAACGTCGTGATGCTTCGACTCGCCCGGAGGCGGCGGCCGCAGTGACGTGCCGCGGAAGAACGCCACTTTGACGTACCGGGTGAAGCAATGAAAGTTGAGGAACCATCCCCCGGCCTCGGCGCCGTAGAACGGCGAATTCCACTTGACCGCCTTCCGCACGCCCGGAACGGTGCGCTCGATGAGCGCATCGAGGCGGCGGCCGACATCGCGCTTCCAGCCGGGCATCGCCGAGATGTACGCCTGAACCGGGGCGTTGCCCTCTCCCTTCGCGATCTGCGGATTCCCGCCTGACAGCAGTTTCACCGGCCTGGAATCGCGCGAGCCCGGTTTCGCCCTTGCGCCGGTCTTCAATGCGCTGTTCTCGGCCACCGCGGCCCTTACGAGGGCCGTGAACGCGCGAGCGTCGACGGCCTCTCCCTCATGAATGTCGATGGCCCTTCGGGTGTTGCCTTCGAGGCTGGCATTGAACAGCCGCGATGGATCGGGGAGGCTCGCACCCCGCGCGAACGTGAGCTTGACGACCTTCGCGTACGCCTCCCCCGTGCAGACATTTCCGTGGTGGGACCAGACCGGCGTTCCCATCCACTTCCACTCCTCGGTCATGTCGGGGTCGGCGTCGAGGATCAGCGCCCGCATCCGTGCAAGGGTCTCGCCTCGCCACCCGGCGAGGTCGCGGATCCGGCGATCGATGAGCTCGGAAGCGCGCCGTCCCGCTGCCCGCGCCTGTCCATCGCTGCCGGCGTCCCGAACCGCGGGTTTGCCAGCGGCGCGACGGCCCGGCTTCGCGGCCTTCCGGCCCTTCGACTTCGCCTTCGTACCCCGAGGCGCGGACGCCTTCGCGGGCTTCCTGGGGCTCTTCCCGGCCATTCAGTTTCCTCCGGACCGATGAGTTTCTTGGTGCGATCGATGATAGCGCAATCGCGAGCCGGACTGAAGCACGCCGGAAGCTGCGGAGCGACCCCCGGTCCGCATTGTGACCCGCCACACGGCACCAGCCTCCTCCCCATACGACCCTGCGGAGATGAAAGCGGCATCGCTCATCGGTGCAGTGCTTGTCGCGGCGGCCTGCGAGCCCTCGCCGGCTGCGCATCCGAGTGAGCCGATGGGACAGGGCACGCTCGCGGCAGTCCGGACGAGCGCGCTCGAGGCCGGCGCGGCGCCCGGGATTCCCTCGGATGACCGCGGGCTCATCAATCCCCTCGCCAACGATCCCACCGCTGCGCGCGACGGCGAACAACTCTATGGCTCGATGAACTGCGCCGGATGCCACGGGGCCCGGGGTGGTGGCGGGATCGGGCCGCCTTTTGCCGACAACGACTGGATCTACGGCGGTGCGCCGGGGCAGATCTTCGCGTCGATCGCCCAGGGCCGGCCGAACGGCATGCCGTCGTTCGGCGGCCGGCTTCCGTCCGAATCCATCTGGCGGATCGTCTCGTTCGTAGAATCGCTCACACCGCCGGCATCCACGCGTGGGACGACGAGCGGCGGGGCGGCAGACGGCCGCCGCCAGGACAACCTGGCGGGCGGATCCGGGGGTTCGGAGTAGCGACAAGACCCAGCACCGAACAGCGAGGAAGATGCGTGCAAGGCGACCGGGCGTTTCCCGGCGCCCAATCGGCCTTCGAGCCGGCGGGGCAGGGAGCAGAGCAGATCGATGCGCTGGCCTTCGTGCTCACCGCCGCGGGAGCGGCAGTCTTTCTCGTATTCTGTATCGCGCTCGCCTATTCGCTCACGCATCGGCGGCGCGCGTCCGGCCCGCAGACCGCCGAGTCCGACCGCCGGAGCACCCGCTGGATCGTAACGACCGGCGCGGCGCTTCCGCTGCTCATCCTCATCCCGCTGCTGTTCTACACCTTTCACGCGCTGAGCGCGAACGACCCCGCCAACCGCGATCGGTCGCTCGTGGTCGAGGTGCGGGGGCGACAATGGTGGTGGGAGGTGCGGTACCTCGACGAGGATCCGGCGCGGCAGTTCGTCACGGCAAACGAGATCAGGGTGCCCGTCGGCCGGCCGGTGGAGCTGCACCTGTACTCGGATGACGTGATCCACAGCTTCTGGGTGCCGTCGCTGCAGGGAAAGATGGACCTCATCCCGGGACGCCGGAACGTGCTCTGGCTCCAGGCGGACAGCGTGGGAATCTACCGGGGCCAGTGCGCCGAGTACTGCGGGTTGCAGCATGCCCGGATGGCGCTGCAGGTGCACGCCGAGCCGCCCGACCGGTACGAGCAATGGGCCGAGCGCCAGCGGAGCCCTGCGGCGCCACGAGCCGATTCGGCGGGCCAGTCGGCGGAGGCGGCCTTCCTTGCCTCGGGCTGCATCCTCTGCCATGCCGTGCGCGGCACGCCGGCCGGTGGCCGGCTCGGGCCCGATCTCACGCATCTCGCCAGCCGCGCCACGCTCGCCGGCGGCATCCTGCCGAATAACCGGGCGAATCTCCTGGGATGGGTGGCGAATCCCCAGGCGCTCAAGCCCGGGAGCAAGATGCCGAGCGTGCCGCTCGCGCCCGATACGCTGCACGCCATCGTGCACTACCTGATGGGGCTCGAGTAGCATGGCGGCCCGGACTGACCGCCACGAAGGAACGCCCGAGTCGCGCCGGGCCGCGTTCGAGCAGCAGTGGGAAAGCCCGAAAGGCATCACCGGCTACCTCCGGGACGTGAACAACATCCCGATCGCCCATCGCTACATGGTGACGGGATTCGCGTTCTTCGTCGCGGGCGGCTTCCTCGCGCTCCTGATGCGCATCCAGCTGGGCTCGCCCGAGAACACGTTCCTCGACGCCGAGACGTACAACCAGCTGTTCACCATGCACGGGACGACGATGATGTTCCTCTTCGTCATCCCGTTCATCGAGGCGCTGGCCAACTACATGCTCCCGCTCCTGCTCGGCACGCGGGACCTGCCCTTTCCGCGGCTCACGGCGCTGAGCTACTGGACCTACCTGTTCGGGGGGATCCTCCTCTACTCGAGCTTCCTGTTCGGCGTCGCCCCCGATGGCGGGTGGTTCGCCTACATGCCGCTCACCAGCAAGGAATACTCGCCCGGCATCAACCTCGATTTCTGGGACATCGGCCTCAGCGTGGCGGAGATTGCGGCGCTCGGGGCCGCGTCGGAGATGATCGTGGCGATCCTCCGCATGCGGGCGCCGGGCATGTCGATCAACCGGATACCGGTGTTCGGATGGGCCATGCTGGTGACCGCGTTCATGATCGTCTTCGCGTTCACGCCCCTCATCGTCGGCACGTTCATGCTGGAGCTCGACCGGAAAGAGATCACGAGCTTCTTCCTCGCCGACAAGGGCGGCGACCCGCTCCTCTGGCAGCACCTGTTCTGGTCGTTCGGGCATCCCGAGGTGTACATCATGTTCCTCCCGGCGGTGGGGATCGTGACGCACATCGTGCAGGTGTTCTCACGGCGGCCTGTGGTCAGTTACACGCTGGTGGTGCTCGCGATCGTCGCGACCGGCTTCCTGAGCTTCGGCCTCTGGGTGCACCACATGTACACGACGGGGCTCTCGCCGGTGGCCATGGGCTACTTCTCGGCGGCGAGCATGATGATCGCGATTCCCACGGGGGTGCAGGTGGCGGGATGGATCGCGACCTTCTGGAGCGGGCGCCCGATGTGGCGCACGCCGCTCGTGTTCGTGCTCGCGGGGCTCGTGATCTTCGTGATCGGCGGCATTACCGGCGTGATGGTCGCGTCGGTGCCGTTCGACCAGCAGGCGCACGACACCTATTTCGTCGTCGCGCACCTGCATTACGTCCTGATCGGCGGCTCGATCTTCCCGCTGCTCGCCGGGATGTACTACTGGCTCCCCAAGATCACGGGCCGCATGCTGAGCGAGAAGGCGGGACTCACCAGCGCCGGGCTGATGTTCATCGGCTTCAACCTCGCCTTCTTCCCGATGCACCTCTCGGGCTGGCTCGGCATGCCGAGGCGAGTCTACACCTATCCGGAGGGTCTGGGACTCGAGGGATACAATCT
>JAICNA010000084.1 GCA_025928955.1 Gemmatimonadales bacterium | reverse complement strand
GGAAAAGCGCAAGCTCACGCAACAGTATCGCGCGCTGAAAAAGCGGCTTGAGAAGTTCGAAGGTACGCCGCGGCTCGTCGGTGCGTCGGCCGGGATGGAGCGAGTTCGCTCGCTCATCGCCAAGGTCGCGCCCACGAATGCGCGCGTGCTGATCACCGGCGAGAACGGGACGGGGAAGGAGCTCGTCGCCCGCGCGCTGCACGCCGATTCCGCCCGCCGCGACCAGCCGTTCGTCGAGGTGAACTGCGCGGCCATTCCCTCCGAGCTCATCGAGAGCGAGCTCTTCGGGCACGTGAAGGGATCCTTCACCGGCGCCTTCGCCGACCGCGCGGGCAAGTTCGAGCAGGCCGACGGCGGCACGCTCTTCCTCGACGAAGTGGGCGACATGGCGCTGCCGGCCCAGGCCAAGCTCCTGCGCGTGCTGCAGGAAGGGGTGGTGACCCGCATCGGCGGCTCGAAGGCGATCGAAGTGGACGTGCGGGTGCTCGCCGCGACGAACAAGGACCTCGGGCTCGAGATTGCCGAAGGACGATTCCGCGAGGACCTGCTCTACCGCCTCAACGTCGTCGAGATCGAGGTCCCGCCCCTGCGCGAGCGGCGCGAGGACATTCCGGAGCTCGTCGAGCACTTCACGCAGCAGATCACCGCCGCGGGCGGCATGCCCGGGAAGCGCTTCGGCGACGATGCCGTGCGCCGGTTGCAGCAGCGCAACTGGCCGGGCAACATCCGCGAGCTTCGGAACGTCGTCGAGCGGGCGCTGATCCTCTCGCCGGGCAAGCTCGTCACCGCGGGGGACATCGACCTCCTCTTTCCACCCGATGCACGGGGCGGGGACGAGGGCGAACCCCAGACGTTCGAGCGCTTCAAGCAGGATGCCGAGCGATCGTTCCTCGCGACGAAGCTGCGTGAATTCGACTGGAACGTCTCCGAGACGGCGCGGGCCCTCAAGATGCCGCGGTCGAATCTCTACAAGAAGATCGAGCGCTACGGCCTGACCAGGGATAACCCATGAACGAAAAACCGCGCGACTGGGACCGCGAGCTCGCGGAGATCGACAAGGTCATCGCCCGTTCCCCCGATGCACCGGCGCCGGGAAGGCCGGCGATTCCCGCGGGGCGTCCCGTCCCCGTGCCGGGGTCGGCGCCCGCAATTCCTCCTCCCGCGGCGCTTCCGAGCCGCCGCGGACGGGCCGGCGCGTGGGTGCTGACGCTGCTGGCCGTCGCTCTTGCCGCCGTGTTCCCGTTCTGGCCGTATCTGCATCAGTGCGGGTTCGGGCTGATCGGCTATGCCGCGAGCGTGGGGATTCTCGTGCTCCTCGGCATCTGGGCCGCGGTCGCGACCTGGCGACACCGGCTCGGCCTCGCCCACTTCCTCTCTCTGTTGACGCTGCTCTGGGGTCTCGGCCTCGCCGCCATGATCCTGCTTCCGCGGCTCGGGTACGCGCGCGAAGCGCTGACCTGGGACTGCTGAGCCGTCCTTTTTGCTATCTCCCATACCCCGACAAGACGGTACATGGCCAAGACGTTCAGGAATCTGATTGGTGGCAGCTGGACCGAGCCGCGGAACGGCGCCTACTTCGAAAACCGGAACCCCGCGGACTCGACGGACCTCATCGGCCGCTTCCCCGATTCAGGGGCCGCGGAGATCGAGGCCGCCGTGAAGAGCGCCCGGCGGGGCTTCGAGATCTGGCGCCGCACGCCGGCACCTGCCCGCGGGGACGTGCTCCGCCGCGTCGGGGATCTCCTCGTGGCACGGAAGGAAAAGATCGCCGATGCGATGACGCGGGAGATGGGAAAGGTGCTCGCCGAGACGCGGGGCGACGTGCAGGAGGGAATCGACACTGCGTATTACGCGGCCACGGAGGGCCGCCGGCTCTTCGGTCACGTGGTTCCCAGCGAGCTGCGCCAGAAATGGGCGATGACGTACCGCCGCCCGATCGGCATCGCGGGACTCATCACGCCGTTCAACTTTCCGCTCGCGATCCCGACGTGGAAGATGTTCCCCGCGCTCCTCTGTGGGAACGCGGTGATCATCAAGCCGTCGGAGGACGTGCCGCACACCACGCACCTCCTCGTCGAGATCCTGCTCGAGGCGGGGCTGCCGCCGGAGGTCGTGCAGCTGGTGCACGGCCGCGGCGAAACGGTCGGGAAGGCCCTCGTCGAGCATCCCGGCGTTCCCGTCATCTCCTTCACCGGCTCGACGGATACCGGTGCCCTCATCGGCGAGACCTGCGGACGCATGCACAAGCGTCTCTCGCTCGAGATGGGCGGAAAGAATGCGATGATCGTGATGGATGATGCGGACCTCGACCTCGCGCTCGAGGGCGTGCTCTGGGGGGCCTTCGGAACGACGGGCCAGCGGTGCACGGCCACGAGCCGGCTGATCGTTCATCGGAAGGTGCACGACCGCTTCGTCGCCCGCGTGGCCGAGGCCGCCGAGCGGCTGCGGCTCGGCGACGGCCGCGAGGACAAGACCGACGTGGGGCCGCTGATTCACGAGTCGGCGCGCCGCAAGGTCGAGGAGTACGTGGGAATCGGCCAGGAGGAAGGTGCCGAGCTCGTCACCGGCGGCAAGCGTCCGGGCGGTGAGCGGCTCGGCAGCGGCTTCTTCTACAAGCCGACGGTCTTCGCCGGCGTCAAGCCGGGCAGCCGCCTGGAGCAGGAGGAGATCTTCGGCCCCGTGCTGAGCGTCGTGCGGGTGAACTCGTTCGACGAAGCGGTACGGGTGAACAACGACGTGCGGTACGGGCTCTCGAGCTCGATCTATACCCGGAGCGCCGATCGCGCGTTCCTCGCGATGCAGGAGCTCGACAACGGCATCACCTACGTCAACGCGCCGACGATCGGCGCCGAAGCGCACCTGCCGTTCGGCGGCGTCAAGGCCACCGGCAACGGCCATCGCGAAGGCGGGTGGGAAGTCTACGAGTTCTACTCGGAGACGAAGGTGTGCTACGTGGACTATTCGGGCCGACTGCAGCGCGCGCAGATCGACAACTACGACTGAGTCGGATGGTTGCGCGGGTCTGCATCGCAAGCTAAGGTTCGGCGAGACGTGGTAGCGGCGCGCTCGAGAGCGTCGCGTCACTCGTGACGAGGTTGGAATTCGAATGCGTCCTATGCAGGTCACGTCGGGCAGGCGGGGTCCGTCCTTCGACGAAGGCTCCCTGGATCAGTATCTGCGCGAGATCAGCCGCTACCCTCTGATTCCGCAGGAGGAGGAAGTGCGGCTCGCGCAGCTGATCCGCGTCGGGGACGAGGAAGCGCTCGACAAGCTCGTGCGGAGCAACCTCCGGTTCGTGGTGTCCGTCGCGAAGAAGTACCAGAATCAGGGCGTGTCCCTCGCCGACCTGATCAACGAGGGCAACCTCGGCCTCATTCGCGCGGCGCACAAGTTCGACGAGACGAAGGGGATCAAGTTCATCTCCTATGCCGTCTGGTGGATCCGCCAGGCCATCCTCCAGGCCCTCGCCGAGCAGAGCCGCATCGTCCGCGTGCCGCTCAACCGGGCCGGCACGCTGCATCGCATCGGGAAGCGGTCGTCGGCGCTCCTCCAGGAGCTCGGGCGGGAGCCGACACCGTCGGAGATCGCCGAGGGGATGGACATCTCCATGGAGGAGGTCCAGAAGACCCTCTCGATCTCCCAGAACCACCTTTCGCTGGACGCGCCCCTCACGCCGGGCGAGGACAACAAGCTCCTCGACTACCTCCCGGACACGCAGAACCCGGGTCCCGATTCGGAGACGTTCGAGCACGCGCTCACCGAGTCGATCGAGGAAGTGCTGTCCACCCTCAAGGAGCGCGAGGCGAAGATTCTCCGCCTCTACTTCGGGCTCGATGGCCCGGAGCCGATGACGCTCGAGGAGATCGGCAGCCTGCTCGGCATCACCCGGGAGCGGGTCCGGCAGATCAAGGAGAAGGCGCTCAGCCGGCTCAGGCACGTGAGCCGCGCCCGTGCGCTGGAGAGCTTCCTCGCGTAGCACCCATGGCCGCCAATCCCTCGTTCGACGTTTCCACCGGTGCCGATCTCCAGGAAGTCGACAACGCCGTCAACCAGGCGCTGAAGGAGATCGCGCAGCGGTACGACTTCAAGGGCACGCATTGCACCATCGACTTCGATCGCGGAAAGGCAGAGATCCGGCTTGCAGCCGACGACGCCTTCCGGATGGACGCGCTGGTCGATGTCCTGCAGTCGCGCCTCATCAAGCGCGGCGTGCCCGTCCGGAACTTCAAGCTCGGTGACGTCGAGCCGGCCACGGGTCAGTCGGTGCGCCGAACGGCGACCTTCACGCAGGGCATCCCGCCCGATATCGCCAAGCGCATCCAGAAGGCCATCAAGGATGGGGGATTCAAGAAGGTGCAGGCGAGCATCCAGGGCGACGAGCTCCGCGTGACGAGCCCGTCCCGCGACGAGCTCCAGGCGGTGATGGCCATGCTGCGTGGGGAGGACTTCGGCATCGAGCTGAAGTTCGGCAATTACCGCAACTGAGCCGCGCCGCGGCATGCCGGCGGGCTCTCGCGCGCGACAGTTCCTCCTGCTCCTGCTCGCAGCGGCCTGCGCCACGCCGCCACCGCCCGAGCCGGACCCGCCGCCGGTCATCGCCCGGCCCGCACCGCCACCCGCCCCCACCCCCGAACCGATTCCGGACACGATCGCGGTGCGCGATTCGATCGCGCGCGACTCTGTCCCGCCCGAGCGCGCCGAGGTTCCGGTCCGCGTCTCCGGCCGCTCGCCGGAGGTTCGCGTCGGGCTCGTGGTCGGCGCGTCGTCGGCGCGCATCGGAGGCGGCGCAGCGCTCCAGGTCGAGGGCGCCGCGGGCAATTTCCTTGGGGTGATACCCGCGGGCGAAAGCTGGGAGGCGGCGCCCGGCGGCTCCGGCGTGGTGCTTCGGCCCCCGCGCGGCGGCCGCATGAGCGCCCGCCGCGTCATGGTCCGCCCACGGGAGAGCGGCGCGCATGTGCGCCACGGCAGTCGAGAGTATCGCGGAACGCTGTCCATCTTCCCGGACCGCACCGGCATCACGGTGGTGAACCACGTCGAGCTCGAGCAGTACCTGATGGGTGTGGTGGGCGCGGAGATGGGGGGCCGCCCGGACGGGGACCGGGAGGCCGTCCGGGCGCAGGCCATCGTGTCGCGGACTTACGCCCTGCGGACCCGGAATCGGTGGCGGGCGCAGGGGTTCGATTATTACGCGACGGTGGCGGATCAGGTCTACGCCGGCACGGCGGCCGAGAACGACCTGGCGCGCGAGGCCGTTGCCGCGACACATGGAATTGCGGTGACGTACGGGGGGGCGCCGATCGACGCCTTCTTCTTCTCCACCTGCGGCGGGCGCACCGAGCTCGGGACCGAAGTCTTCCGCGCCGCTACGCGCACCTACCTGCGCTCCGTCGACGACGCGGACCCCTCGGGAACCGCCTATTGTTCCCCATCCCCGCGATTCCGGTGGCGTGAATCGTGGACGGGCGCCGAGTTGCGTCGCGCCATCGATCGTGGGCTCTCCGAGATCGGCTCGGCACCGGCGGGGGGTGTCGCGCGGCTGCGGGACATCCGCATTGCCGGGCGGACCGCGTCCGGGCGGGTGGGGCGCCTCGTGATCGCGCTCGCCGACCGGAATGTCTCCGTCGAAAGCCCGCGCGTGCGCCAGGTCCTGCGGAACCCGAGCGGCGAGCTGTTGCGCAGTACGCTCTTTTCACTGCGGGTGACCGGTGGCGGAACCGAGATCGGCGGGCTGACGGTCGAGGGGTCGGGGGCGGGGCACGGGGTCGGCTTCTGCCAGTGGGGCGCGATCGGCCGCGCGCGGGCGGGCCAGCGCTACGAATCGATCATCGCGGCATATTTTCCGGGCACGCGTCTCGAGCGCTTCTACGAGGAGGCGAAGTGAGCGATCGGCTGAGGGTCGGAGTCATCGGGAGCGGCGCGATCGTCCAGGTCGCGCACCTGCCGGTGCTGCGCAAGCAGAAAGGCGTCGAGGTCGTCGCGATCTGCGACACCGATTTGCCGAAGGCGCGCGCCATCGCGGAGCGGTTCGAGATCAAGGACGCCTTCGACGACATCGAAGACCTCCTCGGGCACGAGGAGCTGGACGCGCTCGTCATCTGCACGCCCAATCACCTCCACGAGGCGCACATCCTCGCGGCCCTCTCCGCCGACCTCCACGTCCTCGTCGAGAAGCCGCTCGCGCTCACCGCGGCGAGCGCGCAGAAGATCATGCGCGCGGCCGAGAAGCGGGAGCGCGCGGTGCTGGTGGGGATGAATCATCGCTACCGGCCGGACGCGCAGATCGTCCGGAGCTTCGTCCAGAGTGGGGAGCTCGGAGTGATCGACAGCGTGCGCGGAAGCTGGCACGTGTTCCGGCCGAGCCGCTCGCAGCTGGGCTGGCGCCAGCGGCGGGAGCTGTCGGGTGGCGGCGCGATGCTCGACCTCGGCCTCACCGTGCTCGACCTGGCGCTCTGGCTGGCCGGCAACCCCGTACCGGAGCGTGTCACGGCATCGCTCGACGGCACGAAGGGCGAGCGCAGCGTCGAGGAAGCCGGGTCGGCCTTCGTCATCTGCGAGAACGGCACGTCCGTGTTCGTGGACGTCACCTGGCGCCATTTCGGCGCCGGCGAGCGGTTCGGCGTCGGCGTGCGCGGCAGTCGCGGGACTGCGGCCATCAATCCGCTCACGGTGTGGAAGGAGCTGAACGGCGTCGCGGTCGACGTATCGCCGACGGGCTCCATGGGCCGGGAGAATGCGTTCAGCGCCTCCTACCGCGCCGAGTGGGCGCATTTCGAGGCGATCATGAAGGGGGAGGCCAAGCCTCCCTCACTGCAGGAGCACGTTACGCTTCACCGGCTTCTCGACGCCATCTATCGGTCTGCCGCCGAGGGGAAGCAGGCGACCGTCTAGGCACTCCCCGGCCGCGGGGCGATGACCGCCGCGAGCACGAGCTCCTCTGCGCCCGCGCGCATGCCATGAGGCTCGCGCGGGTCGAGTGCGGCGATCATGCCCGCGCTCACTTCCCGCTCTCCCTCCGCGCCGCTCACGAACCCGCTGCCCGCCATCACTACGAGGAGCACGCTCGAGGCGCTCGTATGGGTCGCGACCCGCTGGCCCGGTGCGATGCGGAAGAACACGAGGCGCGCATCGGCGCTGTCCTCGGCGATGGATACTGCGGGACGCGAACCTTCCTGCGAGC
This sequence comes from Gemmatimonadales bacterium, assembly GCA_025928955.1. GTDB lineage: Bacteria > Gemmatimonadota > Gemmatimonadetes > Gemmatimonadales > GWC2-71-9 > CAMLLJ01. The sequence goes on along the minus strand of JAICNA010000084.1, from coordinate 5,566 downwards.
GCGCGAGCTCCGGTGCGTGCACGGGGTCGTGGAGTCGCATCGGTCAGCCCGCCGCGCGAACGGCGTCCACCTGGCCAGCGCCGGGCCGCGGAAAGCCGATCGGGCCCTTCGCCTCTCCGCCGAGCAGGTCCGCGACGGTGAGGTCCGTGAAGAAGGCCCGCGCCGTGTCCCTGACCGCCTTCCAGCGCCAGTGCGCCCCGCACGGCACATCCTCCCGGCACTGCGTGCGTCCCATGATGCAGCGATGTTCGGTCGGCGCGAGGAACGGCTCGATGATGGCCGCGAGCCGGATGTCCGAGCCGCGCGCAGCGAGCGTGTATCCGCCGCGCGCGCCCCGCACCGAGCTCAGCACGCCGAGCGTGCCGAGCCGGTGCAGCGTCTTGGAGAGATAGTTCTGCGGCGCGCCGAGCGACGCCGCTACTTCGGAGACCGGCACCGGGCCATCCACTTCGTGCTCTGCGATATAGCAGACGGCGCGGAGCGCGTACTCGGCGGTCTGGGGAAGGGCGAGCATGTCAGTGACTCGCCATGTGAGCCGGCTTCCCGACCTGGATCACGCCGACGGCGCCCTTGTTCGCATCGGCGAAGGCGTGCGTCACGAATGCATAGTTGCCCGTGCCGCTGTAGCCCTTCTCGAACGTCATCTCGAACACGGCGCCGCCACCCGTCGGGACCATGTACGTCTGCACCCCGTCGATCGGCTGGTTCACGTTCCCGCCCGGATAGACGCGGTCGAAGATGTTGCCGACGACATGGAAATCGCTCCGGATATTCGGGCCCGCATTCATCACGAACAGCCGCACGACGTCGCCTTCCTCCACTTCGAGCGGGGCGTCCTTGTACTGGAAGGCGCGACCATTGAACACGACGTATTTCGGCGTGGCCCCCTGCATCGCATCCCAGTCGCCCTCCATCACCGTGCTGTCGATCACCGAGCCCTTCGGGTAGAAATCGCTCTGGATGAGGACGAACTCCTTGTCGGCTTCCGTCGGCCACCCGTCACGGGGGTCCACGATGATCGGGAGGTACATCCCCTGCGCGATGTGCATCAGGACCGGCGGGGTTCCGCAGTGCACCATGAAGACGCCCGCGGTGGTCGCCTCGAACTCGAACGAGAGCGAATCACCCGGCGCGATCGACTTCATGGCATGGTCCATGGGGATCTTCGAGGCGTGGAAATCGATCGAGTGAGGGACACCGACCGCCTCGTTGACCAGGTTGATCCGGACGATGTCGCCCTGGCGGACCCGGATGACGGGGCCCGGCACCGTCCCGCCGAACGTCCAGCCGACGTACCTGACGCCCTTCGAGATCTCGACCGTGTCGTGGGTCATCGGAATACGGAATTCCTTGATGGCGGCGCGTGAGGCAGGGCGAAGCCGGGCATTGTATGCCGGCGTGAGCCCGGTCCTGGTCACCCCGAAGTCGACCCGCTCGACGTCTCCCGTGCCGGAGAGACTGGTGGAGAACAGTGCCGTGGCGCCCACGGCAAGGATTCCGGCGGCGGTGAGGGCGATCTTGAGCGGCTTGAGCATCGGTGGCTTCCTCGGCGTAGGTGGTCAGCGCCCCGGTGGCACTGATCCGATCTGCTGGGCACGAGGATACGAACGCGGAGTCTAAAGATTCGTTAAGGGGCGATGAAAGAATCTTCACCCGGGGATGGGGATTGCTCAGCCCTCGTGGATCCGAGCCTCGAGGAAGAGTGCGAGGACGTCCCCGTCGAGCCGGCCGGCCCGAACCTCCTGCGCCAGGACGTCGAGGGCGCGGCTTCGCGGGATGGCGCGCTTGTAGGGTCGGTCGGCCGCCGTCAGCGCATCGAACATGTCGGCCACCGTCATGAGCCGGCTCTGCAGCGGAATCGCACCCCCGGCGATGCCCAGCGGGTAGCCGCTTCCGTCAAGCTTTTCGTGATGGCCGTGCGCGATCATGGGGACGCCCGAGAGCTCGGCCGTCCACGGGATCGCGCTGAGAAAGCTGTACGTCAGACTTACGTGCCGGCGCATTTCAGCCCATTCCGTCTCGTCGAGGGAGCCCTGCCGGATCCGGAGCGACTCGAGTTCCGCGCTCGTGAGGAACGGGAGGCGGGTGCCGTCGATGGCCTCGTACGTTCGCGCTGCGAGCGCCTCGAGCTCGGTGAAATCCCCGGCCGGAAGCACCGAGGGCTCGTTCGCGGCCCTGACGGCAGCGACGAACCGGGCCAGCGCGTCCCGCTCTCCTTTTCCCGACGCTTCCAGCCGCCGGACCAGCTCGTCGTATCCGGCGCGCCCGTACTGCTCGAGATGCGCGGCGCGGGCCTCCGCCTCCCGCCACTCGAGCGACCGCAACAGGAAGGCATGCCGCTGCTCGATGAGCGCGAGTGCATCGGGATAGAGCTTCTTCGCCTTGGTGAGCACCTGCTCACGGACGCCGACCTTCCCGAAGTCGTGGAGCAGCCCGGCATACCGGATCTCCCGGATCTGCGCCGGGCCGAAGCGCACTGCGCGGAAGGGGCCGCTGTCCGCGCGGTCCGCTGCGATCGCGAGCGCACAGGTCATCGATGCGACGCGTTCCGAGTGGCCGGAGGTCGCCGGATCGCGCTGCTCGATGGCCGTGATCGCCGCGCTCACGAATCCGTCGAAGAGCCGCTCGATTGCCTGCGAGAGCTGACTGTTCTCGATCGAGACCGCCGCCTGGCCGGCCAGTGCGCTCGCCAGCGCGACCGCGCGCTCGTCGAAGGGAAGGGCATGCCGCTCCACGTCCGCGGCATCGGCGAACGTCATGCCGGCCTCAGGCTTCCGGTTGATCAGCTGCAGCACGCCGATGGTCTCTCCCCGCTGGCTCGCCATCGGGATCACGAGCATCGAGCGGGTCCGGTAGCGGTGACGCCGGTCGAAGGAGCGGTTGAACGAGAAAGGGGCGCCGGCCGGGAGGTCGTGCACGTCGTCGAACACCAGCCGGCTGCCGGTCAGCGCTGCGTGCCCGGCGAGCGACGACTCGTCGAGCGGAATCGTGAACGAGCGGAGCCGGAGGTCCGGACGGCTGTCGTTCTGGATGACCTTGAAGCGAAGCCGCCGGCCGCCGTCGGGTCCGGGCTCGACGAGATACAGACTCCCCGCATCCGCCTGCGTGAGACGCCGGGCGTGCCGGAGGATCAGGCCGAGCAGGGCATCGAGGTCCCGCTCGGCGAGGAGCCGGATGCCGATCTCGGTGAGGTCGGTGACTTCCGTGGCGAGGTCCGCCGTCTCCGCCGCTGCCTCGCGCGCGATGCGGCGCGAAGCGGCCTCACGGAACGCGGAGCGGATGCCGATGAGCAGACGCCGGGGGCCGATCGGAGGAACGAGGTACGCGCTGAGGAGATGCGGCGGAATCGAAGCGGGGACGTCGTGGACACCGGGCTCGCCGATCAGAACGATGGCGAAGCCCGCCTCGACGAGGCGCGCAAGCACGGAAATCGTGAACCGCCCCAGCCCGTCCGGATCGAGCACGAGGACGGTGGGTCGGTCGGCGTCGTGCAGCTGGTCGGGATCGGGTGCCTCGCGGACCTCGACGCCGTCGGCGGCCAGCGGTGCGGCGATGTCCGAAGGGTTCCACCGCCCGGCGTGGAGCAGCAGAAACGGGAGGCGTAACGGCGACGTCTCGTCGGGCGGGGCGTCCGCGTCAGCGCGAGCGCGCCTGCCCGAGTCCCTCACGCGCCTCGGCGAAGTCGGGGTAGGTCTCCAGCGCACGCTCGAACGCGTTGGCGGCTTCGCTGCGCTCGCTTCGCTCCAGGTGGAGCAGGCCGCGGCTGTACGCGATGAGCGCGTCGGTGGGAATCGAACGCGTCCCCGCTGCGGCGCTCGGCACATCCAGCGCCGTCCTGATCCTGCTCGCGAGCGATTGCAGCATCGCGTGCAGCTCGCGGCGGTCCCGCAGCGCAGGGTCGTTGGAAACGACGTCGACGATGCGCCCGGACTCGGTGTCCACGATGCGGGCATCCAGCCGGAAGCGGCCGTAGTGATCGATGAATGCGCCGAGCACGACATAGCGCGCGCCGACCGCCTTGCCGGCGCTCGCGGCGCTCGCCGCGTCGATCGCGCGCGCGCCTTCGGCGCTGCGGGGGGCCCGTCCGGCCCGCTCGCGAGCGAGGAGGTCGATCCCCGGAGACCGGGACAGCTCGCCGATGAGCAGTGCCTGCAGCCCGAGCTCGAGCGCATCGAAGACGTCCCGGTCCTGCCCGTAGGAACCGCCGTCCTCGAAGGGAAGCACGGCGATGACCGGGCGCGCACCCTGGGCCGCGATGCCCGCGGGCACCAGTCCCGTGAGCAGGAAGACGATCGAGAGGATGCGCCGCATGGGCTGCTCCTTCAGAGAGAAAACGTCAGGCCTTCGCTGGCCGCGTCGACGACGAGGTCCGGGGCGCACTTCGCCGCGTACGCGCGCGCGTCGGCGAGGATCCGGTCCATCGTGCTGTCGTCATGCTCCGGCTCGTAGTGAAAGAGGATGAGCCGACGGATCCCTGCGTCGTGCGCCAGATCGACGGCTTCGCGTGGCGTCGAATGTCCCCATCCCGCGCGCGCCTCGATCATCTGGTCCACGTACATGGCGTCGTGGATCAGGGTGTCCGCCCCCTGGAGGCTGCGAACCAGTTCCTCCCGCCAGCGTGGCCCGACGGGGTAGCTGCCGCCGGGGCCCAGCTCGTTATCGGTGATATAAGCAAATCTCCGGCCACCCTGGGCAGGCTCGAGGATGTAGCCCAGGGTCGTTCCCGGATGCCGGAGGCGCACGGCGTCGACCCGGAATCCGTCGATCTCGAACGCGCCGGGGGACACCTCGAGCACCTCGATCCGGGCCGCGAGCGCCCGGAGCGGAACGGGGAATACCATCGGGTCCATCTGCCGACCAAGGATGTCCTCGAGCGGGACGCCCTCCTGCGCTGCGCCGCGGATGCGGACTTCGTTGCCCCGCGCACTGAGCGGCTTGAAGAAGGGGAGTCCCTGGATGTGATCCCAGTGCGTGTGCGTCAGGAGGAGGTCGGCGCGCAGGGCATGACCGTGCAGGTGCTGCATGAGGTCGTGCCCGAGGCCGCGGAGGCCGCTTCCGGCGTCGAGGATGACGAGACCGGAGCGCCCGTTCGTGATGCTGAGGCAGGAGGTGTTGCCGCCATAACGGGCCGTCGCCGGCCCGGGCGTCGGGATCGACCCGCGGACACCCCAGAACCTGACAACGTGGCTCACGCGGGCCGCAAGGGCATGGGAGGGATCATGCCTGCAATTCCGCACTCATGACGATTCCCCTCCACGGTGACGCTCACCGGTGAGGGGTGAGGAAGGTCACGAGCGCCGCACCGCCATCATGAGCGAGCGCCGGTCCTTGAGCGTGATTTCCCGGCGCGTCACGTCGATGATCCCGCGATCGACGAGGTTTCGCATCGTGCGTGAGACCGTCTCGCGGCTCGAGCCGATCATCTGCGCGATGGTGTGGTGGGTCAGCTTGCGCGTGATGCGATCGCCTCCCTCGTCGTCCGCCATCCGCAGGAGGAGGTGCGCCACCCGGCCGTTCACGTCCAGGAGGACAAGGCTCCCGATCTTCTCGTCGGCCCGGCGCAGGC
>JAICNA010000004.1 GCA_025928955.1 Gemmatimonadales bacterium | reverse complement strand
GAGCGTCCGGACACCGGGTGCCATCCGTGCAACGAGCGCGTGACCGTTGATCCTGGTGATCACGTCGCCCGACCGGATTCCGGCGCGGAAGGCCGGGCTGCCCGGGGTCACGCTTTCGACGAGCGCGCCGATCGTGTCCGAGACCGTGGGCCGGGTCGTCACGGAAAAGCCGAGGTGCGGTCTCGAGGTGACGTACCGGTAGGGGGTGGTGCTGCGAACGCCGCTTCCGGCGCGTGCCGGCTCCTGCGCCTCGGCGGCCGCCGTGCCGACGAGCGCCAGGCCGAGCACGAACATCAGCGACTGCTTCATCTCCATCCTCCTACAGCCCCACATTGCTGGCACGCGTCACGTGCACGTCCACCAGGGCGTCGAGCAGTCCAACACGCTCGCGCCAGAGATCGAGCAGCACCTCGTCCTGATCGGGTGCCTCGCGCTGGAGCTCGGTGACCTGGAGCTCGTGGTCGACGTCGGCGATCCGGTCCTCGAGCGCCTGCGCCACCCGGGCGGTCTGCCCGTCGATCACCCGGGCGTCGGGATTGTAGGCGTCGAGCATCGTCTCGAGTGCCTGGGAACGCTCCCGGACGGCGGCCAGCTCCCCTTCGACGGGAAGCTCGGCGCCGGCCGGATCGGACCGCTCCATGCCCGGCCCGATCGCGGCGACGCCGGCGAGCGAGGCGGCGAGCGCGAGGCCGCCGATGCCCATCCAGCGGGTCCGCCGCCCACGGCGAAGCCGGCGGCGCTCGGCGTCGATCTGCGGCCAGAGGTCCCGCGAAGGACGCAGGTTGGGCAGCGCGCGAAGCCGGGCGATCCGCTGATGCAGCCGGTCGAGTTCTGCGGCGCACTGCGCGCAGGATTCGAGATGTTCGCGGGCCGCGGCCGTCCCGGGCTCCGAGCTCCCGTCCCTGAGTGCGACCAGCTGGTCCATGGTCAGGTGTGTCATGCCGGTACCTCCTCTCCAAGCCAGCGGCGCAGCCGGGCGTGGGCCCGGGCCAGCTGGGACTTCGAGAAGCTCACCGTCTTGCCCATCATCCCTGCAATTTCCTCGTGTGTGTATCCCTCGACGTCGTGCAGCCAGACGACCGCGCGGGAAGTCTCGCCGAGCCGCTCCAGCGCGGCCTCGAGGTCCATCCGGAGGGCGGTGTCCTCGCGCCGCATCGGGGTCACCTGATCGTCGAGCTCGTCGGTGTCCCGGTACTTGTTGCGCCGGAGCCGCATGAGCGCCTTGCTGGCCGTGATGCTGCGGATCCAGCCCCAGATGCTCCCATCCCCGCGGTAGTTCCGGATGCTCCGGCAGACCTCGAAGAAGGTCTCCTGGACCACGTCTTCGGCGTCCTCCGTCGTCCGGCAGATGCGCCGGGCGAGGTTGTAGACCGGCCCTTCGAAGGCCCGGAACAGGGCTTCGAGGGCCGCGGCATCGCCGGTCCGGGCACGGGCCAGGACGGCGTCGGCGTTCGCCACGAAGGATGGATCCATGAAGAGCGCTCGGGTCATGGTGTTCTAAAGATGCGGCAGGAGCCGGAATCGTCGCAAACCCGACGTAGGAACGGGCCGTCAGGTGTCGGGATCGGGGTATCTGACGGGGGTCGGCGCAGAAACCAGCTGAAAGACGCACACGAAGACAGCAAGGGGCGAAACGGGCCGGTGGGCGGGCTGGCTTTCGGAATGGCTCGGGATCGGGGCATGCCCGGGCTCGGCAGAATCGCGAAACCGCGAACGGAACGGGAAGCCACGGAGGAGTCGCTGTCGGCCGCGGATCCCTCGCAAACGCCCAAATAAAGCAACAGCTCCGAACCTGCCACGGATTCGGACCGCCGGCGGCCCACGGCGCTGTCCGCGGTTTGCTTTGCGTTTCGCGTTTTCGCGATTGGGCCAGCGCCGACCTCACCGACCCTGCCCGCCCGTCACCCGGGGAGCGCGCCCGCCACCGCCCCCTTTCGTGCTTTCGTGTGCCGTTTTTCGACCAGTCGGATCCGGAAACGTTCCCGGGTTCTGCGTGACCTTTTCCGGCTATCTTTCCGGCATGACGACCCCCACCGACACCTCGACCTGGCTCCACCACCTCGAAGACGAAGCCGACGCGGCGTTTCTCTACCGGGAGCTCGCCCGCTCGGAGGAGAACGCGGAACGGTCGCGGATCTATCGGGAGCTGGCGGAGGTCGAGGACCGGCACGTCGAGATGTGGAGGAAGCTGCTGGCGGAGCATGGGAACCCGGTCGGGATCCCGATGCCCTCGCGCGGGGCCCGCTTCCGGGCCTGGGTCGCGCGGCGAGTGGGGAGCGGCGTGCTCCTCCCCATGCTCCTCGAAGAGGAAGGCCGCGAGGTGAAGGGCTACCTCCGGCTCTATCGCTCGGCACCCGACGCGGATGCCGCACCGACGGCGCTCAGGCTCGCGCAGGAGTCGAAGGAGCATGCGGGCACGCTCGCGCAGCTCGCCGGCTCCAGCGGCGAGCCCTGGCACAAGACCGGCGCCGGCGGCTTCCTCAGGAACGTGGTGTACGGCTTCAACGACGGCCTCACGGCGAATTTCGGCCTCGTGGCCGGGATGATCGGGGCGCAGAGCTCCTTCGATACGGTGGAGCATGCGCTGATCGTCGCGGGCCTCGCCGGGGTGGTCGCGGACGCACTGTCGATGGGCGCCTCCGGCTACCTCGCGGCCAAGAGCGAGCGGGAGGTGTTCGAGCACGAGATCGCGATGGAGCGCGAGGAGATCCGCCTCATGCCCGAGCTCGAGCGGGACGAGCTCAGCCTCCTGTACCAGGCGAAGGGTATCCCCAGCGCCCAGGCCGAGGCGCTCGCGACCCAGGTGATGACCGATCCGGAGCAGGCGCTCGCGGAGAAAGTGCGCGAGGAGCTCAAGATCGGCGAGGCGACCTCGACACCGATGCGCGAAGCGTGGATCACGGGCACGGCGACGGCGCTCGGCGCGCTCATCCCGGTGGCGCCGTTCCTCTTCTCGACCGGCCCCGGCGCGATCTGGACCTCGTTCGCCCTGGCGATGCTCTCGCACTTCGGCGTCGGCGCCGCGCGCAGCTTCTTCACCGGCCGCGGGATCTTCAAGAGCGGCCTGGACATGTTCCTCGTCGGCCTCGGAGTGGCCATCGCCGGGTATTTCCTCGGCGAGTGGGTCGTGAAGATCCTCTAGCGTGCACGCTCCGGGCACGCTCCGCTTCGGGCTCTGCTGCCAGTTCCTCGACGCGCCGATCAAGTTCCGCACGGCGACGCATCGCTTCGCCGGCGCGCTCGCGCCGGGGGCCCGCGCCGAGTACCTGCGGGCCATCGCCCGCGACAACGCCGCATCGCTGCTCCGGGCCGTGGACACGTGTGCGGCGCTCGGCATCGGCGCGTTCCGCATCAACAGCCAGATCCTCCCGCTCGGTACCCACCCGGTGACCGGCTACTCGCTCGAGTCGCTGGACGCCGATGGCTCCCTGCACGCCGCCTTCGCTGGTGCGGGGGCACGCGCGGCAGCACTCGGCGTCCGGCTCTCGTTCCATCCCGACCAGTTCGTGGTGCTCAACTCGATCCGGGACGACGTCGTCGCGTCGTCCGTGCGCGAGCTCGACTTCCAGGCTCGCGTCGCCGCGCTCATCGGCGCGGATACGCTGGTCCTGCACGGCGGCTCGATGACGGGCGGCGGGGACGCCGCGGTCGATCGGCTCGCCCGGGGGATCGACCGGCTGTCGGACGGAGCACGCACGCGGCTCGCGCTCGAGAACGACGATCGTCAGTTCACGCCATCCGACCTCCTCCCGCTCTGCCGCATCGCCGGAGTTCCGCTCGTCTACGACGCGCACCACCACCGCTGCCATCCCGATGGCCTCGAGGTCATCGATGCGACGGATGCGGCGGGGGAGACCTGGGGAGAGCGCGAGCCGTGGGTGCATATCTCCTCGCCGCGCGACGGGTGGTCGGCGCGAAACCCCCGGCCCCACGCAGACTACATCGATCCGGTGGACTTCCCCGCCGCATGGCTCGGCCGGCGGCTCACGGTCGACGTCGAGGCCAAGGCGAAGGAGCGCGCCGTCGTGGCGCTCATGAGTGCGCTCGCCGTGCCGGCAGGATGACCGCCGCGACGCGACCGGTTACCTTCCCCGCGCCATGACCGACGCCACTTCCAGCTCCACCACTCCGGCCGCCGCGGCGGACGAGGTGGCCCGCCGCCGCACCTTCGCCATCATCAGCCATCCCGACGCCGGCAAGACCACGCTGACGGAGAAGCTGCTGCTCTACGGCGGCGCGATCCACCTGGCCGGCGCAGTGAAGGCACGCCGCGCCCAGCGCCACGCGACTAGCGACTGGATGGCGCTCGAGCAGGAGCGCGGTATCTCGGTCACGTCGAGCGTCATGCAGTTCGGCTATCAGGGGTACAAGGTCAACCTCCTCGACACCCCGGGTCACGGGGACTTCAGCGAGGACACCTACCGCACGCTCGTCGCCGCGGACAGCGCCGTCATGCTGCTGGACAACCGCCGAGGCGTGGAGGAGCGGACCCGCCAGCTCTTCGACGTCTGCCGGATGCGCCGCACCCCGATCTTCACCTTCGTGAACAAGTGCGATCGCGTCGGGGCCCCGCCGCTCCAGCTGATCGGCGACGTCGAGAACGACCTGGGCATCCGCTGCTACCCGATGACCTGGCCGATCTTCGGCGAGAGCCAGTTCCTCGGCGTCTACGAGCGCAACACGGGACGGGTGCACCTCTTCGAGCGCGACACCGCGCACGGCGCCGAGCGGTCGGAAGCGCTCACCGGGCCACTCGACGACCCCGTGATCGCAGAACGCCTCGGCTCGGCCGCGGGCACGCTCCGGGAGGAGCTCGAGCTGCTCGATCTCGCCGGGGAGACGTTCGATCCCGATGCGGTGCTCGCGGGAACGCTCACCCCGGTCTTCTTCGGGAGTGCGCTCACCAACTTCGGCGTCGAGCCGTTCCTGCACGCCTTCCTCCCGCTCGCTCCCGCGCCGCTGCCGCGGGAGAGCAGCGCCGGGCCGGTCGGGCCGGAAACGAACGGATTCTCCGGCTTCGTCTTCAAGATCCAGGCGAACATGGATCCGAAGCACCGGGACCGGATCGCGTTCGTGCGCATCGTCTCAGGGCGCTTCGAGGCGGGCATGACCGCGCTGCACGTGCGGTCGGGGAAGCAGCTCCGGCTCACGGCGCCGCAGCAGTTCCTGGCGCGCGAGCGGACCGCGATCGACGAGGCGTGGCCGGGAGACGTCGTGGGCCTCCACGACCGTGGCACGCTCCGCATCGGCGATACGCTCACCGACGGCGCGGTCCTCGAGTTCGCGAACATCCCGCGCTTCTCCCCCGAGCTCTTCGCGCGCGTCCGGCTCGCCGACCCGATGCGGCGGAAGCCGCTCGATACCGGCCTCCGGCAGCTGTCGGAGGAAGGGGCGGCGCAGGTCTTCTACGAGGATTCGATCGTGGGGCCGAGTCCCATCGTCGGTGCGGTGGGGCAGCTGCAGTTCGACGTGCTGCTGCACCGGCTCGAGCACGAGTACGGCGTGCCGGCGAAGCTCGAGCGGCTGGGGTTCTCGATCGCGCGCTGGGTGGTGGGCGATGCGGAGGAGATCACGCGCATCGGGGAGGGCTACGGGAAGCGGCTCGTCTACGACTCCCGCGGCGCGCCGCTCATACTCTTCGAGAACGAGTACACGCTTCGGGGCGCGCTCGAGCGCGCTTCGGAGGTCACGTTCTACGCCGTGGCTCCGTAGAAGTTGAACCACGGAGGCAGGGATGCGCGGAGGAACGCGGAGAAGTGATCCCGGTGGATGCGGCGGGTCGGGATCGCGATATGGGCGGACTCAGGAGCGGCGCACGACAACACGCCTTGTCAGCTGGGACTCCGTCCGCGTTCTACTCCGCCGTACGACCATGCCGCAGGGAACTCGACCCGCTCCACGTGTCTCCGTCCCTCCGCGCCTCCGTGGTTCATCAACAACGACTCAAGCCACCACCAGATTGACGAGCCGGTTCGGGACGTAGATGACCTTCCGGATCGCCTGGTCGCCGATGAAGCGGCGGGTGGTGTCGTCGAGGAGGGCGGCGGCGACGGTGGCTTCTTCCCCGGCGTCCCGGCGCACGACGATGCGGGAACGCGTCTTCCCGTTCACCTGCACGGCGACCTCCACGCTCTCCTCCACCGTGAGCGACTCCTCCCACTCCGGCCAGCGTTCCTCGAAGACCGAGCCGCCGTGGCCGAGCCGCTCCCAGCACTCCTCGGCAAAGTGCGGCGCGAAGGGCGCGATCATCACCACGAGATCCTCCACGATCCGCCGGTCGGCCGAGCCCGCGTCACGCAGCGTGTTGACGAGCTCCATGTACGCCGCGATCGCGACGTTGTAGTGCAGGCCCTCGATCGCGTCGTGCGCCTTCTTCATCGTCTCGTGCCACTTGATCTCGACGTGCCGCGGGAGGTCGGCGATGATGTTGCGCGTCGCCTCTCCGACCAGCGTCCACACCTTGTCGAGGAAGCGCCGCGGGCCGCTGATGCCCTCGTCGCGGAAATCGCCTCCCTCCTGGAAGGGGCCGAGGAACATCAGGTACATGCGGAAGGTGTCAGCGCCCCACCTGGCGATGTACTCGTCCGGGATGACGACGTTGCCGCGCGACTTCGACATCTTCGCGCCGTCCTTCACGATGAGTCCGTGCGCGCGGAAGACGCGGAACGGCTCGTCGAACTCCACATGGCCGAGCTCCTCGAGCACCATCGCGATGAACCGCGCGTAGAGGAGATGCAGGACCGCGTGCTCGTTCCCGCCGATGTAGGTGGACACCGGGCACCAGCGCCGCACGCGGTCCCGATCGAAGGGGCGGTCGTCGAACTCGGTGCTGGTGTAGCGCAGGTAGTACCACGCCGAGTCGAGGAACGTGTCCGAGACGTCGGTCTCGCGCCGACCGCGCGCGCCGCAGGTCGGACAGGGGGTGTAGTACCACTCCTCGTGCCGGGCGAGCGGCGAGATCCCGGTGTCGTCAGGGCGGAAGTCCTCGATCTCCGGGAGGAGCACCGGCAGCTGCGACTCGGGCACCGGCACGGCGCCGCACGTGTCGCAGTAGATGATCGGGATCGGCGGTCCCCAGTAGCGCTGGCGCGAGATGCACCAGTCGTGCAGGCGATACTGCACCTTCCCCTTCCCTGCGCCGCCCGACTCGAGCCAGCGGATGATCGCGGTCTTCCCCTCGTCCGCCGGCATGCCGGTGAAGCGATCCGACTCGGCGAGCCGGCCGTCCGCGTCGATCACCTCGACGATGGGGAGGCGGAATTTCTCCGCGAACTCGCGGTCCCGCTCGTCATGGCCGGGCACGGCCATGATCGCGCCGGTGCCGTACCCCATCAGCACGTAATCGGCGACCCAGACGGGAATCCGGCGCCCCGTGGCGGGATTCCGGGCGAAGGCGCCGGTGAAGACCCCCGTCTTCTCCTTGTCCACGACCTTCCGGCTGACGAGGTCCCGGGCCAGCGTGGCACGGCGGTAGGCGTCGACGCTTTCGCGCTGGCCGGGCGTGACCATCGCATCCACGAGCGGATGCTCGGGCGCGAGGACCATGAAGGTGGCACCGAAGATGGTGTCCGGGCGCGTCGTGTAGACCTCGATCGACCGGCCCGCGTCCACCGGAAAGACGATCTGCGCCCCTTCCGAACGGCCCAGCCAGTTGCGCTGGGCCGTGGCCGTCGTCTCGGACCAGCTCATCTTCGAGGGGTCGTCGAGATTGGCGAGCAGCCGGTCCGCGTAGTCGCTGATCCGGAAGAACCACTGCTCGAGGATCCGCTGTTCGACGAGGGCATCGCACCGCTCGCAGCGCCCGCCGACGACCTGCTCGTTGGCGAGCACCGTCTTGTCGTTGGGGCACCAGTTGACGGCCGCGGCCTTCTTGTACGCCTTGCCGGCCCTGAGCAGCTGCAGGAAGAGCCACTGCGTCCAGCGATAGTAGGCCGGATCGGTCGTGGCGAGCTCGTGCCGCCAGTCGAACATCCCCCCGATGCGGGTGAGCTGCCGGCGGAAGTTCGCGATGTTCTGCGGGATCAGCTTTCCCGGATGCGTCCCGACCTTGAGTGCGAAGTTCTCGCTGTGGATTCCGAACGCGTCATACCCGATCGGCTCGAAGACGTCGAACCCCTGCAGGCGCTTGAATCGCCCGAAGACGTCGCTTCCCGTGAAGGCGAACATGTTCCCGACGTGCAGCCCCTCCGCGGAGGGGTAGGGGAACATCATGAGGTTGAAGAACGGACGCGTGGCCGCGTCGAGGTCGGGCGCGTTGGTGCCGCGCTCCGCCCAGCGGCGCTGCCACTTCGGCTCCACGATCTCGGGGTGATAGGCCTGGTCCACGGTCGTCGTCTGCGTATCGCTCATCGGTCACTGCACGGGGAGGGTTCGCGCGGCTCGAGCGGTAAATCTATCGGGAACAGCGGGTTAGTGCCATGCGACGGCGTGTGACCCGCATCATCGCCGGCCCCGCCGGCGTCCGCCATCTTGGCGTCGACGGCGCTGGCGAATGGATCGTTGCGCGGGTGGCGTTCGAGCGGCGGAACGGGCTACCTTAGACCGACTCCCACCTCGAGCCCCACCCGGAGACATGGCTGCCGATCATCTGAATCTGACGCGAGCGCTGCATCGCGTGGGCGCGCTGGCCGTCCTCGTCCTCACCGCGCTTGCGGGCGGCGCGATGTGGGTCATCGCGCGAAATGCCGCGCCCGCCGGGACCGACCACGCAGCGCTCGTGCTCCCGGGCGTGCTCGCCTTCATGGTCGGCGCCGTGATCCTCGAGCTGCTGATGGTCTGGTGGCTGCGCCGCCAGATCGTCGAGCCGCTCGTCAAGGCGGAGATGGTCGCGTCGCGCGTGGCTCGCGGCGATCTCACGGCCACCGATTTCGCGGGAAACGGACGGGGCACCCGGGGCGGCCAGTTGCTCACGAGCGTGTCCGGCATGGTGAACGCGCTCCGCGACCTGACCGGCGCGATCCAGAACGCGTCGACCGATGCGGCCGCGATGGCCCAGGAAATCGCTGCGTCGACCGAGGAGATGACCGCGTCCACCGAGGAGGTGGCGAGCACCACCGGCGAGCTGACCGAGCGCGCCAACCAGCAGGCCATCATCGTGCGCGCGGCGGCGGACGATGCCGGGAAGATCCTGACGATCTCCCAGGACCTGGCGGCCGGCGCCGTGCAGGCCGCGGATCGGAATGCCGCCCTCGCCCGCGCCGCGCGCGCGCACAAGGCGCGGCTCGATGCCAGCACCACCGAGCTCGAACGACTCACCGAGGAGGTCGAGCGCGGCGCCGTGGAAGCAGACGCGCTCGCAGCCGCCTCGAGCGAGATCGAGAAGTTCGTGACCCAGACGAAGGCGATCGCCAAGCAGACGCACATGCTCGCCCTCAATGCCTCGATCGAGGCAGCGCGCGCGGGCGAAGAAGGCAAGGGCTTCAGCGTCGTTGCCGAGGAGGTGCGGAAGCTCGCGAACCAGGCGGCACAGGCGGCCGCGTCGACGAGCAACACGGTCCAGACGGTGCTCGATCGCGTGCAGACGGCCCGGGAGCGGCTGCTGCGGCTGGGCCAGGGAGGGATGCTGGCGCGGGACGCCGCGCATGCCGCCGCCGACGGCCTGCTCAACGTCGCCACCGATGCGGAGGAAAACGACCAGTGGACCCGCCGCATCTCCACCTCCGCGGACGAGGTGCGGGGGCTGATCGAGGGAATCGCCGGCCGGATGCGTGAGGTGTCCGCCGGCACCGAGGACTATGCGGCGGCCGCCCAGGAGATCGCCGCCGCGGCGCAGCAGCTCAATGCGTCGACCGAAGAGATCTCGTCGTCCGCCGGCCATCTGGCGGACGCGGCGGAGAAGCTCACCAGCGCGGTCGGAGGCTTTCGCCTCTCGTAACTGCGTACAGCGCCGGAGGAGGACTCATGAGTCGGGGCCGATTCGTGATCGCCGCGATCATCGCGATCATCAGCCTGGTTGCATACTTCGGGAAAAGCAGCGAGAACCCGGTCACCGGGGAAGTTCAGCGCGTCGGCGACATCACCCCCGACCAGGAAGTTGCGCTTGGCCTGCAGGCCGCGCCGGAGATGGCGCAGCAGTTCGGTGGACTCAGCCAGAGTGCGGAGGCGCGCCAGCTCGTCACGGACGTCTGTGCGCGGCTCGTCTCGCGCAGCAGCGTGCAGCCAAGCACCGAATACTATCGGTACGACTGCCACCTGCTCGCCGATCAGAACACCGTCAACGCCTTTGCGCTGCCGGGCGGCCAGGTGTTCATCACCGAGGCGCTGATGCGCCGGCTCGACACCGAAGGCCAGCTCGCCGGGGTGCTCGGCCATGAGATCGCGCACGTGGTGGGACGGCACGGTGCGGAGCACATCGCCAAGCAGCAGCTCACGCAGGGACTCACCGGTGCCGCCGTGCTCGCGACCTATGACCCGAACAACCCGTCGACCCAGGGCAGTGCCGCGGTCGCGATGATGATCGGCCAGCTCATCAACATGAAGTTCGGCCGCGAGGACGAGCTCGAGTCCGACCGTCTCGGCGTCCGCTTCATGGGCGAGGCCGGATACGATCCGCGGTCGATGGTCCGGGTCATGCAGATCCTCGCCGAAGCCGGCGGCGGCGGACGGCAGCCGGAATTCTTCAGCACCCATCCGAGCCCCGAGAACCGTATCGGCCGCCTCGAAGAGGCGATCGCGGCGGAGTTCCCGAACGGGCTGCCGGCGGGATTGGAGCCGTAGGGCACGGGAGGACGCAAGGACGGAAGGACGGAAAGGAGACGAGGCCCGCGGAGATTGCACCGCGGGCCTCGCCACATCGATCACCCTTCCGTCCTTCCGTCTTTCCGTCCTCCCTCACTCCCTCCCCCGCGCCCGATCCCACGCATCACGCACCGCGCCCTTGATGTCCTCCCACGTGCTGGTGTTGTCCTTCCGGTACTCGTACCGATCCCAGCCGGCGCGCAGGTCCGCCTCGACCTCCTCCCACGACCGCTCGCCGAGCCGCGTCGCCGATTCGAAGCCGTAGCGATAGGCGGGCCGGAAGCGCTCGTAGTAGTCGGGCCCTATCGTATACGGTCGGCTCGTGAAGTTCTCGTGCCAGTAGTTGTCCTCGGTCTCCCAGGCGGCGAGCCACGTGGGATCCGTGGCGTCGCGGTCCGCGGCGTCTGCCGCGCCGCGCTCGGCGTCGAGGCGGCGATCGGGATCAGTCATTCGTGTCCTCCTTCTGCGCGGCGGAATCGGTTGATGCCGGCGCGACAGGACAGGGCGCGGCGGTCGTGTCGGCGGCCGCGGCGACCGTATCGGTCCGCGCGGGGAGCCGGGGCGTCGAGGCGACCGGGCGCTGCGCCAGCGTCTCGGCGCAGTGCCGCTCGGCCGCCTTGAGGGTATCGCTCGGGAGCGTCGGCGCGATGACCTGCCGCGGCACGTTCGCCTCGGGCGGCAGCTTTCTGCCCTGCAGGGTATCGCTCGGAAGCGTCGGCGCGACCTGCGCCGCCGCAGTCGCCGAATGGGCGGCGAGCACGAACAGCGCAGCCGCGGCCGAGCGCGCGATCAGTCGGAACATTGGTCCTCCTCGGAATTGAGCCAGCTGCTTCAGGGTACCGCTGCAGGGCAGCGTGGGCTGTGACCGGCGGCACCCGGCCCCCTGCTATCTTGCCGCATGGCGGCGCCACAACCCCCGATTCCGGACTCCACCCCCCGCGGAGCGCGCATCACCGCGCTCCGCGCACTATTCCGGACCGCCGGCACTGTCGCCCCCGGCGTGGCGGCGCGCTGGGCCGAGTCGCTCTTCTGCCGCCCGCCGCGGCAGGAGGCTCGTCCGGCGGAGGAGGCATTCCTGGCAACGGGGCGGCCCCTGACGCTCACCGCGACGAACGGGACGACGCTCAGCGCCTGGGAATGGGGCGAGGGCCCGCTCGTAGTCCTGGCGCACGGCTGGGGAAGTCGCGCGGGTCGGTGGGCGACGCTCGCCCCGCTCCTCGTCGCCGAAGGATTCCGGGTCGCGACCTACGACGCGCCCGGGCACGGCCGCTCGCCGGGACGCTTCGCATCGCTGCCGGAGTTCGCCGACGCGCTGCTCGGCGTGGTGGCCGAGCTCGGCCCCGCGCACGGCGTGGTGGGGCACTCGCTGGGTGGCGCGGCGATCGCCGTGGCGCTCAGTCGAGGGCTGCCGGCGGAGCGTGCGGTGCTGATCGCGGCGCCCTCGAACCCGGAGGTCTTCGCGGACCGATTCGCGATGGTGCTCGACATCCCGC
This sequence comes from Gemmatimonadales bacterium, assembly GCA_025928955.1. Lineage (GTDB taxonomy): Bacteria > Gemmatimonadota > Gemmatimonadetes > Gemmatimonadales > GWC2-71-9 > CAMLLJ01. The sequence continues at coordinate 21,995 of JAICNA010000004.1, read as the reverse complement.
CCGCCGTTCGCCGCACGATGCAGTCGAATCTCGAGCGTCGGCTCGGCGTCGAATGGAAGCACCTGCACCTCCCGACCCTGGCCGCCCGCCTCGCTGCCCCGGCGCTCATCGTCCAGGACGCGAACGACCCGGACGTGAGCGTGGCCGATGCCGAGGCGATCCATGCCGCGTGGCCGGGGGCCGAGCTGATGATCACCTCCGGCCTCGGCCACCGGGCGGTGATTCGCGATCCGGAGATCATGCGCCGCACGGTGGAGTTCGTCTCCCGCGCCCCGGTGCGCCGATGATCGTCATGGACCGGGAGAATCTCTTCGCGCGTGGCTGGTCGCACGTGGTCTCGACCGGCAACGACATCGACGAGCTGGAGGCCTTCCGCGTGCTCGTCGGCGCGCCACCACAGGCGCTGCAGCTCGGGAACGTGAAGTGGCCGCACCTCGACCTCAGGGGTGAGCCGCGCCTCGTGGCGCTCCGGATGCCGGGCGTCATCGTCGTGGAGCGCACACCGGATCTCATCCGTTACGTCCGGGCCCACCGCGGACTAACTTCCCGCGCATGATCCAGCTTCTGCTCAATGCGGATCTCTACGCCCCGGAGCCGCTCGGGCGCCGCCACGTGCTGGTCACGGGTGATCGCGTCGCCTGGCTCGGCACGGAGCCGCCGCAGCTGCCCGACGCGCTCGGCGCCGAAGTGACGGACCTGGGCGGGCTGCGGGTCGTCCCGGGCTTCATCGACTGTCACGCCCACCTGACCGGTGGCGGGGGCGAGGCGGGCCCGCATACACGGGTCCCGCCGGTCCCATTGAGCCGGTTCACCACGGGCGGGACGACGACGGTGGTCGGCGTGCTCGGCACGGACGACGTCGTCCGCACCCCGGCCGAGCTCGTCACCGCGGCGCGGGCGCTCGAGGCGGAAGGGCTCACGGCGTACACGCTCACCGGCGGATACCACGTTCCGCCGGCGACGGTCACCGGAAGCGTCCGGGGCGACATCGTCCTCATCGATCGGATCATCGGGATCGGCGAGGTGGCACTCAGCGATCATCGCTCGAGCCAGCCGACGCTCGATGAGCTGCTGCGGATCGCCGCCGATGCGCACGTGGCAGGGATGATGACGGGCAAGGCGGGGATCGTGCACCTGCACATGGGCGATGGCGCGCGCGGCCTCGACCTCGTTCGTCAGGCGCTCGCGACGAGCGAGCTGCCGCCGTCGGTCTTTCATCCGACGCACGTGAACCGGAAGCGCGCGCTGTTCGACGAGGCGTGCGCGCTCGCGGCGAACGGCACCGTGATCGACATCACCGCCTTTCCCGTCGGAGCCGACGAGGATGCGTGGCCCGCAGACGAAGCGCTCGTCCGGTACCTCGACGCGAAGCTTCCCCCGGGAAACGTGACGGTGAGCAGCGACGCCGGCGGGTGCCTGCCGGTATTCGACAGCGACGGGCGCGTCGCCTCGATGGACGTCGGGCGGCCCGCCGCACTCGGCAACACCCTGCGCGCGCTCCTCGCGCGCGGCGAGCCGCTGGCTCGCGTCCTTCCCGCGTTCACGGCCAACGTGGCGCGGCTCCTCCTGCTGCCCCGCAAGGGGCGCATCGCCCCGGGTACCGATGCCGACGTCGTCGTGCTCGATGCCGCCGGGGCCATCCGTGACGTCATGGTGAGAGGGCAATGGCACGTACGAAACGGTCGAGCGGTTCGTCGCGGAACTTTCGAGGATCTGGCGATCTGATCGAACCCGCCGATCCCGATGTGCGGGACGTTCTCGGCAGCGGCTTCGTGATCCCGGTCGGCGGCGCGGAAGAGAAGGTCGGGGACATCATGATCCTCCGCCGGTTCGTCGCGCTCTGCGGCGGGCCGTCGGCGCGGATCGCGATCATCCCCACCGCCTCCGAGCTCTCGGATACCGGCCAGAAATACGCGACGCTGTTCACGACGCTCGGCGCGGCGGAGACGGTCGTCCTGCCGATCACCGACCGGAGCCACGCGATGGACCCGAATCACGTCGAGCCGCTCGAGGACGTGGACGGGATCTTCCTCACCGGCGGGAACCAGCTGCGCCTCTCCACGCTCATCGGCGGCACCGACGTGGCGCGGGCAATACGCCGCCGGAACGCGTCCGGCGTGCACGTCGCGGGCACCTCGGCGGGGGCCGCGTTCCTCTGCGAGCACATGATCGCGTTCGGCCGGGAGGGCGCCTCGCCACGGGCGAAGATCGTGACGCTCGCGCCCGGGCTCGGCCTCACCAACCGCGTGATCATCGACCAGCATTTCCGCCAGCGCGACCGCCTCGGCCGCCTGCTCACCGCGATCGGCTACAACCCGTTCGCCATCGGCATCGGGCTCGACGAGAATACGGCGGCCTTCATCGGGCCGGACAACAACCTCGAGGTCGTGGGCGGCGGATCGCTGACCGTCGTGGATCCGTCCGAGATCACGTTCAGCTCGATGGCGCGCGTGCGGAAGAACGATCCGGTGTGCCTCATCGGCCTCCGCCTGCACATCCTCGACCACGGCTCCACGTACAACCTTCATACGCGAGAGGCCGCGCCCGCTCCGGCGATCGCGCTTCGCGTCTAACGGAACCTGCCATGCGGATCCTCGACCGCGCCGTGTACGTGGGCCCGAATCTCTATGCCCACTTTCCCGTCATCCGGCTCGACGTCGACCTCGGCGTCCTCGAGGACTGGCCGTCGGCAAAGCTCGGCCCCGAGTTCATCAACGGGCTGCTGTCGGCGCTTCCGGGGCTCACGCAGCACGGCTGTTCCTACGGCGAGCCCGGCGGCTTCGTCCGGCGTCTCACCGAGGGCGACGGTACGTGGATGGGGCATATCCTGGAACACGTCGCGATCGAGCTCCAGAACGTCGCCGGCCATCCGCTCACCTTCGGCAAGACGCGCTCGCTCGGCCCCCGCGGGCATTACTGGATCGTCTACCAGTACGAGCAGGAGGAAGTCGGCCTCGAGGCCGGCGAGCTCGCGCGCACGCTCCTCCTGAGCCTCCTCCCGCGCGAGCTGCGTGACGAGGAGGCGGTCCCGGAGGGATTCGACTTCGCGGCCGAGCGGGACGACTTCATCCGCTTTACCCAGCGGCACGCCCTCGGGCCGAGCACGGCGGCGCTGGTGCACGCGGCGGAGGAGCGGCGGATCCCCTGGATGCGGCTCGGCACCAACAGCCTGATCCAGTTCGGGCACGGGCGCTACCGGCGGCGGGTGCAGGCGACGGTCACGAGCAACACGTCCCACATCGCGGTCGAGCTCGCCTCCGATAAGGAGGAGACGAACCGCCTGCTCGCGAATCTCGGGCTTCCCGTGCCGATCCAGCGCCTCGTGCAGACCCCGGAAGCCGCCGTGCGCGCCGCCGAGGCGATCGGCTATCCGGTCGTGGTGAAGCCGTACAACGCCAACCACGGGCGCGGGATCTCCATCCACCTGCTCGAGGCCGATCAGGTACGCGCCGCGTTCGCCACCGCGCGCGAGCACAGCCGGAGCGTGATCATCGAGACCTTCGTGAGCGGGTACGACCACCGGATCCTCGTGGTCAATGGGCGGCTGATCGCGGTCTCCCAGCGGATTCCCGGCCATGTGATCGGCGACGGCGTGCACACGATCGAGGAACTCGTCGCGGAGGTGAACGACGATCCGCGCCGTGGCATCGGCCACGAGAAGGTGCTGACGCGCCTCGAGATCGACGGGCAGGCGGAGATGCTGCTGTCCAGGCTCGGCTACGGCCGTGACACGGTGCCCGCGAGCGGCGAGCGCGTCTTCCTCCGGTCGACCGGCAACCTCTCGACCGGCGGCACCGCCATCGACATGACGGACGTGGTGCACCCGGACAACGCCGACATGGCGGTGCGCGCCGTGGAGGCGATCGGGCTCGACGTGGGCGGGGTGGACTTCCTCACGAGCGACATCACCCGCTCGTACAAGGAGGTCGGCGGGGCGATCGTCGAGGTGAATGCCGCGCCCGGATTCCGGATGCACATGGCGCCGAGCGAAGGGAAGTCGCGCGACGTCGCGGGGCCGGTGCTCGACATGCTATTCCCGGCGGGGGCGCCGAGCCGGATCCCGATCGCCGCGATCACCGGCACGAACGGCAAGACCACGACGGCGCGCATGCTCGCGCACATCCACAAGCTCGCGGGCCACCACGTCGGCCTCACCACGACCGACGGCGTCTACATCGACGGGCAGCGAACCGTCTCGGGCGACATGACGGGCCCGCGCGCCACGCGGATGGTGCTGAGCGATCCGTTCGTGGATGTCGCGGTGCTCGAGGTGGCGCGCGGAGGCCTCCTGCGGGCGGGCCTCGCGGTGCGGCAGGTGGACGTCGGCGCGGTGCTCAACGTGAAGTCGGACCACCTGGGCCGCCGGGGCATCGACACGGTGGAGGAGCTGGCGAAGGTCAAGCGGATCGTGGTCGAAGTAGCGCGGGACACGGCGGTGCTCAACGCCGACGACCCGCTCTGCCTCGCGATGGCCGATCATACCGACGCGAAGCACGTGTGCTACGTGACGATGGATCCGAATCACGAGCTCGTGCGCGAGCACATCCAGGCGGGTGGCCGGGGCATCGTGCTCGAGGGGAGCATGACGGGGCGCATGATCACCCTCTACGACCACGGCGCACACATCCCCCTGCTCCCGGCGCATCTCGTGCCCGCGACCCTCGACGGGCGCGCGCTGCACAACGTGCAGAACGCCATGTTCGCGGCCGCACTCGCGTTCAGCATGGGCCTCAAGCTGGAGAACATCCGCCACGGGCTGCAGACGTTCGACACGACCTTCTTCCAGGCCCCCGGCCGCGGCAACGTCTTCGACGACCATCCGTTCAAGGTGATCCTCGACTACGGCCACAATCCCGCCGCTGTCGAGGCGATGGTGCAGTTCGTCGACCGGCTGCAGACCGGTGGCCGCCGCATCGTCGTCCTCGCGGCGCCCGGAGACCGGCGGGACGAGGACGTGAAGGAGATCGCGCGGATCGCCGCGGGATGGTTCGACCGGTACATCTGCCGCCGGGATGACGGGCTCCGGGGACGGACGCCGGACGAGATCCCGCGAATGCTCCGCGATGCGCTGCTCGAGTTCGGCGTCCCGGAGGAGCAGATCGCCGTCGTGCCGGACGAGCAGGAGGCCACGGCCCAGGCCCTTTCCGAGGCGCGTGCCGGGGACCTCGTGCTCATCTTCGGGGACGCCGTCGCGCGCACATGGGAGCAGATCTCGTCGTTCCGCCCGGTCGAGGTGGAGCGGCGGAGCGCTCGGCGCGGCGTCTCGGGGAACGGCACGGCGGCCGCGCTTCCCGTGGCACCGCCGGCCGCTCCCGCGCCGGAGGCGGCGCGTCCTCTCGTGCGCGATGTGCGCGGAGTGCGCCTCGCGCGAAAGGTCGAAGCCGAGGTCGAGGGCGAGGATTGACCGCGGAGCCCGAAGCGCGCCGGATCACCGGCCCGCACCTCCTCGGAGACCGCACCGGCGCCGCATTCGATGTCTTCCTCGCTGTCGACCAGGACGAACGGGCGGCGACGTGGGAAGCCGAAGCGCGGCGGCTCCTCGATGCCGTCGGCTGGAGCGCGGAAACGACGGTCGTCCGGCCGTTCCCCGGTGGTGCGCATCTCTTCGTGAGCGCGCCGCTGGATGGTCTCTATCCCGCCACCGATCTCGCGGAGCTCGCGTGGAGTGCCGCGACATCGGGCGGGCCGACCGCCGCCGGCGCGATCGACCGGCTGCGCGAGCGGATCGAGCGGGACCGGAATCCCGCGCTGCTCGCGCTCGAAGCGGAGGCAGCGCGCCGAGGCCTCACCTTCCTCCACGACGATGACGGTGCATCGGTCGGATCGGGTCGGGGGGTCCGCCTCTGGCCCAACGACGAGATCCCGGATCCTTCCACGATCGACTGGTCGGGCATCCACGACGTTCCGATCGGCCTCGTCACCGGCTCGAACGGCAAGACCTCCACCGTCCGGTTCGCGGCCGCGATGGCACGCGAGGCGGGGCACACGCCGGGCTACACCTCGACCGACGGGGTGAGCGTCGGTCGCGAGCTCATCGTCCCGACCGATTTCGCCGGCCCGATGGGCGCGCGCGTCGTCCTCCGCGATCCGCGGGTCACGATCGCGATCCTCGAGACGGCGCGTGGCGGGATCCTGCGGCGGGGGCTCGCCGTGCGGCGCGCCGACGCAGCGCTCGTCACGAACATCGCCGCCGACCACCTGGGCGATTTCGGCGTCGGCTCGGTCGAGCAGCTCCTCGCGGCGAAGCTCGTCGTGACGCGCGTCGTCCCGCGCGAAGGGGCGATCATCTTCAATGCGGACGACGCGCTGCTCCGCGGCGAAGGAGAGCGGAGGGCGGGAGTGACCTGGTTCTCGCGCGGCGGTCCGGTTCGCGGGGCGGCACGGCAGGTGTGCCTGGAGGGGGACTCGGTCGTGCTGCACGCCGGAGGCCGGCGCGTGCTCGCCGCGATCGACGACCTCCGTCATGCCACCGGCGCGACCGCGCCCTACGAGATCGAGAACGTCCTGGCCGCGTCGGCCCTCGCGCTCGCACTCGGCGTCCCCGAGTCGGCGATCGCGCCGGCGCTCCGCCGGTTCGAGCCGGCGGTCGACAACCCGGGGCGCGGCACGGTCCTCGACATCGGCGGGGCGCATGTGCTCGTCGACTACGGGCACAACCCGCACGGCATCCATGCGCTCCGAGGGTTTCTCGACACCATTCCCGCCCGGCGCCGCCTCATCCTCCTCGGCCAGGCGGGAGACCGCGACGATGCGGCCATCGCGGAGCTCGCGGCCGCCGCGCTGGAGCTCTCGCCGGACCGCATCCTGCTCAAGGAGCTGCCGACGCTGCGGAGGGGAAGAGGTCCGGGGGAGGTGCGTGCCGTCCTGCGGAAGGCGCTCCTGGCGTCCGGCTTTGCCGAGGACGCGCTCGAGGACGTCGAGACCGAGGTCGAGGCGGCGGAACGCGCGCTCGCCTGGGCCGAGCCCGGCGACCTGCTCGTGCTCCTGGTTCACGAGGAGCGCGGCCGCGTGCTCGAGCTGCTGCGCGCGGCGGAAGCGGAGCGCTAGAGGCTCGTCGAGATCGGCCGGAGCTGCTCCAGCACCGCCGGCACGTCTACGGCGAGGATCACGAGCAGGTCGTGCCCCTGCAGCAGCTCGAGCCCGCGGGACACGGCGTCCCGCTCCCGGGGATGCACCTCGATGCGCTCCGGCGCCATCCCGGTCTCGAGCAGCCCCTGACGAAGCAGCGCGATGGCGTCTCCCGGGTTCCGGCCTCGCAGGTCGTCGTCTTCCTTGATGATCACGAAATCGAACCCCGCCGCGCTCCGACCGAGCGCGCGCAGGTCCTCGTCGCGACGATCCCCCGGCCCGGCCAGCACGGCAATGCGCCGCGCCGCATCGATGCGCGCCACCAGGTCCATGAGGCCCGACATCGCCGCGGCGTTGTGCGCATAGTCCACGAGGACCTGGCCGCGTCCCACCCGCAGGAGGTTCATCCGGCCGGGCGTGAGTGACGGCGAGGGGAAGAACGACATCAGTCCCGCACGGATATCCTCGTACCGCATGCCCTGCACGTACGCGGCGGCGATCGCCGCCAGGATGTTCTGATACTGGAATCGAGCCGCCCCGCCGATGGTGAGCGGCACCTCGCCGGTCGCGGCGATCGGGATCCGGAGCCGCCCGCGGCGGATGACGAACGTCTCCTGCTCGATGCACGCCGCCGTGCCGCCATCCTCCACGTGCGCCTTGATGGCCGGGTTCGCTGCGTCCGGCTCGGTCGAGAAGAGGACCACGTCACCGCTCGTCCGCTCGCCCATGCCGCGCACGAGCGGATCATCGGCATTGAGCACCGCATGCCCGCGCCGCTTCACGACCGCAGGTACCACGGCCTTCACTTCGGCCAGCTCCTCGAGCGTCTGGACGCCGTGCAGGCCGAGGTGGTCGCCGGAAACGTTGAGCACGATCCCGACGTCACATTCCTCGAAGCCGAGCCCCGAGCGGAGGATCCCGCCGCGCGCCGTCTCGAGCACGGCGACTTCCACGATCGGATTGGAGAGCACGATGCCCGCGGCGAACGGCCCCGTCATGTCGCCGGACGCGACGAGGCGGTTCTGCAGGTACACCCCGTCCGTGGTGGTGAACCCGACGGTGCGTCCGGTGTTGCGGAAGAGGTGGGCGACGAGGCGCGTGGTGGTCGTCTTCCCGTTCGTGCCGGTCACGGCGATGATCGGGATCGCCGTGCGCGCGCCGGCGGGATACAGCATGTCCAGGATGGCGCCGGCCACGTTCCTCGGCTTTCCCTCGACCGGGTGCGTGTGCATGCGCACGCCCGGCGCAGCATTCACCTCGATGATGACGGCGCCGTTCTCGTGGAACGGGACCGAGATGTCGGGCGTGAGGATGTCGAGCCCCGCGATATCCAGCCCGACGACGCTGGCGGCGAGCTCGCATGCGGTGACGTTGTCGGGATGGATCTCGTCGGTGCGGTCGATCGACGTCCCGCCGGTCGAGAGATTCGCGGTGCCGCGGAGGAAGACCCGCTCGCCATCCGCGGGCACGCTGTCGAGCCCGCGGCCCGAGAGCGCGAGGTGCGCTTCGGTCGCGGCGTCGGCGGGCAGGAGCGTGAGGATGCTCCCGTGTCCCTCACCGCGCCTCGGGTCGAGATTCGCGTCCGCGATGAGCTCCCGGATCGTCGACCGCCCGTTGCCCGTGACGTGCGCGGCGATGCGCTCGGCCACGGCGACGACCTTTCCGTTCACGACCAGCACCCGATGATCGCGGCCGGCCGAGTGCCGCTCGACGATCACCGCACGCCCGAGCGCCGCCGCGGCCTCCCACGCGTCGCGCACGGCCGCTGCATCGGTGAGGCAGCCCGAAATGCCCCGGCCCTGATTGCCGTCGCGAGGCTTGAGGATGACGGGGTAGCCGATCTCATTCGCTGCGGCGACCGCGTCATCGACGCTCGCCGCGAGCGCCCCGGCAGGCACCGACAAGCCGATGTTGCCGAGGATGCGCTTGGTGAGATCCTTGTCCTGGGCGATCTCGACACCGATGATGCTCGTCTGGTCGCTCATCGTCGCCTTGAGCCGGCGCAGGTGACGGCCGAGCCCGAGCTGGATGAAGGAACCGGTGTTGAGGCGCCGCACCGGGATCCCGCGCCGGCGCGCCTCCTCGACGATCGCCGCGGTGGACGGGCCGAGCCGGATCGATGCGTGCAGCTGCCGGAGCGCCTCGACGACCGGATGCATGTCGGGCGCCTCACCGCCGATGCAGGCACGGACGGTGGCGACGGCGTCACGCATCGCCTGGAGGCCGACGTCCTCGTGCTCGTACTCGACGACGACCCGCCACACCCCGGGGCTTCCCCCACGGACCACGCGGCCGAACCGGACCTCGCTTCCCGCGAGCCCCTGCAGATCGAGCCCCACGTGCTCGAGGATGTGCGGCCACTCCGTGCCTTCGCGGAGTCGCTGCACGAATCCTCCCGGAGACCCGATCGAGCACGGGTGCTCTGAGAGTGAGGGGAGCGCCTCGAGCAGACGGTCCGTGAAGCCCGGGACGTCGGCGCTGTTCACCTCGCACAGCGCGCCGGGGACGACGTCGCACGCGATGACCGGATCGAGGCTCCAGGCATTCGGCCCCCGGAGCGCCCGGAGCCGACGCACCTCGAGCGCTTCGGGAAGTACGGCAATATCGGATTCGAGCATGCCTGTCATGGTTGAGGAAACGAGGGCCCAACGGTGGCGGTTCGACCGTGCGCTCGCCGTGATGCAGGACCCACTTCGGCTCAGTGGAGGACCGGATCGGCGGTGGGTGAGCGGGGGGCAGCGCGGAGGAGCGCATCGAGGCGCTCGGCGATTTCCCACTGCCGCCGGCGAAGGTCGCGAAGGGGTGAGCGGCGGCCGCGGAGCAGGAACCAGCGCCGGGCATCGAGCCAGGCAGCGTGCCACCGCTCGCGAATCCAGAGGCCCGCCATCCCCAGCGCCGGCGCACCGAACGCGGTCAGGACGGCGGCGTAGGCACCGGACCACGTCGCGACCGCCACAACGAGCGCGGCGAGCCACAGGCCGTAGATGACGGCGCCGCCCACCAGTCGATAGGTGGCGCGAACGTCGCGTGATCCCGCGACCCGGTCCGTCACGGCCCCGGTGAGGCGGTACGCGGGCCACCAGAGGACCCACCCCGCAATGCCCGCGACGATGACGGGAAGCACGACGAGCGGGATGCGACGCAGCGACCAGCGGAGTGCGTTGTCCGTCGAGAGGTCGGTGTGGAGGTCCGCCGGTGCGAGCCCGATCCGCTCGAGGGAGCGGCAGTGGCGGACGACCGCATGCACGAGCGGCGCCCAGCGCCCTTCCGGGTCGTGCCGGATCTCGCGGAGCAGCTCGGTCGCGACGCGCAGCCTCTCGACGCGCGCCGCCGCGTCCCTGGGTGCGCCTCGCTCCGCAGCCCACACGGCCTCCGCGCACTCGACGAGCGGCGCGTCCTCCCACGCCTCGAGATTGACCGTCACGCTGCGGAGTCCCTCCTCGATCCGCGCCGTCAGCTCGCGCACCGCGCCCTGGTCTTCGACCGGTCGCCGCGAGAGATCGGCCCACTCGATCGGATCGCCGACGACGACGTGTGCGTCGGAACGGAAGGCCTGCTTGTCCCGGAGGACGATGCCGACAGGCACGATCGCCACTTGGCCGCCCGCGATCGGTACCGCACCCAGGGCAATCCGCGCGGCTCCGGTCTTGAGGGGCGAGAGCGATGGGGCATCATGGCTGATGCCCTCGGGGAAGAGGGCCAGTGCCGCGCCCTTGCCGAGCGCGGCCTGCGCCTCACGAAGCGAGTCGGCATTGCGTTCCATGAGCCCGGGATCGTCCTGCTGCCGATAGACCGGAATGCTTCCGACCGCGCGGAAGAACCAGCCGACCCACCGGTGCGAGACGAGCGGCGCCTTGGCGAGATAACGCACCGGGCGGCGGGCGGCGGCACTCACGAGCAGCGGATCGATCAGTCCGTTGGGATGGTTTGCAACGATGAGGAGCGGGCCCTCCGGGAGCGAGCCGCCCGAGACGGTGGTGCGATAGTAGACGCCCGCGGCCGCGCGGGCGATCGGTCCGAGCCACGGAAGAAGCCACATGCTCTTACGATAGCCGCCGGCCGCGGCGCCGGAAGGGCCGCCCTACCCTTTCATCAGCTCTTCGAACGTCGCGCGCAGGGCCGCGATCTGCGCTGCCGGGGGAGCCTTGCCGAGGCGCTCCATGCCGCGGGCGTCGACGTCGTAGAGGTCCGGGCGGAAATGCACCTCGCCGTCCCGCGCGAACGCGGTGAGATAGAGGATGTACACGGGCAGCGGGCGCTTGAGTGGAACCTGCTGCTGCTCCTCGGCGTTCATCGCCGCCTTGATCCGGTCGGGCGTCCAGTTGCCGGTGCCTTCGAGGACGTACTCGGCGAACTTGTCGGGGTGTTCCAGCCGGATGCAGCCGTGGCTCAGCGCGCGCTTGCTCCGCTGGAAGAGATGATCGCCCGGCGTATCGTGCATGTAGATGTCGAACCGATTCGGGAACAGGAACTTCACCAGACCGAGCGCGTTCCGCGGCCCCGGCTTCTGCCGGATGAGGTAGGGAAAGTTCGTGCTGTCGAGGTCGTTCCAGTCGATCGAGCGGGGATCGACGGGGGTGGAGCTCTTTGCGGGCACGACCTCGTACTCGTTCCGCGCGAGGTAGGACTCGTTCTGCTGCACGAGGGGCAGGATCTCCTCGAGGGCGATACTCGAAGGGACGTTCCAGTACGGCCGGAAGACGACCTGGTTCATCGTGTCGGCAAAGACGGGCGTCGTTCCGTCGTATTCGTCGCCCACGATCACGCGCATCGTGAGCACCTCACGCCCGTCGTCGTACGCATGAAGCTGGAAGTCCGGAATGTTGACGGCGACGTAGCGCGCGCCGAACTCGTTCGGGAGCCAGCGGAGGCGCTCGAGGTTCAGCTCGATCTGCCGGATGCGGCGGTCCACGGGCACTTTCATCGCCGCGAGCATCGCCTGGTCCACACCCTTTCCTGCCTCGAGCCCGAAGCGCCGGCGGAAGCGCTCCACCGCCTGCGACAGGGCGGAGTCATAGGTTCGAAGCGCCACGGCGGACGAATCGAGATCACCCTCCATCACCAGACGCTGCACCACCGCGGCGACGGCCGCGCCGGTGTCCCCGGGTGCGACCGTGGCAGCTACCTCCGGAAATCCGCCCTGACCGGCGATCGCGGCATATCGCGCACGTGCCGTCATGAGCGCTCGATAGTCGGGCGCGGCCGGCAGGAACTCCGCGAGGGCCTTCTCGAGATCCTCAGCGGGCGCTGCAGCCCGTAACGTGCTGTCCACCGTCGCGCGACGCGTGCGGATGAACCAGTCCTCGTTGACGCGGGAAGGGTCGAGCCGGCCGGACAGGAGGTGCCGACCATACTCGAGGTACAGCTCGGTCAGGCGGAGGTCGAGCTCGGCCAGCTCCGCAGGCTCGGTCTCATCGTCCTTGTACGCGCGCTGCAACGCCTGTCCGAGACCCTCAAGATCGTATTCCGCAGTACGGAGTCCCTGATCCTCGGCGGCGGCGACCGCCTCGACCAGCGCGCGAGCCCGCTTCTTCGGAGCCCCACCCTCGACCCACAGCGGATTGCCGCCCGCGTCCGAATAGATCTCACGAGCGATCTTCCAGGACGATGCCTCGATGTACTCGGGCGGTGTGGAGTCCGCCAACGCCCCTGCCAATGCGGCATGAATCTCTTCGCGTGAAACGCCCCCGCAGGCCGTGGCGGCGACAAGGAAGCTCAGGAACACACACTGGAGCAAGCGGCGCATCGATCCCCCTACGTCGTTGGTTCCACTGAACTTCCAATAGAAAGCCGGACGAGCCAAAGCTATGGCCCGTCCGGCTTTGCCGCCGTGGGGAGGGTCACATGCGCACGGCTTCTACGGCAATCGTCAGCTCCACTTCGTCCCCCAGGAGCACTCCGCCTCCTTCGACGGCGCGATTCCAGACGATCCCGTAGGCGGTGCGGTCGAGCTCTCCGGAGGCGCTGAAGCCGATCCGCTCCCGTGCCGTCCCGGCACCCTGCCTGCCGAGGAACTCACCGGTGAGCACCACCGGACGGGTGGTGCCTCGCATCGTGAGATCTCCCGTGACCACGATCCGGTTTCCCTCGACCTCGACCTTCGTGCTCTTGAAGGTGATCGTCGGGTGATTGGCCACATCGAAGAAATTGTCCGACCGCAGGTCCTGGTCCCGCCGCTCGTGGCGCGTATCGATGCTGGCCGCCTGGATGGTCACGTCGACCTTTCCGGTGGACCAGTCCGCCGGGTCGGCCGTGATGGTGCCGGACCACTCGCGGAAGGTTCCGTTTGCCCGGCTCATCAGGTGACGGACGCGGAAGGTGAGCTCGGAATGGCCGACGTCGATCCGATAGGTGACCGTATCGGCCGGCGGCGCTGCCGGCTCCGCGGCGGAGACGGGCGCCGGAAGCGTCAGGGTCAGGATCGTAAGGAGCGACAGCATCGAACCTCCGTCAGAAATGAACATTCGCCATTCGGGTCGCCAGATCGTAATACGGGGCGCGACGGGGAAATGTTGCGGCTATTTTCGTCGCATGCCTCCCGATGCCGCCGCCTGACGGTGCGCAGCGCCCGACGCCTGCTGCAGGCCGCGGCTCCGCTCATCGTCCTCGTCGCGATGCCCGGCGCAGTGTTCGAGCTCGACCGGTACCTGGTGCCGAAGGAGCTCGTGCTCCATCTCGCGGCGTTCGGCGCGGCGCTCCTTGCGCTTCGCCAGGCGCGGCGCATGCCCCTCGCCACCGTCGACGTGCCGCTGATCGGCTTCGCGCTCCTCAGTGTCATCTCCGCGGTCTTCGCCACGAATTCCTGGCTCGCCCTCCGTGCCACCGGCGTCACCTGCGCGGGGCTCGTGCTGTTCTGGACCGCGCGCGCGATCGCCCGGGCGGGATTCTCGCGGCCGCTCCTCTCGATGCTGGCCTTCGCGACCGTCCTGGGTGCCGCGACGGGGCTCCTGCAGGCGTACGGGGTGGAGATCCCCTTCGCCTCCCCCCGCCGCGCGCCGGGCGGAACGTTCGGGAATCGCAACTTCATGGCGCATCTCACCGCGATCGGCCTTCCGCTGCTCGCCTTCCTCACGATCGAGTCCCGCTCGCGCAGCGCCGTGATTCTCGGACCCCTCGGCATCGCCATCTCGGCGGCGGCGCTGCTGCTCTCGCGTTCGCGCGCCGCGTGGCTCGCGGTGGCCGCCGGGCTCGCGATCTTCCTCGTGGAGGGTATCGCGGTGAGCGGACTCTGGCGCGATCCGCGGATCAGGCAGCGCCTCGGCGGGGCGGTCGCCGCCGGCATTGCGGGGCTCGGGCTCGCGATGGCGCTGCCGAACACGCTCGAGTGGCGCTCGGACATGCCGTACCTCGAGACGCTCGTCGGTGTCGCGAATTTCCGCGAAGGGAGCGGACGCGGACGCCTGATCCAGTACGAGAATACCCTGCGCATGACGCGCGACAATCCCATCCTCGGCGTGGGACCGGGAAACTGGCCCGTCGAGTATCCCCGCTATACCTCGCCGGGCGATCCGGCATTCGATGCCGGAGACCCCATCCCGACGAACCCGTGGCCGAGCAGCGACTGGGTGGCCATGCTCGCCGAGCGCGGGATTCCGGCGACGCTGCTGTTCCTGGCGGCCGGCATCGCCATGGCTCTCGTCGGCTGGCGCCGGTCGCGGCAGCAGGGCCGGACGACCGACGGCCTGAGCGGTCTCGCGATGATCGCGACGATCGTCGTCACCGGGGTGGTCGGAACCTTCGATGCGGTCCTGCTCCTCGCGGCTCCCGGCTTCTTCGTCTGGGCGATCCTCGGCTCACTCCACCCGGCGCCGAGAGAGATTCTCTGGATCACCCAGCCGCGCGCGCAGCGTGCCATCGGCGTGCTCGCAGCGGCCCTTGGCATCGCGTTCGCCTCGTATGCGACGGCCCAGGCCGCGAGCATCGGCATGGCGGGATCAGGCCAGTCCCTGGCTCGATTGCGCTGGGCGTCCGTGCTCGACCCCGGCAGCTTCCGGCTCCAGATCCTCCTCGCGCAGCGGGCAGCCGGCTGCCGGTCCGCGCGCGCGCACGCCGCACGCGCGCACGAGCTCGCGCCGAATCACGGCGAGCCGCGGCGGATCCTGGCGCGGTGTGGGGTGCGGAGTGCACCGGTCGACCGTGCGCGGTGAGCACGATCGGCTGCACGAACGAGGGCGAGCCGTGAACCTCCACGACTCGCCCCGTCCTGCCTCGCGGACCGCTGACTGCTGCTACTGCCGCCCGCGAGCCGGCGAAGAGCGTGACCGCGACTCTTCGCTTCCCTGCTTCCGGCCTTCCGACTGGCCGGCCCCCTGCGAACTATCCTGCAGACTGCCCTGTGTACTGCCCTGCTGACTTCCCTGCCGGTTCACTCGCAACTGGTTGTGCACTTCCTTCACTCCGGAGCACCGGTCGACGCAGTCCTCCGCCATGCGCTTCGCCTGACGGCTTTCCACCGTGCCCGTCAGGGTCACTTCCCCGTTCTCGACACGTACCTCGATGTCACTCGCATCGATTCCGGGATGCTGCGTGAGCTCTTCGCTCACATCCTCGCGGATCCGGTCATCCGAGCGCCGATATCCCTTCGGCCCGCGCCCGACGTATCCCATCTGCCGGCCGCTCTCGTAACCACGACCTGACTCGCTGCCGAAGCCGCTTCCGATTCCCTGCTGTTCGAATCCGCCCTGAAATCCCTGCTGGCCGTAGCCCTGCTGGCCGTAGCGTCCGGCCTGTCCGGATCGCCCGCTCTGGCCGAATCGGTCACCGTAGTCCTGACCCTGGTAGTAATCTCCCTGCCCGAAGTTCCGTCCCTGCCCTGAGGCGCTCTGGCCGAAGCTGCCAGACCCGTGACCACCCGTTCCCCACGTTTCCCCGCGCCCTTCACCGATGGGCCCGCCTCCGAACTGCCGTCCGAAGCCGGGATCATGCTGCTGCTGCGCCCCGCCGGTGCCGAAACCCTGCCCGCGGGAGCCGCTCCCACCGTACTGCTGGTCCTGCCAGTTGCTCTGGCCCTGCCAGTCGCTGCCTTCCTGGCCCTGACCGTATCCGCCGCCTGCGTATCGCTGCTGGCCGCCGAAGCCGCGGCCCGGCTCGTTCATGCCGTCATCCTGCAATCCCCCGTACTGCTCCTCTCGATCGGACTGCCGCGCGGCGTCGCGCTCTCCGCGGCCTCCCTGTTTCCCCCGTCCCTGTTTCTCCCGTGCCATCATCGCCTCCCTTACTTCCGGAGCGCGCGAGCCGCAGTGCCACCGAGGTCGCCACGGTCGGCGCGCGCATGCTCGATGTGTGACAGCATATCCCGCGGTACCGGCACATACGGTGAGGATGGTCACAGGTATCGCGGTGTACCATGCGTCTCGCATTTCACACCTTGCCATCGATCGCAAGCGCGCCGGGAACTGCTTCCGGCGCGGTCGGGAGCGAGGCACGAGTGTTGCGCCGATCCTGGCTGATTCCCCTCGACATCGCACCACGGAGACCGCATGGCCGAACCGGCCGCGCCACATCATGTCCCGCGCCGCTCGAGGACGATCCTCGTCGTTGATGCGGACGAAGCAGTGCGCACCTCGCTCTGCCGCACGCTCAGGGACAGCGGGTATGCCGCTGTCCCCGCGCGAAACGCCGCGGAGGCGCAATGGTGCGCCGGTCAGGCGACCACACGTCCCGACCTCGTGCTGGTGGATGCCGCGCATCCCCACGACGACGCGTGGCACTTCGGCGCCTCGCTCGAGGCGCTGCGCCCGTACGTGCCCGTGATCGCCATGGCGGATTTCGCGCGGGAGGAAGGGCTCAAGCGCGGACTCATCGATCTGCGGACGCCGTTCCTGCGGAAGCCCGTCTGCCCCTCGATCCTCGTCCGCACCGTCGGCTCGGTGCTCAGCACCTGGCGCGCCCGGCCGCTCACCTGAGCGAGCGTCGCCTCGAAGGACGAGGTCGAAGAAAAGGTCCGAGTGCGGAGCGGCTCCGATCGCCGGGTGATCGGGCCGCTATTTCATTTCAGCTGCCTGTTTCTACCGGAAGATCCTCGCGCGCGCCCCACTCGGTCCACGACCCGTCGTAAAGCGCCGTCTCGTCGTGGCCCAGCACGTACAGGGCGTGGACGAGCGCGGCCGCGGTGACACCCGATCCGCAGGTGGCCACGACCGGGGCATGCAGGTCGAGGCCAGCACTGGCGAACTTCCGCGCGAGCTCGTCGGGAGGCAGCATGACGCCAGACTCATCGACGAGCTCGGTGTACGGCAGGCTCCTGCTCTCCGGAATGTGGCCGCCCCTGAGCCCCGGGCGCGGCTCGGGCTGAGCTCCCGCAAACCTCCCCGCGGACCGGGCATCGATCACCTGTTCGCGGCGCGTCGTAAGGTTGGCGCGCATCTCCTCGACGCCTCGCACGCGCGCGCGATCGAGCCGCGCCAAGAAGCGGCCCGCCGGAAGGCGCGCCTCGCCACTCTCCACCGGGCGGCCCTCGCGCACCCACTTCCGGAACCCGCCGTCGAGCACGGCAACGCGATCGTGTCCCATCACCCTGAAGGTCCACCAGGCCCGCGGGGCGGTCATGTTCGCGCCCGTCGCATCGTACACGACGATCATGTCGCCGCTGTCGAGACCGAGTGCCGACATGGCGGCCGCGAACTCCTCGGCTGGCGGGAGCATGTGCGGCAAGCCGCTCCGATGGTCCGAGATCCGCTCGAGATCGAAGAACGCGGCGCCGGGAATGTGCGAGGCGAGGTACTCTGCGCGCGCGTCCCGGCCTGCGGCTGGCAGGTGCCACGAGGCATCGAGCGGCCTGATGCCGGGCTCGCCCAGACGGTCGGCGAGCCATTCCGTCGAGACCAACGCCTTCGGTGTGGTCACCTGGTGCGCATGGCACGAACTCCTGCCGCGACCGCGAGCCCGATGCCGGCCGCGGCGAGCGCGGTGCGGGTCGGATGCAATGCCGCGGACGTATAGAGGCTGCGCTCGAGCACTGGACCGGGATAGCGCCCCCGCTCGCGCGCGGTGGGATCGGCCGGGCCATGGAGATTATCGCCCGCGCGGCGCGGCGGCCGGCCGGACTTCTGCGCCTCGAACATCGTGCGCTCCATGATCCGTTCGGAAAGGTGCGGCGCGATGCCGGCGCCCGCAATCACGGCGCGCGCAGCGCCGCCCACGACGATCTCGCGGACCGGCCGGGCAGCGCAGGTGAGGATGGCCCGCGCGACCGCCTCAGGCGCGTACACCGGCGGGGGCGGCGTCGGGGCGCGCTCCATGTAGTTCCGTGCATGCTCGTAATACGGCGTGTCGATCGCCCCCGGCTTCACCAGGGTCACCGAGACCGGCGCGCCCTCCTGCTCGAGCTCCATCCGCAGTGTCGCGGTATAGGCCTTCACGGCATGCTTCGACGCGCTGTAGATCCCCTGCAACGGAATCGACACGTCGGAGAGCATGCTGCCGATATTGATGAGCGCCCCGCCGCGCCGGCGGAACTCGGGAAGTGCCGCCCGCGCGCCGTGCACCACGCCCCAGAAGTTCGTATCGAACAGCTTTCGCTTGTCCTCGAGCGAAATCTCGTCGAGCCGCCCGTAGATCGCGGCCGCTGCTCCATTCACCCACGTATCGAACCGCCCGAATTCGTCCCGCGCCCGGTCGGCCACCCGCACCATATCGTCCGGATTGCCGACGTCCGCGGCCACGGTGACACCCGCGCCGCCGTCCTCGCGCACCTTCGCCAGCGCCCGCTCGAGCGCGCCCTCCCCGCGCGCGACGAGCACCACCCGCGCGCCGCGGCGCGCAGCCATTCGCGCGGTCGCGAGTCCGATCCCGCTCGATGCGCCGGTGATGACGATGATCTGGTCCTCGATCCGCTTCAGCTGTACGTGCATGCCTCCTCCTTCTCCGGCCGTCGATGGCGACGGCCACAAATGAGCGACCCCCGGGACAGGGGCCCGAGGGTCGGAGGATGCGGCGGATCGCAGCGCGATGTCGTGACGCGGCTCACCCGCCGGAATTTGCCTTCTCGAACTCGCGCATGAACGCGACCAGCGCCTCGCACCCCGACCGGGGCATCGCGTTGTAGATGCTCGCGCGGATCCCGCCGATCGCCCGGTGCCCCTTGAGCCCCTCGAAGCCGCGGCGCGCCGCTTCGGCCAGGAAGGCCTTCTCCAGGTCCTCCGACGTGGCGCGGAAGCAGACGTTCATCCGAGACCGCGCCTCGGGATCGGCGGTGCCGCGGAAGATCCGGCTGCCGTCGAGGTAGTCGTACAGGATCCGGGCCTTCTCCTCGTTGATCTCCGCCATGGCGGCGAGGCCTCCCTGCTGCCGGATCCAGCGGAAGACCTGCCCCATCATGTACACGCCGAAGGTGGGCGGCGTGTTGTAGAGCGATTTCTCCTTCGCGAACGTGCGGTATTGCAGCATCGTCGGCAGCGTCCTGGGGCCCTTCTCGACCAGGTCCTTCCGGATGATGACGAGCGTCACGCCCGAGGGACCGAGGTTCTTCTGGGCCCCGGCATAGATCAGGCCGTAGCGCGAGATGTCGATGGGCCGGCTGAAGATGTCGCTCGAGGCGTCGCAGATGAGCGGAACGCCGGCGGGCGGGACCGGCTCGGTGCGCCACTGCGTGCCGTAGATCGTGTTGTTCGAGGTGAAGTGGACATACGCCGGGCTCGCGGAATAACGGATGGCGTCCGGCGCCGGGATGTAGCAGTGGTTGCGGTCCTTGCTCGATCCCGCCTCGTGCACCGCTCCGAACAGGCTCGCCTCCTTCACGGCCTTCTCCGACCAGACACCCGTCACGATGTAATCCGCGGTGCCTCCCTCCGGAAGGAAATTCATCGGGACCATGGCGAACTGCAGCGACGCACCCCCCTGGAGGAAGAGCACCTCGTAGTCGTCGCCGATCCCGCCGAGCTCGCGGCACTCCCGCTCCGCATCGCCGATGATCGCATCGAAGACCTTGCCACGATGGCTGTGCTCGGCGATGCCGATGCCGCTGGAGGCGACGTTCCAGAGGTCGCGTTGCGCCGCGTGGAGGACGGGCTCGGGGAGCACGCCTGGACCGGCGCCGAAGTTGAAGATGCGGTCGTTCATGGGGCGGACCTGTCGATGGCGGTGAGGTCGACGCTGATGATGTCGGAGTTGCCGTCCCGGATGGCGGCGAGTGCCGTGTCGTCGGGGCGCGAGCTCAGGTGCACGCGCGCGAGCGTCGCCTTGGCACCGTGGTAGATGATGTTCTCGACCTCTTCGACGTTCACGCCGCGGTCGGCGAGCTCGCGGAAGACGTGCGCCAGCACCCCCGGCCGATTCTGGTGCCGCACGGCGAGGACATGCGTCGCGGTGCTCTTGGCGAGGCGATTGACGCAGTTGGGGACGCCGCCGCGTTCCGCGTACTCCTGGACGATGCGCAGGACCTCGTGCGCGATCGCGGTCTGCGCCTGCTCGGTCGAGGCTCCGACGTGGTGGGTGACGTACACCCCGGGCTCCCTGACGAGCTCGCTCGCCACCTCGCCCGTGCCGCCCGCGGGCTCGTTCTGGAAGACGTCGAGGCCCGCGCGGATCCCGCGGGTCCGCACCGCCTGCGCGAGGGCTGCCTCGTCCACGACCTGGCCGCGCGACGTGTTCACGAGGTAGGCCCCCCGCCGCATCGAGCCGAGGAACTCGGCGTCGACCAGGTGCTTCGTCTCCGCCGTGGAGGCGACGTTGATCGACACCACGTCGCTCACCCGCGCTACCTCGAGCGGCGACTCGCAGTACGTGACGCCGAGATGCTCCGCGCTCTCGATCGTGAGGTTGCGGGACCACGCGGCCACATGCATGCCGAAGGCACGCGCGCGGACCGCGATCTCCCGCCCGATCTGCCCCAGCCCGACGATGCCGAGCGTCCGGCCGTGAAGTCCCCGCGCCTTCGAGTACTCCGCCTTGTTCCACTT
This sequence comes from Gemmatimonadales bacterium, assembly GCA_025928955.1. Classification (GTDB taxonomy): domain Bacteria; phylum Gemmatimonadota; class Gemmatimonadetes; order Gemmatimonadales; family GWC2-71-9; genus CAMLLJ01. The sequence continues at coordinate 1,029 of JAICNA010000004.1, read as the reverse complement.
TCCCGCGCGGATGTCGGCCACCTGATCGGGAATCCGGCGGTCGCAGGAGAGCACGAGCCCCATCACGAGCTCGGCCACCGCGATCGAGTTCCGCCCGGGACAGTTCGAGACGAAGATGCCGCGCGCCGAGGCGGCGGGCACGTCGATGGTGTCGATGCCGGCGCCGGCGCGGATCACGAGCCCGAGGCTCTTGCCGGCGTGGAGCGCGTCAGCCGTGACCTTGGTGCTCCGGACGATGAGGATGTTCGGATCGACCTCGCGGAGGGCGCCCGGCAGATCGTCCGCCGTGAGCTCCGGCTTCGAGACGACGGTGGCGCCGAGCTCCTTGAGCCCGTCGATCCCAACCTTCTCGAACTTGTCGGCGATGAGGACCTTCATTCAGGTCTCCGGCTGATCGAGTGTGTGCACGAAGAGGCCGCTCCGGAGTTTCGGCTCGAACCAGGTGCTCTTCGGGGGCATGATGAGGCCGGCGTCGGAGACGGCTATCAGTTGCTCCAGTGTGGTCGGGTACATCGCAAAGCCGATCGCCATCTCGCCCGACCTGACGCGCCGCTCGAGCTCGCGGGTCCCGCGGATCCCGCCGACGAACTCGATGCGCGTGTCCATCCGCGGGTCGCCGACGCCGAGGATCGGCGTCAGGATGCGCTCCTGCAGCAGGCTCACATCGAGTGATCCGATCGGGTCCTCGCGGTCGATCGTCTCGGGATCGAGTGTCAGCCGGTACCACCGGCCCGCGAGGTACACGCCGAGCGTTCCGGGCGCATCCGGGGCGGGCTGGTCGGTCGGCGCCACCGTGCCGAGCGCTCGAAGCTCATCGAGCACCTCGTCGGCCGACTTGTCGTTGAGGTCGCGCACCAGCCGATTATATGGAAGGATCTGCAGCTGCTCGGCGGGAAAGAGCACCGCGAGGAACCAGTTGTACTCCTCGTTGCCGTGTGACGTGCGCGCCCGGGCCCGGAGCTCGCGCCCGGCGCGCCACGCGCTCGCCGAGCGGTGATGCCCGTCCGCCACGTAGGCATGCGGAATCGT
>JAICNA010000193.1 GCA_025928955.1 Gemmatimonadales bacterium | reverse complement strand
TCCGCGGACCAGCGCCGGAGGCTCCGGGCGCTGCGTGACGAACTCCGTGAAGCGAGCGCCGCGCGCCGCGGTATCCGGGCGTCGGGAGACATTCCCTGGTTCCACTACGAATCGCAGTTCCCCGATGTGATGGCGCGCGGGGGGTTCGATATCGTCATCGGCAATCCGCCCTGGGTCCGGGCAGAGGCGCTTCCCGCAGAGCTGCGCCAGCGGCTCACAGCGCGATTCCGCTGGTGGCGGGCACCACACGTGCGCGGCTTCGGGCACCATCCCGATCTCGCCATCGCCTTTCTCGAGCGCGCGCACGAGCTCGTCGCACCCGGCGGCGTGGTCACGCAGCTCGTGCCGTCGAAGATCGCGACCGCCGCATACGGATCCGCCGCCCGGCAGTCGCTCGTGCGTGAAACGACGATTCACGTCGCGGCCGACCTCACCGGCAGCGATTGCGCGCGCTTCGGCGCCACCGTGTACCCGATGGCGCTCGTGACCAGCCGCCGTCCGGCGCCGGCCGGCCACGTCGTGCGCAGCTCGCTCGAGCCCGGCGCCGGGGGCGTCGAGCAGCAGCGGCTCGGCGCGGCGGCCTGGACGCCCGGCCGGAGCGAGGCGAGCACCGCCGCACGGCGACTCGCCGCCGCCTTCCCCCGATTCGGCAGCCGGTTCGCCTGCCGCCTGGGCGTAAAGACCGGCGCCAACACGATCTTCCTCGATCCCCCGATCGCCGAAACGCCGCTGCTCCGGCCTGCCATCCGGGGACGCGACGTGTCGCCGTTCTCGATCGCGCTGCGGCATCGCCTGCTCTGGCCGTACGACACCGCGGGACATCCTCTCGAGGCGCTCCCCGGCCACATCGCCCGGTATCTCGCAGGTCACGAATCTCGCCTCCGCGCCCGCGCCGATCATGACGGCGGCCCCTACTGGACTCTCTTCCGCACGCGGGGCGCGCTCGCACCCCACCGGGTGGTGTGGGCGGACCTTGCGCGTGAGCTCACCGCGGCGGTCGCGCCACCAGGCTCCGTTGCACTCAACACCTGCTACGTAGCGAGTGCGCCGGCCGCATCGGAGGCCGCTGCGGCGTGTGCGTGGCTCAACTCGACCTGGCTCCGGGCGTTGGCGCGCCTGGCCGCCGTGCCCGCCTCGGCCGGCTATGCACGGTTCAGCGCAGGTGTCGTTGCCGCCCTTCCAGCGCCCCCGGCCGATCCTGAGCTCGCGCGGCTCGGATGCCAAGGCGCCGCGGGCGATCCCGTACAGGAGGAGCTTGATGAGCGTGTCTCCCGCCTGCTCGACCTCGGGCCTGGCGAGCGCCGTGCCCTCGCGGACGTGGCGCGAGACGGTGCCGACCATCGTCGCTGAATCCCTTCGCCTCACGCGAAGCGCACCGGCCTTCCTGCCGAGGGACCGCGGCGCTCCGGGCGACGTTGCCGCCGCACTGGCGCGTGCGGCGCTGCCGCTGCAATCGAGCGATCCGCCGCCCGCGTGGCTGCTTCCGCACCAGGGCCGATCCCATGCGCGCCTGCTCGCCGCACTGCGCCGCTTCGGCGGGGCCCTGCTTGCCGAGCCGGTCGGATCCGGCAAGACCTACACCGCCCTGGCCGCCGCGAGCACCCTGTCGGGCCGTGCCACGTGCATCGTCCCGGCCGCCCTGGTCACGCAATGGCGCGCGACTGCCGCACGCCTCGGCGTGCCTGCCGAGGTCTCGTCGCATGAGCGGGCGAGCCGGGGAACGCTGCCGCGCGCCAGGGGGCTCGTGCTCGTCGACGAGAGCCACCACTATCGGAATCCCGATACGCGCCGGTATCGCCATCTGGCCCGCTGGCTCGTCGGCCACCGGGCGCTGCTGCTCTCCGCGACCCCGGTGGTCAACCGCCTGAGTGACCTGAGTGCTCAGCTTGCGCTGATCCTCCCCGACGACGCGCTCGCGCCACTCGGCGTTCCCTCGATCGCCGAGCTGCGGTCGCAGCAGGCGCTCCCGGCGGCAGTGGCGCTCATCGTCCAGACCGACGCTCCCGGCGCCGCACGCCCGGAAGCGCGTAGCTCGACGATCAGCATCGAGGGCGACGGCAACGGGCTGACCGCCGGTCTCGCCACTCTCGCGCTGTCGCGGAGGCGGCCGGTGGCGGCACTGCTGCGCGGGCTACTCCTGCGCGCGGCCGCATCGAGCCCGGCAGCGCTCGACGCCTGCCTGCGCCGCTATCGACTGCTCCTGCTCCAGGCGAGAGATGCCGCCGAAGCCGGCGTTCGGCCCGACCGTGCGTCGCTGCGCCGCTGGGCCGGAGAGCTTCCCGAGCAGACGGTGCTCTGGCAGCTGCTCGACGACGACGCCGATGCAGAACTCGATCCCGGTGATCTGCCACGGCTCGACGCGCTCATCCGCCTCGCGGATGCCGCCGCGGAACGCCCGGACGCCAAGGCGGTGCGACTCGCCGACCTGGTTGCGGATGGCACCCGGACCCTCGTCTTCACCGCCTCCCGGGACACCGCCCTCTGGCTCAGGCGCTGGATCGAGCCGGCGGCGGCATGGTGCACCGGGGAGGCGGCGGGCGTCGGACACACGCGCATGCCGCGAGCTTCGGTGCTGCAGTATTTCGCGCCCGACAACGAAGTCCGGCGATCGGCCCGACTACCGCACGTCCTGCTCGCCACCGACGTCGCCGCCGAAGGACTCGATCTGCAGGGTGCGCAGCGCGTGGTGCATTACGATCTCCCGTGGACTCCGGCGCGGCTCGGCCAGCGCGAAGGCCGCGCGCGGCGACTGGGCGCCAGGCATCGGGTCGTGGAGGTGGTGACATTCGATCCGCCGCCGGCAATCGAGCGGGAGCTCCGGCAGCTCCGCATACTGGACACGAAGCGCCGGCTCACCGCCCGCGCGCGGCTGGCGGGCGCGGACCTCGACCGGCTGCGCCACGTGCTCGAGTCGGCCGCCGCGTCCGGCGTGGATCCCGCGGCCATCGGCACGCTCGAGGCGCGCGGCGAGGGCGGGGCCCTGATCGGCCTCACGCTCGTCGAGCTCAGCTCACGCGAATCGTCGTGGGGCACGACGCTCTGCTGGCTGCCGCGTGGCGGCGGAGTCGAGCACGATTCAGGCATCATCGCCTCGCGGATCGTGACGGCGCACGGCGCGGCTCGATCGGCCGACCCCCCTGATCCGACCGAGCTCGACTGGCTTGCCGAGGCCATCGGCGGTCCTGCCGCGGAAATGCTGCGTGCGGCGAACGCCTCCCGGCTCCCGGCCGGCAGCTCCGCGCTCGCGCGCCGTCTCCTCCGGCGGCTGCATTCCAGCGGACGGGTGGCGGCCCGCAATCGTGACGACCTGCTCCTCGCCGCGCTCGACCGCGCCGTTCGCGCGGCTGCGCGCGGGCACTCGGCCGGCGAGGCACTCCTCGTGCGCGAGCTGGTCGCGGCTCCGGACCGGGAGCTGCTTCGTCGACTCACCGCGCTGCCGGATCGCGCGGTGCGCGCGTTCGACGTGCGCGTGGCGGGCGTCGTACTGTTCCGTCCGGCCGGGGTCCGGCTACCTTGAGCGCATGCCGAGCCTCAACACCGTGCTGTTCGACCTCGACGGCACGCTCATCGATTCGATCCGCCTGATCCTCGACAGCTACCATCACACGCTGCGTGCGCACGGGATACCGGCGCGGTCCGACGCGGAATGGATGCGAGGAATCGGAACACCACTGCGCGTGCAGTTCGCCGAGTGGCGGGAGACGCCGGGCCTGGATCGGATGATCGAGACCTACCGCGAGTACAACCTGTCGAATCACGATGCGTGCGTGGTACCGTATCCGGGCATTGCCGATGTCGTGCGCGCGATCAAGGCCGCCGGATTCGCCACCGGGCTCGTCACGAGCAAGAACCGGAGCGGCGCCGAGCGCGGGCTCCGGCTCTGCGAGATCGAGCCGCTGATGGACGTGATCGTCGGCGCCGACGATGTGGAGAATCCGAAGCCACACCCCGAGCCGGTCGAGAAGGCGGTCGCCTTCCTCGGCGCCGATCCACTGCGGACGGTCTACGTGGGAGACAGCGTGCACGACATGGCGTCGGGTCGCGCCGCGCGCGTACGGACAGCCGCCGTGCTGTGGGGACCCTTCACGCGCGGCGATCTCGAGCCGACGAGCCCCGACTACTGGCTCGAGCGGCCGGCCGATCTCCTCACGCTTCTCGGTCTCGAGTAAGGCCGGCGAAGAGGTCGCTGGTGACCGGCTCCGGCTGTGGAACGCCCGAGACGAGGAAGAATTCCTCCTGCGGGCGCAGCTCCTCCTCGAAGTGCGCGAGGTGATGCTGCTGTGAGCGATGCGCCGCGAAGGCCGCGCGCTTCGTCTCGATCTCCCGCGTAATGTCCACCCGGCACGTCACTGGCAGCCCTTCCACCCCGCCGTTCGGTCCGCTCCGCCCGGTCCACGTCAGATAGTACAACCGGTCCGACCGCCAGGGCGCGCCTGCGCCCGGCAGCGAGGTGCCGAGTCCGGCGAGAAAGAATGCGGCGGTCGCTGCGCGGCTCACGGCGCGGTGATCCGCGTGTGTATTCGGCGCGCCTTCCGGTCCGAACGTGAGCACCACCCTCGGCCGCACCCGCCGGACGAGTCCGGTCAGCTCCGCGACGAGCGCATCACCCGAGGCGGTGTCGAGCCGTCCGTCCGGATGCCCGAGGGTCACCACCCGATCCACGCCGAGGATCCCCGCCGCGTCCAGGAGCTCGCGCCGGCGCAGCGCGGCGACCTCCTTCCGGTCGTCCGCGACGACCCCGGAAACACGGCCTGCCTCCCCGTCCGTGGCGGTAACGAGGGTGAGCTTCCGCCCGGCGCGGTGACAGCCGGCGAGGGTTCCGGCCACGGAGAACGACTCGTCGTCGGGATGGGCGAAGATCGCAAGCAGCATGGTGATGCGGGCCTGGTGGGGGGTTGGGCCGGACGCGCGGCACCTTGCCTCGCGGCACCGGGGGAATATCTTCCGCCGCCGACCCCTGTTACAAGGACGTTA
>JAICNA010000089.1 GCA_025928955.1 Gemmatimonadales bacterium | reverse complement strand
GGTTTGGCGTTGTTCCACTCGAGGAGGGCTTCGGCGCCGGCGTCCCCGAACTGTGCGACCCAGCGGCGCACGAGCCAGACCGGATGGGAATGCGTGGCCGCGAGGCGCTCGACGCTCTCGGTCTCCTCGACCGGCACGAACAGCGACGGCTCCGCCGCCACTTTCCGGAGCACCGCGTTGACGAATCCGCCGGCCTTCGGGTTCGCCACCTCGCGCGCGAGCGCAACGCTGGTGCTCACGGCGGCGTGCGGCGGCACGCGGTCGAGCGACGTGAGCTGGTACGCGCCGAGCCGGAGGACGTCCTGCAGTGCGGGCGAGACCTTGGCCCAGCCGCGCGGGACGAGCGGGGACACGAGCCCATCGAGCGCGGTCTGCCGCCGAAGCACGCCCGCGGCGAGCTCGTGGGCCAGGCGGCGGTCGGCCTCGCCGAGCCGGCGGACCGCCTGCTCGAGGGCCGCGTCGAACGGCCGCCCCTCGCGTACCTGCTCGAGGATGCGGAACGCCGCGCGACGCGCGGCGGTGCCGTCGTCGCTCCGCCGCTTCACGCCGATCCGGGCGCCGCGCTCATCGGCCAAGCATGCCGCTCGTCGGGCTCGAGGGCATGGCGGTCTCGCGCCGCGGCATGCGTCCCGCGAGGAACGCCGCCCGGCCGGCCTCCACCGCGAGCCGCATCGCTTCCGCCATTCGCACCGGCTCCGCGGCTTCGGCGAGCGCCGTGTTCATCAGGATGCCGTCCACGCCCTGCTCCATCACGATGCAGGCGTCGGACGCGGTGCCGACACCGGCGTCCACGATGACCGGGACCGTGAGGCGGCGCTTGATCGTACGGATGCTGAACGGATTGAGGAGCCCGAGCCCGCTGCCGATCGGCGAGGCGAGCGGCATCACCGCCGCCGCGCCTGCCTGTTCGAGGCGGAGCGCGGTGATCAGGTCGTCGTTGGTGTAGGCGAGGACCTGAAACCCTTCCCTGACGAGCGTCGCCGTGGCGGCGAGCAGGCCTTCGGTGTCGGGAAGGAGCGTCTCGCGGTCCCCGATGACCTCGAGCTTCACGAACTCGTTGAATCCAGCCTCGCGCGCGAGGCGGGCGTACCGGATCGCCTCGTCCGGCGTGTAGCAGCCGGCCGTATTGGCCAGAAGGAAGTAACGCTCCACCGGAAGATGGTGCAGCACGCTCTCTTCCTTCGCGCGGTCGAGGTCGACGCGGCGTACGGCGACCGTCACGATTTCGGCACCGGACGCGTCGATGGCCCGCACCATCTCGTCGTTGGTCCGGTACTTTCCGGTGCCGACCATCAGGCGGGAGCGGAACGAGCGCCCGCCGATCTCGAGCTGCGTATCGGGCGTCATCGTCATCCTCCTCCCACGAAGTGAACGAGCTCCACGGTATCCCCATCGGCGAGCGGGGTATCCGCGAGGTGTGCGCGGCGGACGATGGCTCGGTTGTGCTCGACGACGACCATCCGGGGGTCGAGCCCCAGATGGGCGAGGAGCTCCTCGAGCGTCGCCGGGCTCGGCACGCTCTTCCGGTCGCCGTTGAGGGTGATGTCCATCGTGCTACTCATTGATCCACGCTTCCAGGAATGCGAGTGCCGCCCGCGCCGGATCGTCCGCCTGCCAGAGGGCGCGCACAGCGGCGATACCGTACGCCCCCGCCTCGCGCACCTCGCGAGCGCGCTCGGGGGTGATCCCCCCGATCGCGATGACCGGGACGCCGAGCGCCGATACCGCCCGGACGACCTCGAGCCCGACGGGCAGGCGGCCCGGATGAGAGGGCGTGTCGAAGACGCTCCCGATGAGGAGGTACCCCGCGCCCTCGGCCACGGCCGCTTCCGCCTCCGCCACCGAGTGGACCGATCGTCCGATCCAGAGCTCGCCGAATGCCGCGCGGACATCGGGGGGCGAAAGATCGCTCGCCGCGAGCTGGACGCCCTGCGCGCCGACGGCGCGCGCGATGTCGGGGCGGCCGCTCACGATGGTCGCTGATTCGGCCGGCAGCGTGAGCGTGACGAAGCGGTCGGCGAGCGCGGCGAGCTCGGCGGCCGTCGCCGCACGGTCGCGCGCGTGGAGTGCCACGGCGGAGCCTGCCGCCGCGATCGCCGCGGCGCGAACGCCGAGGTCGGGGAGGGCACGCACGGCGGCATCGGTGACCGCATGGAGCCGCGGCAACGGCCTCATGTGAAGCGCTCGTTCGTGACCGGACCCCGCCCGCGCAGCCAGGCGGCCACTTCGAGCCGGCGCTTGCCGGCGGGCTGTACCTCCGCAATCTCCACCGCGCCCTCGCCGGCGGCTACCGTCAGCCTCCCGTCGCCGCTCAGGATCGTTCCGGGTTCGCCCGCGCCGTCGATGGGCCGTGCGCCGAACAGCTTCACCTCGGTGTCACCGAGGCGCGTCCACGCGGCGGGAACGGGGTCGAAGGCGCGAATCGCTCGCGAGACCTGCGCGGCGTCGGCGGTCCAGTCGATCCGCGCCGTCTCGCGCGTGATCTTCGGCGCATAGGTCGCGAGGGCATCGTCCTGCGGCTGCCCGCCGAGCGCATGGCGCGGGAGCCGGCCCAGGGTTTCGACGAGCGCCTCGGCTCCCAGCGCGGCGAGCCGGCGGGTGAGCTCGCCGCCCGTCTCGTGCTCGCCGATGGCCGTCGATACCTGATGCAGTACCGGTCCGCTGTCGAGGCCGGCCTCCATCCGCATGATGGTCACGCCCGTCTTCGTGTCGCCCCGCGCAATGGCCCACTGCACCGGTGCGGCGCCGCGCAGTCGCGGGAGAAGCGACGCGTGCACGTTGATCATCCCGAGGCGGGGCGTGTCGAGCACCTGCTGCCGGAGGATGTGGCCGTACGCCACCACGACGCCGAGATCGGCATCGAAGCGCTTGAGGCCGGCGAGGAAGAGATCGCCGGTCGGCCGCTCGGGCTGCAGTACGGGAACGCGCTCCGACTCGGCGAGGAGCCGCACCGGGGGCGGAACGAGGACGGAGCGCGAGCGTCCGTGCGCCCGGTCGGGCTGCGTGACGACGCCGACCACCTGGTGTCCGGCCCGGAGGAGAGCGCGGAGGGAAGCCTCGGCGAAGGCGGGGGTCCCGAAGAAGACGATCCGCATCAGTCGGAAGGTGCGGCCGCCGGCGTCACCTCTTTGATGTAGGTGGTGTCGTTGCGGTGGTCCTTCTTCCAGCGGGCCAGCAGCATCTTGCGCTTGATGGGGCCGAGATGATCGAGAAACAGGATGCCGTCGAGGTGGTCGATCTCATGCTGGATCGCGCGCGCGGCGAGCGCCCCGACCTCGAGCCGGTAGGGGGTTCCATCGGCATCGAGCGCCTCGAGCACGACGCGCTCGGGGCGCGTCACGTCGGCGAACACCTCGGGAATCGACAGGCACCCCTCTTCCGCGGTGGCACGACCTTCGGCCGACACGATACGGGGATTGATCATCGCGATGCGATGCCCGTCCGCGTCGATCACGGCTACGCGGCGCGCGACGCCTACCTGATTCGCCGCGAGGCCGACTCCCTGTGCGGCATCCATCGTCTCGAACATCGAATCGACGAAGGCGCGGACATCGTCATCCACCTTCGCCACCTCCTCGCTCCGCTGGCGGAGCACCGGAGAGCCGAGCAGGTGCAGTGGCAGGCGAGCCATCAGGCCGGCGGCGGATTCTGGGCCGGCGAGGAACCGACCCGGATGATGCGCGAGCGCTCGACGATGACGGTGGCGGTGCCCGACTCGACCGTCACGCGGGTCTCCTTCACGCCGTTCGACTCCACTTCCTTGATCTCCCGGACCTTCCCGACGATGCCGCCGGCCGTCATGACCTCGTCGTTCCGCTTGAGGCCGGCGAGCACCTCGGCGTGCTTCTTCCGCGCCTGGCCCTGCGGGCGCAGGATCAGGAAGTAGAAGACGAGCGCGATGGCGGCCACCTGGAAGAGGAGGATCGTGAGGCCGCCGCCGGCGGAGGTGCCCGATTGCTGCAGAGCGAGTAGCATGGTCACGCCTTGTCCTGGCCAGAGTGGCGCCGGAGCCACTCGCGGCTCCAGGCGTCGAACGTTCCCGCGAGTATGTGAGCCCGCGCCTCCTCGCCCAGGCGGATGAGGAAACGCACGTTGTGGATCGAGACGAGGCGGAGCCCGAGCATCTCGCCCGCCATGAACAGGTGGCGGAGATAGGCGCGCGAAAACCGGGTGCAGGTCTCGCAGTCGCAGTGCGGGTCGAGCGGCTCGTCCGCGGTCCGGTGCGCCGCGCCCCTCACGTTCACCCGTCCCGTCGAGGTCCACGCCGAGCCGTGCCGGCCATTCCGCGTGGCGGCAACGCAATCGAAGAGGTCGACGCCGCGCGCGATTCCCTCGACCAGATCGGCCGGAAATCCGACGCCCATAAGATAACGGGGCACCGCCCTCGGCATCGACGGCTCGAGCTCCTCGAGCACGCGATGCATGATCGGCTTCGGCTCACCCACGGAGAGCCCACCGATGGCGATGCCGGTCCATTCACCCGAGCCCACGATGCCGTCGAGGGATGCACGGCGGAGATCGGCATGCGTGCCTCCCTGGATGATCGGCCAGAGGGTCTGGCGTCCATCGGACAACTCGGCGTGACGGATCCGGCACCGCTCGAGCCACCGGAGCGAGCGCTCCATGCCCTCGCGCGCCAGTTCGTGGCTCGCCTGTCCGGGAACGACATGGTCGAACTGCATCGCGATGTCGGCGCCGAGGGCCCACTGGATCTCGACGGCGGACTCGGGCGTGATCATCCGCCGCGTGCCGTCCACGTGGCTCACGAAGTCCACCCCGTGCTCCGAGATCTTGCGAAACGTCTCGAGCGAGAAGACCTGGAATCCCCCGGAATCGGTCAGCATCGGCCGGTCCCAGGTCGAGAAGCGATGCAGCCCGCCCAGCGCGCGTACCACATCCTCCCCCGGCCGGAGGTGCAGATGGTACGTATTGCCGAGGATGATCTGCGCGCCGGCGTGGCGGACCTCGTCCGGATGCAGGCCGCGCACGGTTCCGTGCGTACCGACCGGCATGAACGCGGGCGTCTGCACGACGCCGTGCGGCGTCGTGAGCGTTCCGGCTCGCGCGGCGCCCTGCGTCGCGGTCAGCTCGAAGTCGAACACATCGCCCTTCGCGTCACTGCCATCGCATCGCCGTAGCTGTAGAAACGGTAGCGCTCGCGGACGGCGTGTGCGTACGCTGCCATCGTCGTGTCGTAGCCGGCAAAGGCGGCGACGAGCATGAGTAGCGTCGAGCGGGGAAGATGAAAGTTGGTGAGAAGGCGGTCCACCACGCGGAAGCGATGGCCGGGCGTGATCATGAGCCGCGTGTCGGCCATGCCGGGCCGCACGGCGCCGCTCTCGTCCGCGGCGCTCTCGAGCGCCCGCACGACGGTCGTCCCCACCGCCCACACGGCGCCTCCGCCAGCGCGGGTATCGGCGATCGCCGCCGCCGTCTCCTCCGGGACCTCGAACCGCTCGGCGTGCATCGGGTGCTCGGCGAGCGTATCGGTCTCGACCGGCTTGAACGTTCCCGGTCCCACCTCGAGGTCGAGCCGGGCGATCCTCACGCCGCGCTTTTCGAGTGCCTGCAGCATGCCCTCGGTGAAGTGCAGGCCGGCGGTCGGCGCGGCGACGCTCCCCTCGCGCTCGGCGTAGACCGTCTGGTAGCGCTGCTCGTCTTCCGGACCGGGTGCGCGAGAAATGTAGGGCGGGAGCGGCAGCTGCCCGTAGCGCGCGATCGCAGCCGAGGCCTCGAGGCCGACGAACCGCACGACGCGCTGCCCATCCTCCCGGACCGCCACGGTCTCGATCTCTGCGCCCGGTCCGAGCCGGATCCGCTTCCCCTCGCGAAGCGCGCTCCCAGGCTTGCCCATGGCGAGCCACGCACCCGATTCGGCGGGGTGCAGCAGCAGCACCTCCGCCGGCGCGCCCGACGGCCGCGTCCCGAGGAGCCGTGCATGGCGCACGCGCGTCGTGTTCAGGACGAGGAGATCACCGGGTGAAACGAGGGAAGGGAAGCGCGAGAACGTCAGGTCGGCGAAGCGCGCCGCCGCCTCGGCCACCGGATCGACCACGAGCAGGCGGCTGCCTCCGCGCTCGGTGGCCGGCGTCTGTGCGATCAGCTCTGGCGGGAGGGAGTAGTCGAAGTCGGAGGTGCGATACGTGCGCGTCACGTCACTCGTCGAGCAGGGCGGTCTGCCGGGCTGGAGGCGTGAGACCGAACCGCCGGTACGCGAGGGCCGTGGCGCAGCGGCCCCGCGGGGTCCGCTCGAGGAATCCCTGCTGGATCAGGTAGGGCTCGTAGACGTCCTGCAGCGTCCCGGCGTCCTCGCCGACGGCCACGGCCACCGTGCCGAGCCCGACGGGCCCCCCGCCGAACTTTTCGATGATCGTCGTCAGGATGCGCGCATCCATGTCGTCGAGGCCGAACTCATCGACGTTCAGCCGGCCGAGCGCCTCGGCAGCGACCTGTGCGGTGATGCGACCGTCGGCCTTGACCTCGGCATAGTCGCGCACGCGCCGCAGGAGGCGATTGGCGACGCGCGGGGTGCCGCGGCTCCGGCGCGCGATCTCGAGTGCGCCCTCCGGCTCCGTCGGGATCCCCAGAATGGATGCGCTCCGCGCCACGATCGTGACGAGGTCATCCGGCGAATAGAACGACAGCCGCTCCACGATCCCGAACCGCGCCCGCATCGGCGGCGTCAGCTGGCCGAAGCGGGTCGTCGCCCCGACCAGCGTGAAGCGCTCGAGCGCCATCGGGATCGTCTGCGCGTTCGGCCCCTCGGAAATGCGGACGTCGACACGGAAATCCTCCATCGCGGGATAGAGGAACTCCTCCAGCACGGGCCGCATCCGGTGGATTTCGTCGATGAAGAGGATGTCGCCGGGACCGAGCGCGGAGAGCAGCCCGACCAGGTCCCCCGGCTTCTCGAGCACGGGCCCCGACGTCGTGCGGAGCTGGACGCCCATCTCCTTCGCCATGAGCATGGCGAGCGTGGTCTTGCCGAGTCCGGGCGGGCCGAAGAAGAGGGTGTGGTCGAGCGACTCGCCGCGCGCGCGTGCCGCCTCGATCGCGATCTGCAGCGAGGTCTTCACATGGGGCTGTCCCACGAACTCGTCGAGGCGCGAGGGCCGCAGGGCCGCTTCGGCACTGCGCTCCTCGGGCAGCTCCTCGGGCGTCGTGATCTCGATCGGCGCCATGTCAGTCGTCCAGCTCCGCCTCCCAGCGGGTCGGCCGCGCGCCGGGCCGCACTTCGTGCTCGGCGCCGCAGTGCAGGCACCGATCCTCGATCTCCCTGGCGTCGCTCGGCACCAGCTTGCGGTTGGTCGTGCCGCAGCGGGTGCAGATCCATTCTGCGGTGACGGCGCTGACGGTCATGCGGTCATCTCCCTGCGCGAGTGCCGGCGAGCTGCTGCAGCGCGCGCCGGATGAGCTGTGGCGTGTCCTCGAGCGCGACGCCCCCCTGCGCCGCGCGGACGGCGTCGTCCGCGGCGGCCGGGGCATAGCCGAGCGCCACGAGCGCCCGGACCGCCTCGTCGGCGCCACTCGAGCGTGGCGCGGCCGGTTCGAGTGCCACGTCGTCGAAGCGGTCCTGCAGCTCGAGGACGAGCCGTTCTGCCTTCTTCCGGCCGATTCCGCTCACACTGCTGAGCAGCGTGAGATCCCGCTCGCGGATGCCCCAGACCGTACGCTCCGGACCGAGCGTGGAGAGGAGCGCGAGCGCGAGCTTGGGGCCGAACCCGCTCGCGCCGAGCAGCCGCTGGAAGACGGCGCGCTCTCCCGGCTGGTCGAACCCGTAGAGCTGCCATGCATCCTCGCGAATTACGAGCTCGGTGTGCAGCCGGACGCGGTGACCTTCGCCCGGAAGCCGGGCGAGCACGCCGGCGGGCACCGCGATGCTGTATCCGACGCCGCCGTCGGTCTCGATCACCACGGCGCCCTCGCTGCCCCGGCTCGCAATCACGCCCTGGACGCTCGCGATCATCGAGCCACCCCGACCTTTCGCCCGCCGCTCGCGAGGAGGTGCGTGAGCGCGATCGCGATGCCGTCCGAGGCGTCGGTCGGCGCGGGGAGTGCCTTCAGCCGGAGCAGCTGCTGAATCATGTACGCCACCTGCGGCTTGAGCGCCGCCCCGCGGCCGGCGATGGCCTTCTTCACGGATGCCGGGGAGTACTCGGCGATCGGCACGCCCGCTTCCTCCGCCGCGAGCAGGATGACGCCGCGGGCGTGGCCGAGCACCATCGTCGTCCGGGCGTTGCGGGCGTGAAACGACGCCTCCACGGCCACGGCATCCGGGCGGTGGCGCTCGATCAACGTGGCCACGCCGTCGTGAATGATGCGGAGACGAGTCGCGAGCCGGTCATCCGCCCGCGTTTCCACGACGCCGCACTCGATCAGCCGCCCGGGACGGCCGGCGGCCGATTCGACCACGCCGTAGCCCAGGACCGCCGTCCCCGGATCGATGCCGAGGACCTTCATCGGCGGGGTCAGGCCTCCGCTTCGGCGAGCTGCGAGGCGTCGATATCGAAGTTGGAGAAGACCTTCGAGACATCGTCGAGCTCTTCCAGAGCCTCGACGAGGCGGATGATGCGGTCCACATCCGGCCCTTCGACCTTCACGGTGTTCTTCGGGACCATCGCGAGTTCGGCGGAATCGATCTGGAGCTTCGCGGCGCGGAGCGCATCCTGCACGGCGTGGAACGTTCCCGGTGCCGTCGACACGACGAACTGATCTCCTTCACGCACGAAGTCCTCGGCGCCGGCATCGAGGGCGAGCTCGAGCGTCCGGTCCTCGTCATGACGCGTGGCATCGAGGTAGATCTGTCCCTTGCGGTCGAACATCCAGCCCACGGAGCCGGTGGCGCCGAGATTGCCGTGATTCCGGCTGAACGCGTGCCGGATCTCGGCGACGGTCCGCGTCGGGTTGTCGGTCGTGGCTTCGATGAAGATCGCGGCGCCACCCGGACCGTAACCCTCGTAGGTGAGCTCCTCGTAACTGCTCCCCTCGAGCTCCCCGGTGCCCTTCTTGATGGCGCGGTCGATGTTCTCGTTCGGCATGTTCACGGCCTTCGCCGCGTCGATGGCCGTCCGGAGGCGGGGATTGCCGCCCGGGTCGCCGCCGCCGGCCTTGGCCGCGACCGTGATCTCGCGAATGACCTTGGTCCACGACGAGGCGCGGCGGGCATCGGTGACCGCCTTCTTGCGCTTGATCTGCTTCCACTTGCTATGGCCGGCCATCGCCGAGCTCCTTCGGGGTACGAATTGCGGAAACATAAGCGGGAACACGCCTTGCGGCAAAGTTGCACCCCCGCTACTCTCCCCCTCCTATGCGCTTCATTTCGATGGTTGCGATCGCCGGCCTGCTCGCGCTGGCCGGCTGCGAACAGGCCCCGCCGCCCGACGATTCGCCCGAATTCGGGGAGGCATTCCAGGATCTTCCGCTTCCCGCGGACGGCAAGGTGATCACGCGGAGCGGGAGCCGGGATGCGCTCCAGATCGTGCTCGAGTCCCAGGCCTCCCAGGAGGCGGTCGTCGAGATGTACCGGACCGGTCTCACCCGGGCGCCCTGGCGGCTGGTGAGCGATACCCGGGATTCGACCGGGACGATCGTGCTCTATGCCGAGGGTCGGCGCCCGCTCTGGGTCAGGGTCTCGCCGTCGGATGTCGGCCGGACCCGGATCGAGCTCAACGGCGCGGTTCCCGGACGCGACTCGGCTTACGTCCGGGACCGGGAGGCGGCTGCGGACACGATCAACACGATGCGCTCGCGGACCATCCCCCGGTCCGGCGAATAGCACCGGGACCGCACTGCTGAAGGCAGTGCGGCAAGACGACCGGACGGCGGAGATCGCCGTCCGGTCGTTCTTGCGATGGACGATCGCTGTCAGCGCTTCGCGAGCGCCTGCCTCGCGCCCCGCGCCGCGAGTGCCACCGCCTCGCCCGCCTCGACTCCCGCCGCATCCCGCGCCGGCGCGACGAGCTGGCTCAGGATGATCGGCGCACTGGCCGGTCCGGCGTTCACGAGCTCGGAAAACGCGGCGGTGAGCGCGCGGCGGAGCGGTGGCGGGACGGTGAGGCTGGAGAGCCGCTGCTCGAGCGCCGCAAGCCGGCGGCGCTGCGCCCGCTCCGCCGGCGGCGGCTCGAGCAGCAGATCCTGCACCACGCGGACGGTGAGCCAGAGCGCGTACACGCCTTCGCGGCGCGGGCCGCGCGCGGTCCGCGTGAGGAGCTCGGCGAGCGCCGACGCGGCCGGGTCCCACCCGCCGGACGGTAGCGAATCGGTCACGGCGGTGAATGTACGGAGCGCCGGAAACGCTCGCCAGCAGCGAGCGGCGCGTTGCCCGCGATGGTCGCGACGCCTTACTTTCCATTAATGCCGCGTCCCAAGAGCATCCTCTGGGTGGACGACGAAGTCGAAAGTCTTACGTCGCACATCATGTTCCTCGAAGAGCAGGGCTTCGCCGTCGAGACCACGACGAACGGTGACGACGCCCTCGTGCTCCTGCAGCGCCAGCCCTATGGCGTCGTGCTGCTCGACGAGCACATGCCCGGCCGCCGCGGCCTCGAGGTGTTCCGCGCCATCCGCGGCCTCGACCAGGCCATGCCGGTGGTCATGGTGACGAAGAGCGAGGAGCCCGACACCCTCCGCGACGCCATCGGCGCCGACGTTTCCGACTATCTCACGAAGCCCGTCAACCCGCGGCAGATCCTCTCGGTGGTGACGCGCCTCCTCGAGGGAGACCGGATCCGCCAGCAGCGTCTCTCGCGCGACTTCGCGACGCGCTTCCGCGAGCTCGAGGCCCGCCGCGGCTCGCCGCTCGCATGGCGCGAGTGGGTCGAGCTCGTGGTCGAGCTCGCGGAGTGGGAGGTGCGGCTCGGCCAGGCGGACGAGCCGGGATTGCAGGAAGCGCTGCGCACGCTGCAGTCGAGCATCCGCGAGGACTTCGCACGATATCTCCGGCGGCACTACGCCGGCTGGCTGCACGACCAGCAGTCCGACCGCCCGCCGCTCTCCGTGGACATCGGCGCCGAGTTCCTGCGCCCGGTGCTGGAGGCGCACGGTCGCGCCATGCTCGTCGTGGTGGACTGCCTCCGGCTCGACCAGTGGGCGATGATCCGCCCGCTGATCAGCGCGCACTTCGACATCGAAACGGCCCACTACTTCTCGATCCTGCCCACGGCCACGCCCTTCGCGCGGAATGCGATCTTCAGCGGGCTCTTTCCGGCCGAGCTCAAGTCCCGCTACCCGAAGTGGTGGGCCGATTACGACGAGGCGAGCCTCAACGCGCACGAAGCGGAGCTGCTCGTCGAGCAGCTGCGGGAGCTCACCGGCAAGAGCGTGCCGGTGCACTACGAGAAGGTGTTCACCGCGGCGGATGGCGAGGGCCTCCTGAAGCGGCTGCCCGGCCACCTCGCGCAGGAGGGCGTGACCGCGCTCGTCTTCAACTTCATCGACCAGCTGACGCACGGGCGCACCGAGAACTCGACCCTGTTCGAAGTCGCGCGCGACACGCCGGCGCTCCGGAGCCTCACGCGCACCTGGTTCGAGCGCTCGCCACTCTGGGATGCGCTCCGGCAAGCGGAGCGCCGTCGAGCTGAAAGTTTCCACCCTGCGTGGCCGCGATCACGAAGTGGTTCGACGTCCACGAGGGCGGAATCAAGAACTGATAGTCGCTGCGGTACTGCTCGATCG
>JAICNA010000069.1 GCA_025928955.1 Gemmatimonadales bacterium | reverse complement strand
TCCAGGGCCGGCGCGCGGAGAGCCGGGCGAAGAACGTGAGGCTCCCGCTGCCGGTGGACGAGATCGACGCGGTGGTGCTGAGCCACGCGCACATCGACCACGCCGGGCGGCTCCCGCTCCTCGTGAACCGCGGCTTCCACGGACCGATCCACGCCACGGCCGCCACGCGCGATCTCTGCGCCGTGATGCTCGCCGACTCCGCGCACATCCAGGAGAAGGACTTCGAGTTCCTCGTGCGCCACGGACGTGCCGGTCCCGAAGCGGAGCCGCTCTACACGATGCGCGACGCGGCGCGCACCCAGGAGCTCATCGTCGGCGTGCCGTACCGCCGCCTGCAGCACCTCCGCAAGCATGTCACGATCGAGTTCACCGACGCCGGCCACATCCTGGGCTCGGCGAGCGTGGACGTGCGGATCACGGAGGGAGGGCAGCACCGCCTGGTGTTTTCCGGGGACATCGGGCGCGCCGGCCTTCCGATCATCCGCGACCCCGATCCTCCCGCGGGACCGATCGATACGCTCATCATCGAGTCCACCTACGCCGAGCGCGAGCACGAGAGCGTCGAGGGCGCCGAGGAGCACCTGGGCGAGCTGGTGCGGCGGGTGGCGGCGCGCGGGGGGAAGATCCTGGTGCCCGCCTTCGCCGTCGGCCGGACCCAGGAGCTCGTCTATGCGCTGAACGACCTCTTCCGCCAGGGGAAGATTCCCCGGATCCCGGTCTACATCGACAGCCCGCTCGCGATCGAAGCAACGACCGTATTCCGGCTGCATCCCGACGTCTTCGACCGCACGGAGCGCCTCGTCGAGGCGAACTCGCCGCTGTTCGATTTCTCGCTGGTGAACTACACGCGCGACGTCGAAGACTCCAAGCGGCTCAACAGCCTGCAGGGACCGGCGATCATCATCGCTGCCTCGGGCATGGCGGAGGCCGGGCGCATTCTCCACCACATCAAGAACCACGGCGGGGACCACCGGAACTGCATCCTCTTCGTCGGCTTCCAGGGTGAGCATACGCTGGGGCGGCGCATTCAGGACGGGGCGGACGTGGTCAAGGTCTTCGGCGAGGACGTGCCGATCCGCGCCGAAGTCGAGACCATCGGCGGATACTCCGCCCACGCCGACCGGGACGAGCTGCGCGCCTGGGTGAAGCGGCTCGGCGGCCCCGTCCGCCGCGCCTTCTGCGTGCACGGCGAAGGAACGGCCCTCTCGGCCATGGCCGCGATGCTCAAGTCCGAGGGGATTCCCGAGGTTCACGTGCCGCGGCATGGGGAGAGTTTCGTGCTGAGCGCGTAGCGGGAGGGGGCGGAGGAGCTCTCCCGATCTCCCGCCCCCTGCCGTAACTTCCCCCCGTGCACCGCGTCCTCCGCCGCACCCTCAAGCTTGCCGGCATTCTCGTCCTTGCGACCCTCATTGCCTACACCGTCTCGCTCGTGATGGTTCTGGTCGTGAGCCTCCAGGACCAGCGCCGGCCGGTGGATGCCATCGTCGTCCTCGGGGCGGCGCAGTACAACGGCCGGCCGTCGCCGGTGCTCCGCGCCCGCCTCGATCATGCGCGGAGGCTCTACGAGGAGGGGATGGCGCCGAGGATCATGGTGACCGGGGGGTTCGGCCGGGGGGACACGACGAGCGAGGCGGAAGTGGGCCGGCGGTGGCTTGCGAGCCGGGGGGTGCCGGATTCCGCGATCGTAGTGCGGCCCAGGGGACGTTCCACCTACGCCTCGATGACCGACGTCGCCGAATGGCTCCATCCGCGGAAGCTGCGGTCGGTGCTGCTCGTGAGCGACCCGTTCCACATGTCGCGGCTCCGCTTCGAAGCGACCCGCAACGAGCTCGAGGCATACACGTCCCCCACGGAGTCGAGCCCGATCTCCGACAACCCCAACCTCGAGCTCCGCTATCTCTTCTGGGAAGGATTGAAGGCGCCGGTCGCGTGGATCCGGAGCTGGCGCTGGTTCCGGGGCGAAACCGCCGCGTCGGCGTGACCGTACAGCAGGCGACACCCAATACATAAGGAAAAGGGGTACAGGCATGAGATGGATGGAAGGTCGTACCGGTGCCGCGGTCGCGGGGCTCGCACTCGTCGTCGCCGCGCCGCTGGGGGCGCAGTCGTCACCGCCGTCGCCGTCGGCGCCACTCGAGGTTCCCTACGTCATCGACACCCTCGACAACGGCCTCACGCTGATCGTGCACGAGGACCACTCGGCGCCGGTCGTGACGGTCAACGTCTGGTACCACGTCGGGTCCGGCGACGAGAAGCTCGGGCGCACGGGATTCGCGCACCTGTTCGAGCACCTGATGTTCATGGGCTCCCAGCATGCGCCGTATCCCGAGTTCGACCGGCGCCTCGAGGCCGCGGGCGCCAACAACAACGGCTCCACGAACGAGGATCGCACCAACTACTTCGAGTCCGGGCCGGCGAATGCCCTCCCGCTCATGCTCTGGCTCGAGGCCGATCGCATGGGGTGGATGCTCCCGACCATGGACTCGGCGAAGGTGGACCTCCAGCGGGACGTGGTGAAGAACGAGCGCCGTCAGGGCGTGGACAACCAGCCCTATGGCCGCGCCAACGAGACGATCATCGCGATGCTCTACCCGAAGGAGCATCCGTACTCGTGGCCGGTGATCGGATCGATGGTCGATCTCTCCGCCGCCTCGCTCGAGGACGTGAAGGATTTCTTCCGTCGCTACTACGCGCCGAACAATGCGTCGATCGTCGTGGCGGGAGACGTGAAGGCGGACGACGTGAAGGCGCTCGTCGAGAAATATTTCGGCGCCATCCCGAGGGGCCCGGCCATCCAGCGCGCCCAGCCCGTCGCCGTGAAGCTGACGGGGGACACCGCAGCGGTCCTCGAGGATCGGGTGCAGCTGCCCCGGCTCTATTACACCTGGCACACCGTCAAGGGATGGGAGCCGAACGACGCCGCGCTCAGCCTTGCGGCGTACATACTCACGGGGGCCAAGAACGCGCGCCTCACGCAGAAGATGGTGTACGACCAGCAGATCGCGAGCAGCGTCTTCGCGTATCAGGACGGCAAGCGGCTCGACGGGGACTTCGCCGTCGTCGCGACGGCCCGGCCCGGCAAGTCGCTTCCCGAGCTGCAGCAGGTCATCGACGCCGAGATCGCGCGGCTCGCGGCGGAAGGCCCGACCGCGCGGGAGCTCGAGCAGGCGAAGAACTCCTACGAGTCCGGCTTCCTCTCGAGCCTCGAGCGCGTCGGCGGCAAGGCCAACCAGCTCAATGCCTACTACTACCAGATCGGCGAGCCCGACGGGTTCCAGCGCGATCTCGAGCGCTATCGCGCCGTCACCGCCGCCGACGTGCAGCGCGTCGTGCGGGAATACCTGTCCGGGCCGCGCGTCGTGCTGTCGATCGTACCCGAAGGGAGGCGTGATCTCGCGGCGCGCCCGAGGGTGACGCCATGATCACGAGCTATCCGGAGGAGTCCAGGAGAATGCAGCAGGTGATGCGATTCCGCTCGGCGAGGTTCGCGGCCCTTGCCGCGACCGCCGCGCTGTCCGCGTGTGCATCGCGCACGACGGAGACCGTTCCCGCACCGGCCGAGCCGGCGACGACGACCAACGCGAGCGCGTCGCAGGCCGCGCCGCCCGCCACCGCAACCCCGCCGAGCCTCGGACCGGCGCCGCAGCTTTCGATGCCGGCCGTCGAGCACGACACGCTGCCGAACGGCATTCAGCTCCAGGTCGTTCGCATGCCCGAAGTCCCGCTCGTCAATGCGCGCCTCACCATCGCCGCCGGGGCACGGCACGACGGCAGCCGGCCCGGCCTCGCCACGTTCACCGCCAACATGCTCGATGAGGGCGCGGGGAAGCGCGACGCATTCGCGATCGCCGCCGAGCTCGAATATCTCGGCGCCTCGCTCGGAACGGGCGCCGGCTGGGAGGCGACGATCATCTCGCTGGGCGCGCCGAAGCGCACCTTCGCGCAGGCGATGGACCTGATGGCCGACGTGGTGCTGCGGCCGACGTTCTCGCGGGTGGACGTGTCGCGGCAGCGGGACCTCCGGCTCGCCGGCATCCTGCAGCAGCGCGACCAGCCCGGCGCCGTCGCCAGTCTCGTCTTCTCGCACGTCGTGTTCCCCGAGGGGCATCCCTATCACGCGCCGATCGGCGGCGACTCCGCGAGCACCGCCGTGCTCGACTCCGCCATGGTGCGCGCCTTCTGGAATCGCGCCGCCGACCCGCGGAGGGCCACCCTGATCGTCACCGGCGACATCACCCTCGAGGAAGCCCGGTCGCTCGCAATGGCCCGCTTCGGCGCGTGGCGTGCTCCGTCGCGCCCGCTCCCCGCGCCCACGGCGCCCGCCGAGCCACCGAGGCCCGAGACGCGCATCGTGCTCGTGGACAAGCCGGGCGCGGTGCAATCCGTGGTGAGCATCGGCGCGCCCGGAGTGGACCGCCGCTCCGAGGATTACGCGGCCATCACGCTCATGAATACGATCCTGGGCGGCTCCTTCTCGGCGCGGCTCAACGACATCCTGCGCGAGCAGAAGGGCTACACGTACGGGGCCTTCTCGGGCTACCAGTGGCGCCCGCTGCCGGGGCCCTTCTCCGCGGGCGCGCAGGTCCGGACCAACGTGACCGACAGCTCCCTCGCGATCTTCTTCGCCGAGTTCAAGCGGATTCGCGAGCAGCCGGTGAGCGAGGCGGAGCTGGAGCGTGCGCGCGCCTACCTCACGCTCGGCGCACTCACCGAGTTCGAGACCACCGGCGACGTCGCCTCGCAGCTCGCCTCCCTGAACGAGTTCGGCCTGCCGCTCTCCTCGATTCCGGAGGAGCTGGCGGCGATCTCGCGCGTCACGGCCGCGGATGTGCAGCGCGTCGCCCAGCAGTACCTCGATCCGGGGAAGCTGACGGTCGTGGTCGTGGGCGATGTGACGACCGTTCGGCCCGGCCTCGAGGCGCTCGCGCTCGGCCCGGTCGAGCTGAGGGACTTCAACGGAAACGAGGTGTCACGATGAAGCACGCGGTGAAGGCGCTCCTGGCCGCGGCGGGACTCGCGATCCTGCCCGGCGCCGCGACGGCGCAGGAGCTCAAGGTCCCGACCGAGACGTTCCGGCTCGCGAACGGCCTGACCGTGATCGTGCACGAGGATCATTCCGCCCCCGTCGTCGCGGTCAATGTCTGGTACCACGTCGGCTCCGGCCGGGAGGCGGAGGGGCGCAGCGGCTTCGCGCACCTCTTCGAGCACATGATGTTCCAGGGCTCGGCGAACGTCGGGGACGACAAGCACTTCGCCTTCATTCAGGAGGCGGGCGGCACGCTGAACGGTTCGACCAATGCCGACCGCACCAATTACTTCGAGCAGGTTCCGTCGAATTATCTCGAGATGGCGCTGTGGCTCGAGGCGGACCGGATGGGCTTCCTGCTGGACGCGATGACCGAGGAGAAGCTCGCCAACCAGCGCGACGTCGTGAAGAACGAGCGCCGGCAGAACTACGAGAATCGCCCCTACGGCATGAGCTTCATCCGCATGGGTGAGCTGCTCTATCCGGAGGACCATCCATACCACTGGCCCACGATCGGCTACCAGGAAGACCTCACGGCCGCCTCGATGGAGGACGTGAAGGGCTTCTTCCGCACGTGGTACGCGCCGAACAATGCATCGCTCGTGGTGGCCGGCGACGTGAAGCCGGCGGACGTCCGCAGACTCGCCGAGAAGTACTTCGGGCCGATTCCGGCCGGGAGTCCGGTGCCCAAGCCGACCCCCCGCCCCGTCAGGCTCGCCGCCGACGTTCGCGAGGTGCTCGAGGACCGTGTCACGCTGCCGCAGGTGAGCATCTCGTGGCCCGCCGTCGAGCAGTGGCATGCCGACGATCCCGCGCTCTCCATGCTCGCCAACGTGCTCGGCCAGGGAAAGACCTCGCGCCTGTTCGAGCGACTGATCTATCGCGAGCAGGCGGCCCAGAGCGCCTCGGCAAGCT
The DNA here is from genome assembly GCA_025928955.1 of Gemmatimonadales bacterium. Classification (GTDB taxonomy): domain Bacteria; phylum Gemmatimonadota; class Gemmatimonadetes; order Gemmatimonadales; family GWC2-71-9; genus CAMLLJ01. The sequence continues at coordinate 8,337 of JAICNA010000069.1, read as the reverse complement.
ATGGCGGCCGCGAGCTCGCCGGCTCGTTCCAGGTGACCGTGATGGCGCGCGAGGGGACGAGCCTCTCGCAGATGGAGCGCGCAGTGTACGAGGAGATCGGACGGCTCGCCGCCGAGGGACCGACCGAGGAGGAGCTCGTCGCCGCGAAGAATGGCGCGGAGTCGTCGTTCGTGATGTCGCTGGCCTCGACGCTCGGCAAGGCCGACCGGCTCAACTCGTACTACACCTTCCGCGGCAAGCCCGATCTCTTCAACGAGGACCTCGCCCGATTCCGCGCCGTCACCGCCGACGACGTGAAGCGCGTGGCGCAGGCCTACCTCGTCGGGAAGCCGCACGTCGTGCTGTCCACCGTTCCTGCGGGCAAGCGTGAGCTCGCCGCCCAGCCCATGGAGGTGACGCCGTGAGCGTCATGCCGAGAAGCACCAGCAGCCGGCGGTTCGGCGGCGCCACGCTGGCCGCCGTCATCCTCGCCGGCTTGCCCGCCGCCCTGTCCGCTCAGGCCCTCGACCGGTCGGTCCGACCGGCACCGGGACCGACTCCGACGGTACAGACACCCGCGGTGGTGAAGCGAACCCTCGCCAACGGCCTCCAGGTGTGGACCGTGACGCAGCGCGAGCTTCCGACCATCAACGCGTCGCTCGTGATCCGCGCGGGCGCCGTCCACAGTGGCGAGAAGGCCGGCCTCGCCTCGATGACGGCGAGCGTGCTCGACGAGGGGTCAGCGCGGCGCCCGGCGCTCGAATTCGCGCGCGCGGTCGACGCGCTCGGCGCGAACCTGGGCGCCTTCGCCAGCGACGAGCGCACGACGGTCTCGCTCTCGACACTGAAGAAGACGAGCGGCGACGCGTTCGCGCTGATGGGGGAACTCGTCACGCAGCCGGCCTTCGCCGCCGAGGAGATCGAGCGCGACCGCAAGTCCCGGATTCAGGCGCTCCGCCAGCAGAAGGACCAGCCTACCACGATCGCATCGAACACCTTCGCCGCGAGGGTGTACGGCGAGGACCATCCCTACGGTCGGCCCGGCAACGGCACACCCGAGACGATCGGCAGCATCACGCGCGAGGACATCACCGGCTTCTACGGCACGTACTATCGCCCGAACAACGCGGTGCTCGTGGTCGTCGGCGACGTCACGGCCGATGAGGCGATGGGACTCGCCACGAAGGCGTTCGGCACCTGGGAGAAGCGCGAGCTCCCGGCCACGGCCTCGGCGATCCCGCCGCGTCCCGCCGGCCGGCCCGCGGCGGTGTATCTCGTGGACAAGCCGGGGGCTGCGCAGAGCGAGATCCGGATCGGTCACCCCGGCGCCGCCCGCTCGACGAGTCCCGACTACTACGCGCTGCAGGTGCTGAACACGATCCTCGGCGGCCAGTTCTCGAGCCGGATCAACCTGAACCTGCGCGAGAGCAAGGGCTACACGTACGGCGCGCGGAGCGGGTGGACCTTCGCGCGCGGCGACGGGCCGTTCGTCGCCAGCGCAGGCGTGTTCACGGCGAAGACGGACAGCTCGCTCATCGAATTCCTGCGTGAGCTGAGGGACATCCGCGCCGGCCGCCCGGTCACGGAGGAGGAGGTCGCGTTCGCCCGGCGGACGATCGTGCAGAGTTACCCGCGCTCCATCGAGACGAATGCGGGCGTGGTCAATCAGCTCGCCGACCTCGCCTTCTTCGGCCTTCCGGAAACCGAGATGACGGCCTTCCTCACCCGCGTGCAGGCGGTGAAGCCGGCTGACGTGACCCGCGTCGCCCGACGCTACCTGCAGCCCGAGCAGTTCACGATCGTCGTCGTCGGCGACCTCGAGCAGATCCGGAGTGGCGTCGAGGCCCTCAACCTCGGCCCTGTTTCCGTGCTCGACGCGGACGGGATGACCCTCCGGTAACGCGCACGCTCGACAGGTGCGAACGGGGCGGCCCAGGCCGCCCCGTTCCGTTTCACGATCCGCGCCGCGAGCGTATCATTGGTGCCCGGCCCTTTCACCCCTGCCGCCCCATGCCGCTGATCTCGACCGAACGGCTCCACACCGGCCGCATCGTCAACCTCGATCTCGATACCGTCCGATTCCCGGACGGCTCGACCGGAACGCTCGAAATGCTCCGGCATCCCGGGGCGTCCGCAGTGGTTCCCTTTCTGGACGACCCGATGTCGGAGGACCCTCGCATCGTCCTGATCCGCCAGTTCCGGCACGCTGCGGACGGCGACCTGTGGGAGATTCCCGCGGGGAGGCTCGACCCGGGCGAGGCTCCCGAGGCATGCGCGCGGCGCGAGCTCCGGGAGGAAACCGGGTACACGGCAGGCGATTGCCGCCGGCTCGTGACCATCCTGACGACCCCCGGCTTTACCGACGAGCGCATTCACCTCTTCGTGGCCACCGGTCTTCGCGGCGGCGATCACGCCCGCGAGGCCGACGAATTCGTCGAGGTCCATGAGATGCGCTGGTCCGAGGCCCTCCGCCTGGTGGAGCAGGGCCAGGTTGCCGATGCGAAGACGCTCGTCGCACTGCTGCATGCCGAGAGGTTCTTCCGGCACGGCGGCGGCTCCCGCGCGGGTTAATAAAAGCGGTTCCTCGCGCTAACATTGGTCATGCCGTCCCGCACGCCCCGGGAATTCCTCTCCGCCCTCAAGAAGGGGGAATTCGAGCGCGCCTACTACCTCCACGGGCCCGAGGATGTGCTCAAGGAGGAAGGGCTGCGCTATCTCCTCGAGCGGGCGGTGGATCCGGCCACGCGGGATTTCAACCTCGATCAGCGATCGGCGGGACAGCTCGATCCGGAATCGGTCGAGGCGCTCTGCAACACCGTACCCATGATGGCCGAGCGACGGGTCGTCGTGGTGCGCGACGTGGAGCAGTGGAAGCGGAAGACGAAGGCCAGGAATGCGTTTCTGGCCTACCTCGACCGGCCGTCGCCGGACACGGTGGTGGTGCTCGTCCAGGGGAGCGCGGAGGACGCCGAGGACAAGGAGCTGGCGAAGCGAGTCGTAGCCGTGCACTTCGGCCCGCCGACCGCCGTCGAGGTGGAGCGGTGGCTGGAGCGCCGGGCGGCGGCGAGCGGAATCCGGTTCGCGCCCGGCGCGGCCGCGCACCTGCTCAAGTGCACGGGCGGTGACCTCGGCGCGCTCCGACTGGAGCTCGAGAAGCTCTCCGCCGTCGCCGGTGCGGAGCCGATCACGGCGGAGCAGGTCGGTGACCTCGTCGGCATCCGGCACGGCGAGACGGTCTTCGACTGGCGGGATGCCGTGATGGACGGGGACGCTGGCCGGGGCGTCATGCTGCTCGAGCAGGTCCTCGATCAATCCGGCATGAGTGGCGTCAAGCTCGTGACGCTGATCGGCACGACGCTCGTCGGCGTGGGCGTGGTCCGCGCGGCCTGGGACGCGAAGGCGCGCGGGGGGCAGCTCGAGCGCACGGCCTTCGATGCGCTCCGCGCGGCGCGCCCCTTCGGCCTCGGACCCTGGAAGGACGAAACCGCCCGCTGGGCGCGCTGGGCGGCGCACTGGCCGGCGTCCAGGCTCCGCGAGGCGCTCCGGGCCGCGCTCGATACCGACCGATCATTGAAGAGCACCACGCTCTCCGACGAGCGCGCGCTGCTCGCCGATCTCGTGATGCGCCTGGTACTGGGAGAAAAGGTGGAAGCATGACCGAGGGACGGAAGGACGGAACGACGGAAGGACGGATGGGGCGCGCGATGCGGGCGGCGCTGGCGACCGGCGTGCTCCTGTTCGCCATCCCGTTCGGGTTCGCCAGCGCAGATGCGCAGACCGATCCTCGCGTCGTCGCCGCGGTGCGGCAGGCGCAGGAAGGCTCGGGCGATTCGGCGCGCGCCGCGCTCTCGCGGATGCTGCAGTCCATGCCCGCGTCCGATCCGGTCTATCCGGAGGCCCTCTACGCCACCGCGCTCATCTCCCCGACCGCGCAGGAGATGCAGCGCCATCTCCAGCGCGTCGTGGTCGAGCATGCGCTCTCCCGCTGGGCCGACGACGCACTCCTCAAGCTCGCGCAGCTCGAGTACGCGAGCGGCAACCTTCCGGGAACCGTTCGTCAGCTCGACCGGATCCGCGCCGATTTTCCACGGTCCGACGTCCTCGGACTCGCCGCGTTCTGGGCTGCTCGCGCCCATTTCGATCTCCGCGACGAACGCTCGGCATGCCGCTGGATCGGGACCGGCCTTGCCGCAACGCCCGCGGAAGCCACCGAGGTTCGCGCGCAGCTCGACGCCTTCGCACGGCGATGCCCTGGCGATCTCCTGGCCGCGGGCGCGCTCGCCGCGCCGCCACGCGATGCTCCGCCACCCGCGACTCCAGTCACCACCTCACCCCCCGCGCCCGCCGACTCGGTCCGACCTGCCCCGGTGGACACCGCGCGCCCGGTGCCCGCCGACACGATCCAGCTCGCCGCGCCCGAGCCCGCCGTCCAGACCGCGGCACCGGCCGCCGAGCCGCCGGCGCCGGCTGCGGCCCGGGAAGCCCCGGCGTTCCGCATCCAGGTCGTCGCGGCCGGAACACAGCAGGCGGCCGACGCGGCCGTGGCACGGCTCGAGCGGCTCGGCTTCACGGCGCGCGTGGTGCGCGATGGCGGATTCCTCAAGGTGCGCGCCGGCGCCTACGCCACCCGCGCGGAGGCGAATGCGGCCCGCCAGCGCATCGCCGTCGACTTTCCCGGCGCCTTCGTCGTCGCGGATTGAGTTCACGCGTGAGTGAGCAGCGGAGCAGCGGCGGGACGCCGCTCATGCAGCAGTACCGCGAGATCAAGGCGCGGCACCAGAACGCGATCCTCTTCTTCAGAATGGGCGATTTCTACGAGATGTTCTTCGACGACGCGGAGCTCGGCGCACGCGTCCTGAGCATCACGCTGACATCGCGTGGTGACGGCGTCCCGCTTGCCGGGGTGCCCGTCAAGGCCGCCGCCGACTACCTGCGGCAGCTCGTCGCCGCCGGTCATCGCGTCGCGATCTGCGAGCAGGTGGAGGATCCGCGCCTCGCGAAGGGCATCGTCCGCCGAGAGGTGGTCGAGACCGTCACGCCGGGCGCGCTGCTGCAGGACGGATGGGTGGCGGGCGGGAGGAACAACTGGCTCGTGGCGGTCTGTGGTGGAGCACTGGCTGCGGCGCCGGGCGCGCAGGCGGAGTCGCTCGGTCTCGCGGCGGTGGATCTCTCGACCGGCGAGTTCACGCTGGAGACGGTCGCACGGGCCGATATCGGCGAGGCGCTGGCCCGCCTCGCGCCGGCGGAGCTCGTCGTTCCCTCGGGACTCGGACTCGCCGCCGAGGACGGCACGCTCGTCACCGAGCGGGAGCGCTGGGAGTTCGATCCGGGGCTCGCGCGCGAGGAGCTCGGCCGCCGGTTCTCGGTCGCGTCCCTCGACGGCCTCGGACTCGAGCCGGCGGACGACGCTGCCGTGGGCGCCGCCGGTGCGCTGCTGCGATACCTCACCGACCTCCAGCCCGCCGGATTGCCGCACCTCGCGCGCCCCGCCGTCCGCCGGAGCGGCTCGTACCTCTGGCTCGACGACATGACGCGGCGGAACCTCGAGCTCGTCGAGCCGCTTCGCGCCGGCGCCCGCGGAACGACGCTGCTCGAGACGATCGATGCGACGGTGACCCCGATGGGCGCGCGGCTGCTGCGGCAGTGGGTGCTTTCACCCCTCTGTGATGCGGCCGAGATCGCCCGCCGGCTCGACGCCGTGGAAGTGCTGGTGCGCGACACCCGCGCGCGCGATCGCATTCGCGAGGCGCTCGATGGCGTTCGCGACCTGGAGCGGCTCGGCGGCCGGGCCGCGGCGGCGCGCGCGACGCCGCGCGAGATGGGCGCGCTCCGCGATTCCTTCCATCGACTCCCCGACGTGCTCGAAGGGCTGTCGAGCCTCTCGGGGCGCGGCGACAGCGACTGCCTGGCCGAGCTCGAGCGCGACTTCGACCTGCTCGCCGATATCGCCGCGCGCCTCGATGCCGGGCTCGAGGAGCGGCTTCCCGCCACCCTCGCCGATGGCGGCGTGATCCGTACCGGCTTTGATGCCGGGCTCGATGAGCTCCGCAGCCTGCGCGACGGCGGGCGGCAGTACATCGCGACCCTCCAGCAGCGCGAGCGTGACCGGACCGGCATCCCGTCGCTCAAGGTCGGGTTCAACAAGGTGTTCGGCTATTTCCTCGAGGTCACGCACGCGCACGCGGGGCGGGTGCCGGCGGACTACGAGCGCCGCCAGACGCTCGCCGGGGCGGAGCGCTACGTGACACCCGAGCTCAAGGAGTACGAGGCGAAGGTGCTGGGGGCGGAAGAGGGAATGGCGAGCCGCGAGTCGGTGCTCTTCGACGGCCTCAGGGCCGAGGCCGGTCGCGCGATCGCACGGATCCAGCGCGCCGCATCCATTCTCGCCCGCCTCGACGTCTGGGCGGCGCTCGCCGACCGTGCCGTGACGTGCCGGTACGTGCGGCCGCACGTCGACGACGGGTTCGCGCTCCGGCTCCGCGCGTCGCGCCACGCGGTGATCGAGCGCCTCATGCCGCGCGAGAACTTCATACCGAACGACGCGTTCTTCGACGAGCCGGAGCGCGTGCTGCTCGTCACCGGGCCCAACATGGCCGGCAAGAGCACGATCCTCCGCCAGATCGGCCTGTGCGTCGTGCTGGCGCAGCTCGGGAGCTTCGTGCCTGCCGATGCGGCGGAGATCGGCGTCGTCGACCGCCTCTTCACCCGCGTCGGGGCGAGCGACAACCTCGCGCGGGGACAGTCCACCTTCATGGTGGAGATGAGCGAGACGAGCGCCATCCTGCACAACGCCACGGCGCGCAGCCTCGTGCTGCTCGACGAGATCGGGCGAGGCACATCCACGTACGACGGAGTCGCCATCGCGTGGGCGGTCACCGAGCACCTGCACGATCGCATCGGGTGCAAGACGATGTTCGCGACGCACTACCACGAGCTGATGCAGCTTCCGGAGCGCCTCGCGCACGCGCGCAACTACAACGTCGCGGTCCGGGAGGCAGGGGACTCGGTGGTCTTCCTGCACCGCCTCGAGCCGGGGGGGACCGACCGGTCGTACGGAATCCATGTCGCGCAGCTCGCCGGCCTTCCGGCCGCGGTCGTGCACCGCGCGCGCGAAGTGCTCGGCACGCTCGAGGGCGAGCATCGCGTCGCGCCCGGCCCGGCGCCCGCTCCGGCCGATCCGGAGCAGCTCGACCTGCTCGGGCATGCGGGCATCCCGCATCCGCTCCTCGAGCGGCTGCGCGAGCTCGATCTCGATTCGCTCACGCCTATCCAGGCGCTCGTTCGCCTGTCGGAGCTGCAGAAGGAAGCTCGAGGGTAGGCCTGCCACCACTCGATTCTCATGAACCGCACCCCCGCCAGCCGCAGCGATTCGCCGGACCCGGAAACCGGCCCGACCGCGCGGCTCTCGATCCTCGGCACCACCGACCTCAGGGCGTCGGATGGCCGCGCGGTGCAGCCCGGCGCCGTGCAGCCGAAACGCCTCGTGCTGCTCGCGTATCTCGCGCTGGCCCCGGCACCGGGGTACGTACGCCGCGATACCCTCATCGCCCTGTTCTGGCCGGAGCTCGCGACGGAGCAGGCGCGGCACGCCCTCAGGCAGTCCCTCCATTACCTGCGCAGCGGCCTCGGGCGCGAGGTCATCCGCGCACGCGGCGATACCGAGATCGCCGTCGACCCGGCGCACCTCTGGTGCGATGCTCGCGCATTCGAAGCGCGGGTGGCGGCGCACGATCCCGCCGGCGCCGTGGCGCTCTACCACGGCGAGCTGCTCGACGGCGTATTCGTCGCGGATGCCGCTCCCGAACTCGAGCAGTGGCTCGATGCCGAGCGGCTCCGCTTCAGGCGGTCGGCGGCGAGCGCATCAGCCGAATTGTCGGCGAATGCCGACGCCGCCGGCGATCCCGGTACCGCGATCGCCTGGGCGCGCCGATCGGCGTCGCTCGATCCCGACGACGAACGCATTCTGCGGGTGCTCGTGGAGCTGCTCGATCGGCATGGCGACCGCGCCGGCGCGCTCCGGGCTTACGCCGCATTCGAGCAGCGGCTGCGCGAGGAATACGATACGGCCCCCTCCGCTCAGACGCGGGCCCTCCGCGCGCGCCTGAGCCAGGACGTTCCGCAGCCTGCCGTTCCCGTCATCCCGCAGTCAGCAGGTCCAGTCACCCCCGAACCGGCCACCCCGCAGCCGTCCACGTCGCCGGCCGGCGATCAGGCCACTCGAACCACTGGCCCACGGCGAAGCCTCGCCCTGGCCGCCATCGGTGTCGTCGCCATCGCCGCGCTCGCGATCGCGTTCATTGCGGGGGGGCGGCGGGCGCCGGCGTCGGGACGCGAGCTCCTCGCGGTCGGCATCATCTC
>JAICNA010000048.1 GCA_025928955.1 Gemmatimonadales bacterium | reverse complement strand
GTCGTCCCGATCACCTTGGTCAGGGAGGCGAGATCCCACAGCGTCGAATCGCTCCGCGGCCGCGGCGACCGGGCGCTCCAGGTGAACCGGCCGTATCGCTGGGCATGGAGGATCCGCTCGCTCGTCCCGATGACGACGACGGCGCCGGGATAGATGCCCTTCCTGATCCCCTCGACGACCGCCGCGTCCACCCGCGAGAAATCGAGCGCGCGCCCGCGGATGGTGGCCTTGTCGTCGCCACCACCGCTCACCAGCGCCGTCATCAGGAGGAGAATGCTCGTCATCGGTCGATCGAGTCGCGCACCGGACCGGGCGGCAGCGCATACAGCAGCTGGGCCGTGCGCCGGTCCCTGAACGAGAGCGACGCACCGCGCGTCGCGGGAAACATCATGTCCGTCGAATCCGCCGAGTGCGGGAGTCCGATCGCGTGACCGGTCTCATGGATCGCCACGGCGAGGAGCGACGCCTCGGGCAGCGGAATCCCGCCGCTCGTGCGGATCGCCAGTGAGATGGCGGCATGCCGGACCCGCCCGAGCCGGTCCCAGGTCAGGTCGGTCTGGCCGGCGCGGTCATACTCGAACCTGTCGATCCAGCGCACAACCACATCCGCCACCGTCGTATCGGCCACCAGGGCGAAGCGGACGCCGGCATCCGCGCGCTCCCACGCATCGAGCGCCTGCCGCACAAAGTCTGCCATTCTCGGCTCGTACCCCTCCACGCCACCCTCGATGATCGTGACGTTGAGCGGCGTTGCCCCGCGATCCGGCCAGCGGCGTACGACCGAGTCGGTCGTGGCGAGGAGGGAGTCGAGGTAGGTGCCGTTCCCCGCCCGGGCGAGCCGCTGCCGTGCGGCCAGGCGGGCGAGGCGGTCGGTGATCGGTGTCCCGGTGGACTCCGCCTCGCGGGGCGGGCGGGCGGCCCGCGCCTCGGTCATCGTTGCCAGGTCGCCGGCGGCCACCGTCGTGTCCGCGGCCTCGACCGGACTGCCGGCGCGCAAATGCCCGATCCGGTCCACGAGGACCAGGACGGCGAGGGTGAGCGTCGTGAGAGGGAGGAGCCAGCGTTTCATCATTATGAGTATATCATGCTCGCAAGGGCCGGGCCGCTGGCGTGGGCGACCGTGGCCGTCTAACATTTTGCCACTCGCGGCCTTGGCCGCATCAAGCCGAACCCGGAGACCGTCCGAACGTTATGGGTCCGCTGGCACGTGCGCTGGTCCGCTGGCGCTGGGCGGTTCTTTTCATGTGGATCGCGGTCGGCGCACTTGCAGCGTCGCGCGCACACCACACGCCCGAGCTCCTCAATATCCGCGGGGGGAGCGAGCGGATGACCGAGTCGCGGGTGGCGGAGCAGATGCTCCGCGACCGTTTCGACCGGCCGCTGACCGACTACTTCGTCATCACGCTCGAGGCTCCCGCGCCGTTCGATTCCGGCCGCCCGCGGATGGTGCTCGACAGCCTCATCAGCGTCCTCCGCCAGCAGCCGTACGTCCGGACCGTGGCCGCGTGGCCGGGCACCGGCGATTCGACGTTCATCAGCGCCGATCATCGCACCACGTTCCTGCTCGCCGCGCTCACCGTCACCGAGCGGGACACGGTCGGCAAGCTCGTGACGCCGACGCGCTCGGTCGTGCACGGCACGATGCGGACCTTTCACGATGCCGGCGCCTACCGGGCGAACGTGACCGGCCGTTCCGCGCTCGACCTCGACATCCGCACCGTGAGCGCCGACGACAGCCGGCGCGGCGAAGCGCGCCTCCTCCCGCTCACCCTCGTGATCCTCGTGCTCGCGTTCGGCGCGCTGGTGGCCGCGGCGCTGCCGCTCATCGTCGGTTTCCTCGCGATCACGATCTCGCTCGCGATCATCGGGGTGATCGCGCGCCACACGCCGATGTCCATCTTCGTGCTCAACATGACGACGATGATCGGGCTCGGCGTCGGCATCGACTACTCGCTCTTCGTCGTGACCCGGTTCCGGGAGGAGCTGCGCAGCGGCATCCGCCGGCGGGAGGCGGCCGTCAACACGATGCTGACCGCCGGGATGGCGGTGGTCACCTCGGGGCTCACCGTGGTCGTCGGGTTCGCGGCGCTCCTCTTCACGCCGCTCGTCGAGACGCGGAGCGTGGGTCTCGGCGGGCTCGTGGTCGTGGCCGTGGCGGTGCTCCTCTCGACGACGCTGCTCCCTGCCCTGCTGGCCATCATCGGTCGCGACATCGACCGCCCCAAGTGGCTCGCGCGGCGGCTCACGTGGTACCACGCGCCGCAGGCGTGGGAGAAGTGGGCGCGAGGCCTGCAGCGCCACCCGCGCCGGGCGCTGCTGCTCGGCGGTCTCGGCATCGCGGTGCTCACGGCACCGCTCTTCCTGATCCGCATCGGCCTGCCCGCACGAAACTGGTGGCCGTCGAATACCGAGTCGGGCCAGGGGCTCGCGGCGCTGGAGCGGCTCGGGGTCGCGGGCTACATCCAGCCGGTGCGCGTCGTGGTCGAGCTTCCCGAGGGCCGGAGCGCGGTGTCCGCCACGTCGCTGCGCGGGATCCGCGCGCTGGCCGATTCGTTCCGCGCGGATCCGCGCGTGCGCGAGGTGAGGAGCCTCGCCGGCATCCGGCCGGGTGCCTCGCTCCTCGAGCTCTCCGCATTCTACGGTGAGCTCGATTCCGCGCGCGCGCAATACGGCGAGTTCATCGACGCCTACCTGAGCCGCGACGAGCGGGTGACGCTGCTCGACATCATTCCCGCGGACAGCACCTCGCTCACGTCCACGATGGACCTCGTGCACCGGATGCGCGCGATCGCTGCGACGCCCCCGCGCCAGCTCGGGGAGTCGGTGATCCGCGTCGGCGGCTACACGGCGGCGGCGGTGGATTTCCAGATCGAGCTGCTGGACCGGTTTCCGGTGATGGTGGTGATGATCCTCCTCGCCACGGGGCTCATGCTCGCCATCGCGTTCAAGTCGGTGCTCGTGCCGATCAAGGCGATCGTCATGAACAGCCTGTCCGTCAGCGCCACCTTCGGGCTCATCGTGCTCGTCTTCCAGTACGGTGTCGGCGCGACGATTCTCGGGCTCGACGGCGCCACCTCCGCGATCTTCGTCGTGGTGCCGGTGCTCGTGTTCGCGGTGGTCTTCGGACTCAGCATGGACTATGAGGTGTTCCTGCTGAGCCGGATCAAGGAGGCGTTCGACCGGACCGGCCGGAACGACGAGGCCACGATGGAAGGCGTGAGCGCCACGGCGAGCGTGATCACCTCCGCCGCGCTGATCATGATCCTGGTGTTCGGGGTCTTTGCGTTCGCGCAGGTGCTGGTGATGCAGTTCCTCGGCTTCGGGCTCGCCGTCGCCGTCTTCCTCGACGCGACGATCATCCGCATGGTGCTCGTGCCCGCATTCATGCAGCTCGCCGGCCGGTGGAACTGGTGGCCCGGCGTGCGGACGTCCCGTCAGGTCACTGCCCGCCCACCGAGCTCATGAAGGCGCGGGAGAGCACGACGAGCCCCGCACCGAGCATGGCGAGCACGACGAGCACGAACCCGATCTCCCCGATGGCGAACGCGTTCCGTACGGCCGGAATCTCTTCCGGCTGGCGGTTGGCGCGCCTGGCCGCCTCGATGCGAGAGAGCGCCGGCGTCGAAACCGGCGTGAGGCCTTCGGGGGAGAGCGCCGGAAAGCCTTCGAGCGGCCGGCGCGCATCGGCGATGACCCGCCGCCGCTCGGGCGGACGGTAGCTCATCCGCTGGTCCCACGCCTCGACGATCTCCGAGTGCTTCCGGATCGGCTGCCACGCCTGGCGCGTGGCGTCGAAGACGTAATCGTCGGCCCCGAGGCGCCCGTCCTCGAGCGCGTCGAGCATCTCGTCGACGGTCTGCCAGGGAAGCTCGGTGCCGGTGGAATCGCTGCTGCGGAACCGTGTGTCCATCGTTCGGTCCGGGGAGGGTCGAGGCCAACATTCACCCGGGGGAGACGCGGGTCAAGCGGTCCGCATCACACGTTCCAGAGTGCGTCAGAAGAACGCATCGCCGTCGCCGAACCGCGGGTTTACGACGTTGTTGTAGATCGATCCGAAGCTGTAGCTCAGGCCCGCCGAGATGAAGAACCGGTAATCGGTGGCGAGCTCCTGCTGGCGCAGGAGGATCTCCTCCGGCGTGAGGCCCGCGGCGGGGAGATATCGCTGGTCGCGGATCCGCGAAATGCTCCCGTCGATCTCGAGCTCCAGGCCCCGGACGAGCCGGATCTCGAGGTCCGCAAAGAGCCGGAGCGAGTGGCTGTCGAGATCGTCGAGGTACTGGTGGGCGCGTCCCCCGACGCCGGCCGATCCCCAGGGCTGCGTCGCATCCAGCTCCACTTCGAGCGCGTGCGAGACGAGCGTCTCCTCGGTCCTCTGGAAGATCGTCGGCTCGTCGTAGCGGAACCGGTTCAGGCCGATCTCGTAACGTACGGTGAAGAGCCGGTCGGCCGACTCGCGGTAGGGGAAGATGTCGTACTCGAGCCCCGTGAGCGCACGGAGTCCGAGGCGCCGGTTGTTGAACGACGAGCGGTCGGCCGACGCGGCGAGGCGGAAACCCCAGTGCGGGCCGAGGCTCTTCACCGCAAACGCGCTCGCGCCGTAGCTTTCCTGCGTGCTCGTCACGGTGGTGACGCTGTCCACCTCGAACTCACTCCGCTCGTAGCCGCCCTCGATCGCGAGCCCGAGCTTGAGCGCCGCCGTGACGCGCTGCGCCGAGAGCCCGCCGAAGAGATCGATCTCCTCGAACTGCGATTCCCCTTCCACGAAGCCGCTGCCCTGCACCCGGAAGACCCAGTTGTCCCAGCGGTCGACGGGCTTCGGCTGCGCCGACGCAGGCGGCGCATCGTAGATCACGTGCAGCCGATCGGCCGCGCCCGAGCGCATGGCGTAGGGCACGAGCCCGAGCGCGATCATGCGCGCGAGCCCCTGGCGCTCGGCATCCTCGGTCGCGTCCTGCGGCGTGGCGTACCGGAGCGTGTCGCGCCGCCCGCCGAAGGCGCCCCGGCCGATGAAGATCGCGGCGAACGCATCGCCACCCCCGCCTGCGTCCTGCTCGGTGACGAGGACGTGCACATCGGCGTCGGCCCGATCGCGGACGTGATTCACGAACGGCACCGCGCGGAGGAAGAACTCGGGGTCGCAGTCGGTATCGGGGCAGTCGAGGAAGACGCGCAGCAGGTCGCCGGCCGGTGTCTGCGCGGCGCCCGGCCGAGGCAGGAGGTGGATCAGGAGCATCAGGACGACGACGCCGAGCGGGACCTTCATCGCTTCGCCTCGAGCCAGTTCGGCCCGGTGCCGATGTCCACTACGAGCGGCACGGCGAGCTCGGCGGCGCCCTCCATGTGCGTCCGGACGAGCGCGCTCACCGGGGCGACCTCCGCCGGCGGCGCCTCGAGCACGAGCTCGTCGTGCACCTGCAGGAGGAGCCGCGCGGCGAGGCGCTCCTCGCGCAGCGCGGCGCGGATGCGGATCATCGCGACCTTGATGAGGTCGGCCGCCGATCCCTGGAGCGGCGAATTCTGGGCGGTGCGCTCCCCGTACGCGCGGATGTTGAAGTTCCGGTCCCGGATCTCTGGGATGTAGCGGCGGCGTCCCGAGAGCGTCTCGACGTAGCCGAGCTCCCTCGCGAGCGTCACCTGGCGATCGAGGTACTCGCGCACGCCCGCGAACCGCTCGAAATACCGGCTGATGAAAAGCCGCGCATCCTCCTGCGAGACGCCGAGCTGGCGGCTCAGGGCGAAGGCGCCCTGGCCGTAGATGGTCGCGAAGTTGATCGTCTTGGCGCGGGCGCGCATCTCGGGCGCGACTTCGTCAACCGGCACGCCGAAGATGAGCGCCGCCGTCTGCCGGTGGATGTCGCCGCCCTGGCGGAAGGCTTCGATGAACGCGGCATCGCCGGACAGGTGCGCCATGAGGCGCAGCTCGATCTGCGAGTAGTCGGCGACGATGAAGGTCCAGCCCTCGGCCGGGACGAAGCTCGCGCGGATCGCCTCGCCGCGCGGCGTGCGGACGGGAATGTTCTGCAGGTTGGGGTCGCTCGACGAGAGACGACCCGTCGCTGCGCCCGCCTGGTTGAAGCTCGTGTGGATGCGCCCGGTGTCGGGGTTCACCGTGGCCGGGAGGGTATCGACGTACGTGCTCTTGAGCTTCTGCAGCTCGCGGTACGCCAGGATGAGGCGAGGGAGGTCGTGACCCATCATCGCGAGCTGCTCGAGCACGTCGGCGTCGGTGGACGGCCCGGTCTTGGTCTTCTTGAGCACCGGCAGCTGCTGCTTTTCGAAGAGGACCGTCGCGAGCTGGCGCGGGGAGTTGAGGTTGAGGTCCTCGCCGGCGACCTGCGCGATCTCCTGCTCGAGCCGCGCCAGGTCGGCCGCGAGCTCGGCCCCGAGCCGCGACAGCAGCGCGCGGTCGATCCGGATGCCGTCCCACTCCATGTCGACGAGCACCTGCACCAGCGGCAGCTCGATCCGCTCGAGGAGCGCGACCATGCCGGTGGCTTCGAGCTGCGGAACCTGCAGCTCGCGCAGCGCGAGCACCGTGGCGCTGTCCGCGCCGCAATACGCGGCCGCGGCGGCGACCGGAACCTCGGCGAAGGGGATCTCCGCCTTTCCCTTGCCGCAGAGGTCGGTGTACGTCTGCATCGTGCGGCCGAGCTGCTCGAGCGCGAGCGAATCGATCGCGTGCGACCGGCGGCCCGGCTCGAGCACGAAGCTCGCCAGCATCGAATCGTAGGTCACGCCCGCGAGCTCGACGCCGGCCCGCCGCAGGACCTCCCAGTCGAACTTCACGTTGTGTCCCGCCTTCGGAACGGCGGGATCGGCCAGGAGCTCGCGGAGCGGTGCCAGGCGGGGGTCGTCGAAGGGCGGGAGATTCGAAACGGGTGCCGGGGCCGCGAGCTCGCCACCGGCCGGGCGATGCGCGAAGGGCAGGTACCAGACCTCCGTGGCGCTGGCCGCGAGCGAGAGCCCGACGAGCTCCGCGCGCCGCGGCGTGAGCGAAGAGGTCTCGGTATCGAGCGCGACGAGCGGCGCGCTCCGGAGCCGCTCGACGAGCGCCGGAATCTCCTCGACGTCGCACACGACGGTCACGTCCACTGCGCTGCGGGTCGGATCGGGGGGACCGGCGGATGCGGGCGCACCGCCATCGCCGGCGGCGGCCGCCGCGGTCTCCGCCCCCTGCCCTGCCTGCGCGAACTTGCGCGCCAGCGACGCGAACTCGAGATCGGTCGCGATGCGCACCAGCGCAGGGTAGTCCGGCTCCCCCGCGCGCAGAGCCTCGAGCTCCACCGACACCGGAACATCGCAGTGGATCGTCACGAGCTCGCGCGACAGCCGCGCGCTGTCGGACTGCGCGAGGAGCGCTTCGCGGGTGCGCTTGGCCGTCACTTCCGACGCCCGGGCGAGGATGGTTTCGAGATCGCCGTAATCGGCGAGCAGCTTCTGCGCGCCCTTCTCGCCGATGCCCTTGACGCCCGGGACGTTGTCGGAGGTGTCGCCGACCAGTGCGAGGTAGTCGGCGACCTGGGAGGGCGGCACGCCGAGCCGCTCGCTCGCATTCGACTCGTCCACCCAGGTCTCCTCCACGGCCGCCGGTCCGCCCCGCCCCGGGTTCAGCAGCGACACCCGCCGGCCGATGAGCTGGTAGAAATCCTTGTCACCCGAGACGATCACGGCCTGCAGGTCGCGGGCGGCAGCGCGCGTCGCGAGCGTGCCGATCACGTCGTCCGCCTCGTAGCCCGGCACCGCGACGACGGGAATCCGGAAGGCCGCGAGGAGCTCGAGGATGCGCTCGAGCGAGCGATCGAAATCGGCCTGCAGCTCGTCGTCGAGCTTCTCGCGCGTGCTCTTGTAGTCGGCGTAGCGCTCCTCGCGGAACGACGTGCCGGCGTCGTTGACCCACGCGATGTACTCGGGGCGGTGCTGCTCGACGAGGCGAACGAGGAAATTGGCGACACCCCACGCGGCGGAGGTGTTCTCGCCGCGCGTGGTGCGGAGCGGCCGCGAGATCATCGCGAAGAAGGCGCGATAGATCAGGGCATAGCCATCGAGGAGAAAGAGGCGCGGTGGCGTGGAGGGCATCGAGGAAAGATAGCGGCGGCCGGCTCCGCGCTCCCCTGCCCTTCACGCCACCGGTTCAGGGCTCGAGACGGCGCAGCCGGGTGATGGTCCGTTCGAAATCCGCGCGGGAGGAGGGCGTGAGCCGATAGCGGCCGAAGCCGGTCTCGTCGTGGAAGAGCAGCGACATCCGCAGGTTGATGTAGTTCCAGCGAAGCACGCGGCCGCCCATCTGGCCGGGCGAGGTTTCGAACGTCTCGTCCGGCTCGCCGACGGTCACGTACACCTCGCCCCGGTCCGTGCGCCAGCCTGCCACGCCCTCGCCGCGGAAGCGCTGGTTGGCGACAGCGAGCCGGCTGAAGTACGTGTTGAGCGCCTCGTTCTCGCTGGTGCTCTTGTCGGGATCGGTGTCCCGCCAGAAGGCGCGCCAGAGCGCGGGCCGCTCCGCGTCCGGCGCGTCGCGGATCGAATCGAGCATCCGGTCCCGGCCGAAGTAGCGCAGCAGGTCGAGCATCTCGTCGTAGTTGGTCACCACCCAGGCGCCGGAGAACGAGACCACCGCCGCCACCTCCCGCCGGCCGCTTCCCTCCCCGACCGCGAGGCGGAGCGCGCCCAGGGCCAGGCTGTCGGGCCGCAGCTTGAGCACCTGGCTCTCGACGAGCTGGCCGCCGCGGAACGCGAGCGAGTCGCGGAAGATCACGCTGTCGGTCTCGGTCCGCATCTCGATCGGCACGCGCGTCGGCCCGGTGAAGCCGTAGCCTTCGATGTAGGCGAGGAGCGTGTCGCTTCCGTAGCCGATCGAGCCGCGGGGATTGAGGACGAGCGACAGCGTGTCCTCCGCCGCCGCGCGGCCGCGCGCCTGGTAGACGAGGATCGGCGAGGTCGTGGTGCCGGTGCCGAATGCCGGCGCCTCCGTATTCAGTTCCGCGCGCGAGGTGCTGCCGGTGGCGGGATCGCGGAGTGCCGCCGTGATCAGGTAGCCGCCGGGCTGGATCCGGAACGTCTGCTGGAAGAGGATGCTCTCTTCGGCGCGCTGAGTCTCCTGGAAGGTGGCGACGCGCACGAGCTCATCGCGGCTCACGCTGATCGGCGCTCTCCCCTGCCCCTGCAGCGTGAGGTCGACCCGGTACCGGGCGACGAAGCCGTTCCCTTCCCGCTGGAAGCTCAGCGCCCGGTTCTCGAGCGAGAGCGCGACGAGCGCGATGGTCGAGTCGCCCGGCCCGCGCGCGAAGGCGATGCTCCCGACGAACGGGAGCGGCTCGCCAGCGGCGAGCCGGCCGAGGCTCTGGTAGTACGCCTGGACGTTGAAGAGGCGCGTCAGCGTCTCGGAGGAGGAGGCGGCGCGCTCCTCTTCGCCGACCCGGCGCCAGCTGCCGCACGAAGCGGTTCCGATCAGGAGCAGGAGCGTCGCGTACCGCGCGAGGGAGCGCATGGAGACATCCCGAAAAGGTGAGTACGGCCGCGGTACACTACGACCCGTTTGCGACGGGCGTCAATGGGCCAGGTCACCCAACCGCCCCCGAATCCGTAAGCTCAGCGCTTGCTGTGTCTTGCGGAAATCACTAGCTTGGCAACCAATGAGCTCGGAAAACCATGTCGGTCGCACCATCGCCGGTTACCGCCTCGTCAAGCATATCGGCGAGGGAGGCACTGCCACGGTCTACCGTGCGGAGCATCCCGAACAGGGACTGGCCGCCGTGAAGGTGCTGCGCCCCAAACTCGCGCAGGACCCGGTGGCCATCAAGCGCTTCCTGCGAGAGGCGGAATTCGGGAAGCGCGCCGCCCATCCGAAGATCGTCCGGACCTACGATTATGGCGAAGCCGATGGGGTCCATTTCCTCGCGCTCGAGTGGGCGGAGGGCGAGCCGCTCGCGAGCTTCGTCCAGCGCGCCGGCAACCTCGCGCCGCCGCTCGTCGCCACCATCGTGGAGCAGATCGGCGGCGCGCTGAGTGCCGCGCACAAGGCCGGGATCATCCACCGCGATCTCAAGCCGGCCAACATCATGTACGACCCGGCCACGCAGGAGGCGAAGCTCCTCGATTTCGGCATCGCCCGGGATGCCGAAGTGAGCCCGGAGGAGCGACTTACGCGGGCAGGTTTCTTCGTCGGCACGCTGCAGTACGTGGCGCCGGAGGCGCTGAGCGGCGAGCTCGTGAGTGAACAGGCAGACGTCTACAGCCTGGCCACCATCGCCTATTATCTGCTCACCGGATGCCTGCCGTTCACCGGGCGCAGCCCGAGGGAGTTGTTTCAGCAACTACTCTCCCAGCCGCCGGTCGTTCTGAATCAGGCTGCCAAAGGCCTCAAGTTTTCCCCGGCGCTCGAGGCCGTCGTCATGCGCGGCCTGGAACGCGACCGCGGCAAGCGCTACAAGACCGTAGACGAGTTCACCTCGGCTTTCTGCACGGCGGCACGGGAAGAGAAGCCCGCGAAGGGCGGCTTTCTCTCCTCGCTCTTCGGCCGCAAGTGACGGCGCCGGACCGCCTCGAGCGCCTTCTGCTCGAGCGCAGCGTCCAGCGGGGCGAGTTCATCCTCAGCTCCGGCCTCAAGTCCTCCTATTATCTCGATTGCCGCCCGACGACGATGAGCGCCGAAGGCCTCGCGCTCGTCGGGCAGCTCGGCCTCGACGCGATCCGTCGCGTCGGATGGAAGCCCGACGCGATCGGCGGGCTCACCATGGGCGCCGACCCGGTTGCCTATGCGGTCGCGGCGGCGAGCTGGGGAAGCCCACCTCCCATCGACGCGTTCAGCGTCCGGAAGGAGGCGAAGGGACATGGGACGAAACGACAGGTGGAAGGGAACTTCCGGAGCGGATTCCAGGTGGTGGTGGTCGAGGACGTGATCACCACCGGCGGCTCGGCACTCCAGGCCATCGAGGTCCTGCGGGGCGCCGGCGCCCAGATTCTGGGCGTTCTGGCGGTCGTGGACAGGGAACAGGGAGGTAAGTCGTCTATAGAAAAGGAGGTAGCAAAAGTAGTATCACTTACGACTGCTTCGAGGCTTGGCCTCGCCTCGTCCGGCTAGGCGCTCGCCGGCAGGTCACCCGACTCGAGCAGCTGCAGCCCCACCCGCGCCGGCCCGCCGGTCTCGAGCACGTGATTCACGCCCGCGGCGGTGATCGCGATGAAGCCGTTCTCCAGCCGCTGCAGCAACCCCTGCTCCTTCAGATACCAGATGTGGAACTTCATGTGCTCTTCGGGGCACCCGAGCATCCGCTCCAGATCCACGTTGCCGATGCCGGGCTGGTCGGCGTCGTTCCGCCGTGCGGTATAGAGGATCGACAGCAGGGCGTCCCGTACCCGCCGGTCCGAGGCGACGTCGCTGAGTGCGGTGTGCTGGTCGAAGACCCGCCACCGCTTCTCGCGCATGCGATCGTACCGGGCATCGTAGGAGGCGCGGAGGGCCGGGTCCGACAGGACGCGGAAGGCCTCCATGACGGCGCTGAAGCGATCGGGATCGCCGCTCTCGGCGTTGTCGGGATGAAACCGCTTGGCCATGTGCCGGAAGACGCGACTGATCGTCGCGGCGTCGGCGCGCGGAGAGAGCTGCAGCACCTCGTAGTGGTCGGGTACCTGGGTGTCGCTCATGGCTCGCTGTCGGTTTCGGGAAGTGTGCCGAATATCGGTCACGGGCAACTCCCGCGCCATGCGGAGGGCACATGGCTTGCCCTTTTTCCGGCCGTCCGGGCAGGATAACCAAACCGACACGGAGGCCGTATGTTCAGGTATTCGAACCGCTTGCCCCTCGTCGCCGGGGCCGTGCTGGCACTCTCTTTATTTGCGGCACCCGTTGCAGCGCAAGGCAACGGCAAGCGGTACGCCGTAAGTAACGACAAGGCGGTCTCGGTGACGCGCGAAGTGCTCGTCCGCCGAGGATTCGAGGTCGTGAGGGTGGAGACGCACGGCGACACGCGCACCATCTTCTACCGGGCCGGCAATCAGGGGCGGGGCAGGGGGAAGGGGAAACTCGAGCGCATGGTCATCCGTCGCGAGGCGGATCGCGTCGTCTTCGTCGAGACGCCGTCGGCGATTCTCGTGGATATCGATCTCAAGCTGAAGCTCTAGGGGGAACACCTGCACCATGGGGCCGATGCGTGACCAGTGAGGCGCGCGGCGCACCGACCGGGCGGATCGTCGTCGCCGGTGTTGCGGCGTCGGGGGTCGGTGCGCTGGCCGCGTGGATCGGGTACCTGATGCTGATCCTCGGCTCGGTGGGTGCGGCGCAGGCGCTCGCCAGCGCACCCTCGCTCCTCGGCTTCTTCCTGCTGATCGGGTGGCCGATCGCGCTCGTGGCGACGCTCGTCGCCGGGTCGATTCTCCACCGGCTGCTGCGCCGGCATGGCCTGCTCCGGCGGTGGCCGGTGGTGCTCGCTGCGGGGGCGGTCGGCGCCGTGGTGCTGCCGCTCGCGTGGACCGAGCTCGAATCGCTCCTCGGCGATCCCTCGGGCGCCGCCGCGTTCCTCATCGGCGGCTTCAGCGGGCTCGCGGCCGGCTGGACCTTCTGGTCGATCATCGCGCGCGACGCAGGACGCTCGCCGGCAGGGCAGGGCGCCATGCTATGATTCATTCGACTCCCGCCGACCAGCGCCGATGACCGACCGCCGCTCCGCCCTCGACAGCCCGCTCGTACCCGCCGCACTCATCCTGGCCGCGGGCGTCGTCCTCGCCGGGTGGCTGGGAGGGCGCGGCATCGCCCAGGTGCGCGCCGCCGACCGGTTCGTGACCGTGAAAGGGGTATCCGAGCGCGAGGTCAAGGCGGATCTCGCCATCTGGCCGCTGCACATCGCCGTCGCCGACAACAGCCTCTCTTCGGCCCAGCGTTCCATCGCCGAAAGCGTCGGAGAGATCAAGCGCTTCCTGGCGCGGCACGGGATCGACACGGTGGAAACGGCCCTGCAGGATTTCCAGGTCATCGACGCCTATGCGAACCAGTACCGGCCGCCAGGCGAGATCGTGACCCGCTACATCGTCCGGCAGACGGTCATGGTGCGCTCCGACCGGCCGGATACCGTGCTCGCCGCGAGCCAGCGGTTGAGCGAGCTCGTCGACGCAGGCGTCGTCTTCACCTCCGGGGGCGAGTACGCTGCGACGGGTCCGAGCTTCGTGTTCACGAAGCTGAACGAATTCAAGCCCGCGATGATCGCGGAAGCGACCGCGCAGGCACGCGAGGCCGCGGCGCAGTTCGCACGCGACGCCGCGAGTGAGCTCGGCGGTATCCGGCGTGCGAATCAGGGCGTCTTCGAGATCCTGCCGCGCGAGCAGGCAGCGGGAATCCGGGAGGAAAGCCAGGTGTTCAAGACGCTGCGGGTGGTCTCCACCGTCGAGTTCCTGCTCCGCTGAGCCTCACGCCGGCCAGGCCCGGCGCAGCAGGTTGAGCAGCAGCTCCGCGTAGCTCCATCCGGCCGCTCGCCCCGCCAGGGATACGAGACTTTCCTCCGCCTCGCGGCCCGGCCGCCCCGGCCCGGTCAGGTTCGGTTTGAGATTCACGTCGAAGAGCAGGAAGCGGCCGGCGCTCGAGCGCCGGCAGTCGATGCGGACCGGCGCGCGCGCGCCGATCAGCGCCGCCGCCCGTTCGCACTCCGAGGCCACCCGCACCACGTCAGGCTCTCCCGCCTCCACGGGCGACAGCACCTCGCTGTTCCGGCGAATCGGCACCGTGCCGCTGTAGGGCGCAATCCCGCTCGCGTGCCCGGTGCGCCGAATCGCGGGGAGCGCCCAGTGGCGCGCCTCGAACCGGCTTGCCCCGCCGACGCGGTATTCTCCCGGGGGAAGCACCGCGATCGTTATCTCCTCCCCCGGCAGGAACTCCTCCACGATGGCGCGACTGCCGTAGACCGGCACCGGGTCCTCCGGCCCCGGAGTCCTCGCGTCGAACAGCGCGTCAAGCGCCGTCCGGATGTCCACCGCGGAGGCGGCCAGCGAGACGCCCTGGCTTCCGCGGCCTCGTACCGGCTTGACGATCGCCTCCGGACCGAACCCCATCCGTGCGAGCAGGCCGTCATCGATCGTATCGCCGGCGACCAGTCCCGGGGCGTCACCACGACCCGCGAGTATCGCCGCGGGGAAGGGAAGCCCCGCCCGGCGGAGAAAGCTCCGGGTGTACCACTTGTCGTCGAAGCGATGCGCATCTGCCGCCCGCTGTCCCACGATCCACACGCCCGTCGCGCGCTCGAGCGGGTGGCCCTCGAAGAGCACCGTATTGGCCCAGAGCACCCTTGCGCCGGCCTCGAGCGCGTCGGCGATCCCGTCCGCAGTGTCCGGGAAAGTCCAGCCCTCGTCGTGCGCGGGGTCGGGATGTGGAACCGGAGTGAGGACCGCGGCGCCCGCCGCCCGCAGCGCGCAGGCGATATCGGCGCCGCTGTCGGTGTAGCCGCCCGCCTTGGCCGGCTTGCGAGCGCCGTCGATGATCGGGGGCTCGATCGCCTGATGGAGTACCGCCATCAGGGCGGAATGCGGCCCGGAAGGTGATGCGCGCACTAGCCGCGGACTCCGTTCCTTCCCCTATTTGGGCAGGCGGCACATGCCGCTGCGATTACGACATCGATTCCCGCGAAGCGGGAGAGGATATATATCATGGCCACTCGGGCAGCACGATCGGCCGGTACGGCAGGGCGCACACAGCGTGGGAAGGCGCCGGGGGCAGTGCGGTGCCGGCGGAAATTCCTCCGCTTCTTTCCGGGCGGCTTCCGGGACGAGACCTACCTCGACTGGGAGCGCGACTACAAGTGGGCCGCGCACGAGCAGTGGGCGAGCGTGCTCGGTGAGACGGAGTTTGGCGCGCTCGTCGAGCAGGAGCGGTTCGCCGAGGTTGCCCTGCGCGCAGTGCGCGTGGAGTCGCGGACGAATCTCCTCTTCTCGTTCGAAAAGATGGCCCTGCGTGACGCGGTGCGCAGCCCGAAGGGCGCCGAGCAGTTCGCACGCGGTCTCTTGGAGTTCCTGCACGGGGAAGGGGAGCCGTCCGCGCGATTCGACGCGTGGTGCGCCGTGATCGCCGCCCTCCCGCGCCGCCAGACACGCGTGCTCACCTGGCCGCTCGCCACGGTATTCGGGTTCATCGCTCAGCCGTCGCGGCATTTCTTCCTGAAGCCGATGGTCACCCGGGCCGCGGCCCGCGAGTACGGCGTAGATTTCGGTTACACCTCGCGCCCCGGCGGCGAAGCGTA
Organism: Gemmatimonadales bacterium; assembly: GCA_025928955.1. Lineage (GTDB taxonomy): Bacteria > Gemmatimonadota > Gemmatimonadetes > Gemmatimonadales > GWC2-71-9 > CAMLLJ01. The sequence goes on along the minus strand of JAICNA010000048.1, from coordinate 1,718 downwards.
CGACAGACTGCTCGGCTTTGCGCGCGTCGTGCGGCGAGACCTCAGCGACCTCAGACCGAGGGACATGATCGACATCCAGTCGTTCCTCTGGGTGCAGGGATCGGACGAGTACGAGGAATGATCTTCCCCGAGCTGCGCGACATCCAGAGCCCCGACCTCGTTCCGCCCGAGCTGCCCGCCGACCCGGCGGACTGTGCGGTGCGGTTCCAGGCGCTCATCGGTCCGCGCGGCGAGGGCGCGCCGGAGGCGTTCAGCTTCCTGGTCGTGACACCCGGCCATGTCCGCCGCTCGGGGCCGCTGTGGGGTCGCGGCCACCTGTTCGTTGACGCGTTCGACTGGCGCACGGTGGTCGAGGCGATTGCGCTGCTCATGGCGCAGTGCGCCCGCCCGACGTGGGAGGAGGTCGCAGCCGAGCTCGACAAGCAGCTCCGCTGGGAGTACGACGTCCACCGGACCATCGAGACGGAGCCCGGGTAGTCGGTGTTCCTCGGCCATTTCGCCGCGGCGCTCGCGGCGAAGCGGGCGATGCCGCGCGCTTCCCTCGGCGCACTCGTCGCCGCGGCGCAGTGGCCGGACCTCCTCTGGCCGGTTCTCCTCCTGCTGGGAGTCGAGCGCGTCACCGTCGCGCCGGGAGATACGGCGTTCACGCCGCTTCGCTTCGAGGCCTACCCGATCAGCCACAGCCTGCTGGCGACGGGTGGCTGGGCGCTCCTCGGCGGGGCGATCTGGTGGCTCGGGTCGCGGGATCGGCGAGGCGCGGTGCTCATTGCGTTGCTCGTCGTGAGTCACTGGGTGCTCGACGTCGTGACTCACCGCCCCGACCTCCCCGTCACGCCCTGGAGCGAGGGACGCGTCGGTCTCGGGCTCTGGAACTCGGTGCCGCTCACCATGGCGATCGAGCTGCTCATGTTCGCCGCCGGGATCACATTGTATTTCGGCACATCCCCACGGCCGTGGCGAAGGCGGATCGGCGCATGGAGCCTGGCCGCGTTTCTCGCCGTCGTCTACTTCCTCAACGCCTTCGGCGAGCCGCCGCCGAGTCCCGGTGCGGTGGCGTGGGTGACGCTGTCGATGTGGCTCCTGGTGGCCTGGGCGTGGGCGGCGGACCGACCCGCTCGCACCATCCGATGAACGACACGAAGCAGGGGCGACGCGTGCGTCACCCCTGCTTCGTCCTTTCCGCGGCGCCTGCGTCTACCAGACGTCCTTCGGCTCGGTCGCCTCGGACGTGGTCCGCTGGCCCGATGGATTCCGCTGGCCCGCCGTCGTCGTGGCCTGCCGGTTCTTGAACCAGCGGTACGCCATCATGCCGAGCCCGGCGAGAGCGGCGTTCCGCAGCATGTGGTTCCCGCCGCCTGACCTGCCGTAGGACCGGCGCGAGCCGGTGCGATTCCCGATTCCGAACATGTCTATGTCCTCCGGGCCTGTGGCCCTGGTAATCAGTGACGTGGGGTGAGCACCACCTTCATGCACTCGTCCTGCTTGTTGTTGAAGATCTCGAAGCCGTGGGGCGCTTCGTCGAGCGGCAGTCGGTGCGTGATGATGAAGCTCGGGTCGATCTCTCCCGCCTGAATCCGCTCCAGGAGAGGCCGCATGTATCGCTGCACGTGCGTCTGGCCCGATCGGATGGTGAGGGACCGGTTGACCACCGTGCCGAACGGAAACTTGTCGAGCAGCCCGCCGTACACGCCGGGCACCGAGACGGTGCCTCCGCTCCG
>JAICNA010000167.1 GCA_025928955.1 Gemmatimonadales bacterium | reverse complement strand
TAGCCGTCGAGGATATGGGTCGAGCCCGCGCGGAGGGGCAGCGTGCGCAGGTAGTAGAGCATGGCGAGCTCGTCGAGCGGCCGTGGCGGAGTGACCCATGCGCCGTCGGCTCCATCCTGGCGGTAGAGGCCCGAGTCCGGCTCGATGGTGAAGCGGTCGCTCGTCGAACGTCCCCGGAAATCGGTGCTCCGCCCGAAGCGATACGATACGAAGCGAGCGCCGCCCGCCCACGACTTCATCGCCACCGCGGCCGAGAGCGCGCCCCGGCCGCCACCGCCCTGCATGGCGAGCGTGTAGAGCCGCTCCCCGCGATGGACCGTCGTGCCCGAAACATTGAGCGTCGCGGTCCCGGCGGGGACGATGCCGAGGCTGGCCTCGTACCGGAGCGTTTCGCCGACGGCGAAGGGATGCTGCGCCGAAAGCGGGCCTGCCGAGGCGACGAGACATGCGCCCGCTGCCAGCGCGCGGATAACTTGGGGCAATGGCTTCTCCGTTGGCGTTCTGCTTCGATCTGGACGGTACCCTGTACCGTGGGGATGCCGCGATCCCGGGTGCCGTCGCAATTCTGGGACGGCTCCGCGCCGCGGGTGTCCCCTTCCGGTGTCTCTCGAACACGAGCAGCCGGCCGCGGGACGCCATTCTCTCGCGGCTCCGGAGCTACGGCTTCGACATCCGGGGGGATGAGCTCCTGACCGCGACCCTCGCTGCCGGTACCCTCATGCATGGCCGGGGCCACCGCAAGGTTCTGCCCATTCTGGCTCCGGCGGCTCTGACCGATCTTGCGGGCTTCGAGCTGGCGGGGGGCACGAGCGGGAGGCCATCTGCGCCGGCCGACGCGGTGCTGGTCGGCGACCTGGGCGACGGATGGAGCGATGCGCTGATGCAGGAGGCGTTCCATCAGATCATGAGCGGCGCCGATTTCATCGCCGTTTCGCGCGACCGCTACTGGCGCCGCGGCGAGGCCCTCGTGCTCGACTGCGGTGCCTACGTGGCAGGCCTCGAGTACGCGACGGGCCGCGAGGCCGTGATCGCCGGGAAGCCGGCGCCCGCATTCTACCTGGCGGCGCTCGCGAGCCTCGGCAACCCGCCGCCGGGTGAGGTCGCGATGGTCGGTGACGACCCCTGGAGCGACATCGCCGGCGCGCAGGCGGCCGGCATGCAGGGGTGGTTCGTCGCGAGCGGCAAGGCGGATGCCGCCACGGTCGCATCCGCGGGGATCACTCCCGACCTCTCGCTCGCGAGCGTCGCGGAGCTTCCCGCATAGGTTTATCGTCCCGGAAGCGGGCGCGCTGCCCGCCCACAGGAGGGGAACAGGGATGGCGGAAACCGGGCACCCACCGACCGAGACCTCCAGCGACGCGCCTCCCAGGGCCGCCGAGACGGAGCGGCTGGTCGGCGTCACGATGGGACTCGGACTCGTCGCGGCATTCCTCGCGATGGCGGCCGTCTCGTGGATCGCCGACGGCATGCTCGAGGGAAAGACGGCGCAGTTCGACCGCACGGTGAGCCGGGCCGTCCATTCGATCGCTTCGCCCAGAGTGACGGATGTGATGCGGCTCGCCAGCCGGTTCGGCGGACCGTCCTGGCTCGTTCTCGTCGCGGTGCTGCTCCTCGCGAGCTTCGTCGCCCGGCGGTGGTACCGTGGTGCCGTTCTCCTGGTCGTCGCCCTCGGCGGCGCCGGGCTCATCGACACGCTTCTCAAGATCTCATTCCGGCGACAGCGCCCAAGCCCGCTTTTCGATCAGCCGCTCCCGGGGTCGTACAGCTTTCCCAGCGGCCACGCCCTCTTCGCGTTCGTCTTCTTCGGATCAGCGGCGGTCCTCCTCGCCGACCGCATTTCGAGCCGTCCGCTCCGCGTCGTCGTCTTCGGCGTCGCGGCGTCCCTCATCGGGCTCATCGGCACGTCGCGCATCTACCTCAACGTGCATCACCCTAGCGATGTCGCGGCCGGGTATCTCGTCGCGCTCTCCTGGATCGTGGCCGTCGCGTTCGGCGATCATCTCGCGTCGCAGGGGATCTTCCGGCGCGACGACTGGTACCGGCTGATCAAGGCATGACCATCGCCGTGGTGCTGAACGGCCGCTCCGGGAGCGGTGCGGCCGAGGCCTCGGTGCGCCGCATTCGCGAGCTGTGCGAAGAGGCGGGGCGGGAAGCGCGCGTGGAACTCGCGTCGGGCAAGGGTATCGCGAAGGCCGCGCGATCGGCGGTGGAGGCGGGATGCGAGCTGCTCGTGGGCGGCGGTGGCGACGGGACGATCGGCACGATCGCGGCCATCGCGGCCGAGGCTGGCCTTCCCTTCGGCGTCCTTCCGCTCGGCACCCGGAACCATTTCGCGCGGGACCTCGGCCTGCCGCTCGACCTCGACGGAGCGATGCAGGTGATCCTTGCCGGCCACCGCCACACCGTCGACCTGGGCGAGGTCAACGGGCGCGTCTTCATCAACAACTCGAGCCTCGGCGTGTATCCGCGGCTCGTCCGGCTGCGCGAGAAGCTGATGAAGTACGGCCTCGCGAAGTGGGCCGCCGCGCTCTGGGCGCTTCTCGCCGTGCTCCGGGCGCACCCGTTCATGGGCGTCCGCATCACGGCCGACGGTGAGCCGATGGTGCGCCGCACGCCGTTCGTCTTCATCGGGAACAATGAATACCGCATGGAAGGACTGTCGGCCGCGCGGCGCGAGTCCCTGAGCGATGGCCAGCTCGCGCTCTACGTGATGAACGCCTCCGGAAGGCGCAACCTGCTCTGGCTTGCGTGGCAGATCCTGCGCGGACGGACGGCGGAGCTGAAGGAGCTCGAGGTGTTCCGGGTGGCGGAGGCCGAGATCGAGCTTCGGAGAAGTTCGACCCACGTCGCGCTGGATGGCGAGCTGCTCACCATGCGCGGCGCGCTCACCTACAGGGTGCGGCCGGAAGCGCTCGAGGTGTTCGCGCCGGCGCCGGAGCCGGACTCTGAGGCGGGGGGCACGGCAACCGGCTCACGGCCCGGGCCCCAGAGAACCCAGCAGTAGACGGTGGATGTGCGGTCCTCGATGCCGCAGGCACCGGCCTCGTTCGTTCCCATGGCGCGAAGTCGGAACGCCGTGGTCATGCGCACGGGTGCGCCGGGGCCCCAGTGGTCGTGCCAGTAGTTCCCCCAGAGATAGAGGTGGCCATCGATGGAGAGTCCGAAATACATCGAACCCGATGCCTTGATGGAGCGGAAGAGTGTCGGCGGGGCGACGACGCTCGGCGATGTCACGTAGCCGAAGTCGCGCGGAATGGCGCCGACGTGAAAGGCGCTTCCCCAGCAATAGCCCGCGTGCGGCGAACCCGCGCGGGTCCCGCATTGCGAGTAGGCGCTGACCGACAGCGAATCGAACACGGGCCCACGGTCGAACAGCATCGGCTCCGTGAGCGGGGCGAGTGCCGGGTCGAGCCCGAGCAGGTCGAGCGAGCCACCCCAGCAGTACACTCGAGAATCCGACGAGATGCCGCATGCCCGGTCGTCTCCGAGCGCCACCTGTTGCCAACGGAGATTACCGGCGACGAGCGTCGGTGTGGCGGCAGAGCCCCCGGCAAGTCCATTTCCGAAACGGCCCCCGCTGTTCATCCCCCAGCAGTACGCGTCGCCGAGCGTCGTGACCCCGCAGGTGCCCCCGTAGAACGCCGAGAGCGTGGTGAAGCGCGTTCCCGCCGGGACCGCGATGGGCCTCGGCTCGAGGCGCATCGAAGCACTCCCGCCATCGCCGAGCTCTCCGACCGAATTCGACCCCCAGCAGTACACCTCGCCGCTCGTCGCAAGCCCGCACGTGAACCCGGCGAACTGGTACGCGTGGCCGGTGACGATCTGGGTGAATGAGAGGCTTCCCGCGACCGGCACGGGTACCTCCGAATCATTCGTCGTCCCGTCACCGAGCTCGCCACCCCAGTTTCGGCCCCAGCAGAACGCCGAGCCGTCGTCGTCGAGCGCGCAGGTGTGGGGACCCGTTCCCGTCGAGAGGCGCACCGCCGTGAACCCGACCGCGGTCGCCTCGAAGCGTACGTCTTCGACGCCGAGCACGAGAGCCCGGGCCGTCTGCGCCCCCGGCGCGGTGCCGAGCCGCCAGCGGGTCCGGGCGATGCCGTCGCCGTTCGTGGGAACGACGGCGGGCGCGAACGAGCCTCCGTCGCTCGTGCTCCAGGCGACCTCGATGCCGCGCAGCGGTTCGCCGCGATGGTCGGTCACGAGGACGCGGAGCTCGCCGGGCAGGGTGTCGCCCGGAAGCCCGCTGAGCAGCGTATCCCCGAGGATCTCGACTCTGGCGACGGCCGGATCCTCCGGACCGCTGTTGTCGAGACATGCTGCGAGTGCGAGCAACGCGGACACGCGGACCCTGCGGCGCATTGTCGTTCCTCGGAGGCTATGGGGTCGGGACGGGTGGGGCTCAGATTCGGGGACGTCCCGCTCGGGAGCAAGGCACACAGACGGCCCGGGGCCGAACCGGTCCCGGGCCGTCCTTTCGTGTCGCGGCTGCGGGACACTACTCCCGCGGCTCCCCCTCGGGCACGGTGTCGACATCCACCTGAATTTCGATCTCGGGTTGGCCCGACGCCGTCTCGGCGGCATCCTGCCACATCTGGACCTGCAGCTCGAACTGCGCGGCGAAGTCCTCGAGCGTGAGCTCCTCGGCGCCCGGCCGCGTCGCGAGCGGCGTGACGCGCTCCAGGCTCACGCGCGCCTTGCCGTAGGTGCTGTCGGCCTCGAGTGCCGCTTCGAACGCCTCGCGCGCCGCACCGAAGTGTCCGGTCTGCTCGAGCGCGATGCCGAGGTTGTTGTGGAACACCGGCGCGGTGCGGCGCAGCTCCACCGCGCGGGCGAGCGGGCCGATGGCCTCGGCGGGCCGGCCGAGCTCGATATGAATGAGCCCGAGGTTGTTCATGCTCCAGGTGTCCCGCTCGTCGACCACGAGCGCGCTCCGGTACGACTCGATCGCCGATTCCAGCTCGCCGGCATTGTGCAGCGCGCGGCCCCGCAGCCGGAGCGCGTCGGCGTTCCGCGGATCGATGGCGAGCGCGCGGCTGGTGCGCTCCAGCGCCCTGCCGGTCTCGTTCAGCTCGAGGAAGACGCGGCTCGAATTGAGGAGCGACTTCACGTGCGTCGAGTCGAGCGCGAGCGCGCGGTCGAACGCCTCCACGGCGCGCGCCAGGTTTCCCGCCTTCCACGAGGAGAGCCCGAGCATGTAGTGGCCCCATACGTTCCCGGGGCGGCGCTCGACATAGGCACCGAACAGCGACGACGCCTCGGCATAGTCGCCGGACTGGAAGGCCTTCTCCGCGTCTTCGTAGGCGATGGCCACCGACGGCATCGGTTTGACCGACTCCGCGACGGCGACAGCGGTGACGGACGAGGCCGGCGCGGAAGCGCCGGCGGACGAGGTGCTCGTCGGCTTCGGCTCTCCCGAGCCGCAGGCGACGAGTGCCGCGGGTACGAGCGCGGCGACGATCACGATGGGAAAGCGGCGAGTCGACATCGGGTACTCCTTCGGTGTGGCGCGGTGCGCCGGTGGAAGAGCGGGCGGACACCGGAGGAGAAGGCAAGCGAAGGGCCGCCTGCCGACAGGCAGCGTCACCGGACGCCAAGTCGTTGCGTCACAATGGGATCGGTCAACGATGTGGGGTGACTGGCGGCAGGGTGGAGCGGCGTTTCGTGTCCGGGCGGACACGGAGCGGATCGGGGACTCGTGTCCGGGCGGACACGACGCGCGAGCTATTCGCGTTCGACGCCGAGCCGTCGCATGAGCTTGATCAGGCTGGAGTGATCGGCGAGGCCGAGGTCTTCGGCGGTCCGGGTGATGTGCCACTCGTTCCGCTCGAGCGCGGCCAGGATGATCCGGCGTTCAGCATCGTTCCTGAGCTCCTGGAACGTGCGCGGGGTGCCCGCCTCCGGTGCCGCCGCGCCGCCGCGGATCTCGGCGGGGACGTGCTCCGCACGGATGACCTCGCCCTCCGCCGCGACGACCATGCGCTCGACGGCATTCCGGAGCTCGCGCACGTTGTTCCGGCGCCACTCATGGCTCGTGAGCAGCTCGAGCGCTTCGCCCGAGATGCGCTTCGGAAGCACGCCGAACCGCGTGCAGACATCGGTGACGAAGCGCTCGGCCAGCACGGCGATATCCGCGCGCCGCTCCCGGAGCGGCGGGACCTCGAGGCGGTGCACGTCGATCCGGAAGAGCAGGTCCTCGCGGAAACGGCCCGCCGCCACTTCGTCGCCGAGGTGCCGGTTCGTCGCCGTGACGACGCGCGCCTCGACCAAGACCGGACGCGTGCTTCCGAGCCGCGTCACCTGCCGGTCCTCGAGCACGCGCAGGAGCTTGGCCTGTGCCGGAAGCGGGAGCTCGCCGATCTCGTCGAGGAAGAG
>JAICNA010000164.1 GCA_025928955.1 Gemmatimonadales bacterium | reverse complement strand
CGATCGCACGTCGCTTCAGCGACAGCGAGCCGAGCCGCGGCTTCAGCCGCGAACCCGCGCCCGCACGGAGGCGTATCTCCCGCGTCATTGCGAGGAGGCGGCGTAGCCGCCGACGAAGCAATCGGGGTGCGCGGGCAATCGCCGCTCGTCGGACGGGGTCGCTGGGCGACCCGATTGCCGCGTCGGCCGCTCTGCGGCCTCCTCGCAATGACGCCCCGCCCGGTCCACTTACCCGGCTACTCCCCCTCTAACCCCCGCTTCGCCTCTGCAATCCAGTTCCGCACCATCACGACGCCATCCCGCGACAGCGACGCGGCGTCGTCGACGAAATAGAACGACTGGTCGTCCGGGCTCACGCCGTACGTACGATTCCGCACATCCTGAATGAAGGTCCCCGCTGAAAAGAGGACGCGTCGCGAAAGCACCCGGAACTCGTCCCCCGGAGCGATGGACAGCGCGATGAGATTGTCGGCGAGATCGCGGTAGAAGAGCTCCCGGCCGCTGTTCGCCCAGACCGGCTCCGATCCCCCGGCAACGCTCGCCTGGTATTTCCCCTCGCGCCCCGTGCCGAACGGCATGACGTAGATCTCATCCTGCCCCGAGCCGTCCGATCCGTAGGCGAGCCAGCGTCCGTCGGGAGAAACCGTCGGCGAGTACTCCTCCATGTCGGTTGCCGCGAGCGCCACCGGCGCTCCCTCACCCTGCACCGGGACGGCGTAGATGTCCCGTCCCGCTCCCGATCCCGCGCGCACGACGAGCCAGCGGCCGTCGCGGGTCCAGACGCCCTCGTCCACCGACGCCGCAAAGGCCGGAAGCGGCTCGACCCGGCCGCCCCCGTTGGCGGGCACCGAGAAGAGTCCCGGCAGCCCCGGGAGATCGGTGACGAAACCGATCGAGCGGCTGTCGGGGGACCAGAAGAGGCGGTACGCGTAGGAGCCGGCGGTGGCCACGCGCGTGAACGGGCCGTCGTCGAGGTGCTTGACCCAGACCTCGAGCCGACCACCGACCTTGACGGAGAGCGCCGCCCTGGTGCCGTCCGGAGAAATCGCGAGCGACCGGAACCTCCCGGTGGTCGTCGGGTCGACCACGGTCTGCTGGCCGGTCCGGCTCACGCGCATGAGGCGGTTGTCGGCCTCCGCGCGAATGAAGAGGATCGTGCCCCGGCGCGAGACGGAAACGATCGGCACTCCCCCGGTCGTCACGCGAAACTCCCGATCCAGCTCCACCGGGCGTCCGCTCACTTCGCCCGACCCCGGCGAGAATCGCATCGCCGAGATCACGCCGTCGGGTCGGGCGACGACGAGGTGCCCGGATTCGACGTACCAGGCGCGGAGGCCCGAGGTGATGACGCGCGTATCCCCCGAGGCCAGATCGAGGAGCACGATATCCGGGTCGCCCTGATGCTTCCACCGTGTGAGCAGGAGACCGTGCCCTCCCGGCAGCGCGTTGGGAAACCGGAAGAAGAGCTCCGACTGCGAGGAATCCACCCGCGCAACGAGCTCGGAAGTGCCGCCGTCAGGCCGGATCCGCATCACCGCCCGGCCCAGGCTCGCGATGTAGTACAGCCACCCGTCGTCGCTCCAGCTGCCCCCGTAGCTGATCGCGGAATCCGAGAGGAGCGTTCGCGTGGTCATCGTGCCGAGATCGACGACCCTGAGATCGCCCGGGAACCCCGTCATGTACGCGAGACTGCGGCCATCCGGCGAGAAGAACGGCGCCCAGCTGTTGCGCGTGCCGGGAATGGCCCGGCCTTCACGGCTCGACTCCTCCCGCAGGATGAGCTCGCTCTGCCGGTTGGTGCTGATGAAGGTCCGGTCGTCCGGCGAGATGATCGGACCCTCTTCGGCGTCGTCGTAGAGCTCCTCGAAAAGGAGGGTGAGCCGGGTCGTGCCCGCCGTGCTCCGTCCGGCGCCGAACCATGCCCATCCGGCGAGCGCGAGCGAGACGGCCGTGACGACGGCCATGCCGAGCAGTGCGGCGCGCGGCGTGACCCGCGGCAAGGGACGCGTCGCCGCGGGCGCGGGCGACTCCGCGGTGCCCGTCGCGCCGAGCGCCGCACGGAACGCTTCGGCGGTCGCGAAGCGATCGGCGGGCAGCTTGGCGAGCGCCGTGTTCACGGCGCGCTCCACGTGCGCCGGCACCGTGTCGCGGAGCGCCCGCACCGGCGTCGGCTTCTCCGTCATGATCTTCGCGACGATCGCCTGCACCGTGGAGCCGGTGAACGGCGGATCCCCGGTGAGCATCTCGTAGGCGACGGCACCGAGGGCGTAGACGTCGCTCCGCGCGTCGATGGTGCGCTCGCCCATCGCCTGCTCGGGGCTCATGTACTGCGGCGTGCCGAGCGAGAGGCCCGTCTGCGTGAGGCGGGAGCCGCCCGCCTGCTGCACGGCAAGGGCAATGCCGAAGTCGGCCACGAGGGCGTGGCCGCCCTGCAGGAGAATGTTTTCCGGCTTCACGTCGCGGTGGATGACGCCGTGGCCGTGCGCGTAGTCGAGCGCGTCGGCCACTTCGCGCGTGATCCGCACGGCATCGTCGATGGGGAGCTGCCGCTCGCGGTCGAGCCGCGCGCGGAGCGTCTCGCCCATCACGCGTGGCATCACATAGTAGAGAAGGCCGTCCGCTTCGCCCGAATCGAGGAGCGGGAGGATGTGCGGATGCTGCAGGCGCGCGGTCGTCCGGATCTCGCTCAGGAAGCGGTCGCTGCCGAGGGTGGCTCCGAGATCAGGGTGAAGGACCTTGATGGCGACTTCGCGCTCATGGCGGAGGTCGTTCGCGAGATAGACCGTCGCCATGCCGCCCTGGCCGAGCTCGCGCTCGATGCGGTAGCGATCGGCGAGGGCGGTCGCGAGACGATCGGCCGGTCCGGTCATTCCCGCGGCGCCGCCATCTGCTGCTCGAGTTCGCTGAGCCAGTTCTCGACCACGATGAGCTGGCCGGCGCCCGATGCGTGGTCGATGGCGGCGCCGCGGACCATGACGAACCCGCGGTCGTTCGGGGTCACGTCGTAGAACGCAACGACAAGGGAGCCGAGGGCACCGCCGATGGCTGGAAACACGCGTCTCGGCTCCCCGGGTGACAGCGTCGCGCCGGCGCCGATGGCGACGGCCATGATCTCGCCCTCGAGGCTTTCGAAGAACAGCTCGCGACCGTTGCGGGCCCAGACCGCCGCGTATCCACCGCGCGTGGAGATCTGCCACCGTCCCGCCGACGTGCCGGGAAACGGCCGTATGCATACTTCGGGCTGACCCGGCTCGTCCGATGTGTATGCGAGCCACTTCCGGTCGGGCGACAGTGCCGGTCCATCCTCCCGGAAGGGCCCGGCGACGAGAGGGATCGGCATCGAATCGCGTCCCGGGCGAACGCCATAGATGTCGCGGTCGTCGAACGTCGTGCCGCCCCGATAGACCAGCCACTCGCCGTCGCTGGAGAGCGAGGCCTCGAGGATCGGGCGGCGTGGATCCCGCCACACGAGCTCCGGCGGACTGCTGCCGTCCGCGCGTTTCTTCCAGACTGCCGTCGCCCCGCTGTCGGGCGATGCAATGTAGAGGACCGAGAGGCCATCAGGCGTCCATTTCGGCCGATACGCAAGCGGGCTCTCGAATGTCAGCCGGGAGAACGGACCGGCCGGCAGCTGCTTGATGAAGACTTCCTCGGCCGAACCGGTCGATACGTCGACGGCCAGACGCGTTCCATCCGGCGAGAGGCTGAGCCCACGGCTCTGCGTGGGATTGAATGTCAGCGGTGGGTCGAGTGGCGTGACGCTACCCTCGCGAGTGACGTATACCACTTCCGCCACACCGCTGGCGGACGATCCAGGAACGTACGCCAGTGTTCCCGACGCCGAGATGGCGATATCCGCGGATCCGAACGGCTTGATCATCACGCCTTCGAACAGCGGAACGGCCGGGCCCGTGAATGCAAGCTCATCCTCATCGAAAGGGGCCGCGACCATGGCCCCGTCGCTTCGAAGGAGGACGAGATATCCCGGTTGGACGAAGTGCGCCAGCAAGCCCTTCGTGAGGATGCGTCGCTCGCGGGTTCGAAGGTCGAAGGCGACGATGCTGAAGGTCGATGGATCGTCGCTGGTGCGCGACCGGTAGAGCAGGACCTGGCTGTTCGGCAACACAACCGGCCACCCGTGGCCGACCTCGCCCGAAGCCGAGTCGTACGGGAGGATGGGTTCGGGAGATCCGCCCTCCGCGCGGATGCGCGCGATTCCTTCCGGCGTGTCGAAGTAGATCCAGCCGTCAGGAGCCCACGCGATGCCGCCGCCGGCGCTGGGGCCCGCAGTCGCGAGCGTGATCGGCGGGCCGCCGCTGGTGCTCACGACCTTCAGGTCGAAGGCACCCCCGGCGGAGAACACGATCCGGGTCCCGTCGGGCGAGAAACGCGGATTGAAGGGAAACGACGTACCGGGGAGCGGTCTTGCGTCGAGCCGGTCGCGATCCCGCAACCAGAGCTGGCCGCCGCCTTCGCCCGGTCCGACGTACACGATGCGGCGTCCATCGGGTGATATGTCCATGTTCACCCCGGTGATGTCCTGATGCAGGCTCCCCCCGGGCAGGAGACTCATGCTGTAGCGGAGGACGGCGCGAGGCGGCATCTCGCGCAGCCATCCCCAGGCGGCAACGCCGGCGAGCGCCGCGGAGGTAAGCGCGAGCACAGCGACCAGGGCGCGCCTGCGAGGGTACGCCGCAATCGAGGGCTGGGGTATCGCAGCGACGGCCGTTTCCCGGGCAGCGAACCCCTGATCGACGAGCGCGGCGGCGAACGCGGCCGGCGCGTCGAAGCGATCGGCCGGAAGCTTTTCGAGAGCCGTCAGCACGGCCGCTTCGACGTGCGCCGGTATCGTGTGACGCTGAGCGCGCATCGGGCGTGGCGACTCGGTAACGACGCGCGCAACGATTGCCTGGACCGTGCTTCCCGTGAACGGCGGTTCGCCGGTCAGCATCTCGTACGCGATGACGCCGAGCGCGTAGACATCGGAGCGGCCGGTGATCTCGCGCTCGCCCATCGCCTGCTCGGGGCTCATGTACCGTGGCGTGCCGAGGCTCAGGCCGGACTCGGTGATGCGCGAGCTGCTTCCCGCGCGACTCGCCGCGAGCGCGATGCCGAAGTCGGCGACGAGCGCGTGGCCGCCCTGCAGCAGGATGTTCTCCGGCTTCACGTCGCGATGGATTACGTCGTGACGGTGCGCGTAGTCGAGCGCGTCGGCCACTTCGCGTGTAATTCGCACGGCGTCGTCGATGGGGAGCTGCCGCTCGCGGTCGAGCCGCGCGCGAAGCGTCTCGCCGCTGACTCGGGGCATCACATAATAGAGAAGCCCGTCCGCCTCGCCCGAGTCGAGAAGGGGGAGGATGTGCGGGTGCTGCAGGCGCGCGGTCGTCCGGATTTCGCTCAGAAAGCGGTCACTGCCGAGCATCGCGCCCAGGTCGGGGTGCAGGACCTTGATGGCGACCTCTCGCTCATGGCGGAGGTCGTGTGCAAGGAACACGGTCGCCATGCCCCCCTGGCCGAGCTCCCGGTCGATGCGGTACCGGGTGGCGAGGGCGGCGGCGAGCCGGACGGGGACGGCCTGGGAGGTAATTGGTTTGATTGTTGGGGTTGGAATGAAGGTACGGGAGAGGGCGGGGGGTCGGAAGGTGGGCGGACGGTCGGACGGTCGGACGGTCGGACAAGTCGGACAAGTCGGACAAGTCAACCAGCGTGGCATGCGAGCAGGGAAAGAACCGGTGCCGAGTCAGTCAGCGACCATGTAACTAGCCACCTAGCCACCCAGCTACCTAGCTACCCAGACCCCAACTACCATCCACCATCCCCATCCCCCAGCCTCCATGCCCATCGCAACCAACATCACCCCATTCCCCACCGCCGCCGCATTCGAACGCTGGCTCGCGAAGCACCACGACCGGGAGACCGAGATCTGGGTGCGCATCTACAAGAAGGGGAGCGGTGTGCCGACGGTGACGCACGCGGAGGCGCTCGACGTGGCGCTCTGCTGGGGGTGGATCGACGGGATCCGGAAGAGTCTCGACGAGGAGTCGTTCCTCCAGCGCTTCTCGCCGCGGCGGAAGCGGAGCATCTGGAGCCAGGTGAACCGCGAGCACGTCGCGCGGCTCGTGGCCGAAGGGCGGATGCGCGAGCCTGGGCAGCGCGAAGTGGACGCGGCAAAGGCCGATGGGAGGTGGGATGCCGCCTACGCGCCCATCCGGAGCGCGAGCGAGGCCTCGATTCCGGCCGACCTCCGTGCCGCCATCGAGGCGAGCCCCCGGGCACGCGCCGTGTTCAGGACGCTCAACCGGGTCAACCTCTTCGCGCTCGCCTTTCGCACGAACGACATGAAGACGGCGGCGGGACGGAAGCGGAAGATCGCGGAGCTGGTGAAGATGCTGGAGCGGAAGGAAGTCATCGTGCCGATGGCTCGGCCGGTGAAGAAGCGCTGACGAGCCGTCATTGCGAGGAGCGCAGCGACGAAGCAATCGGGTCGCAGGCCAGCCGCACCTCCTCGAGCAACCCGATTGCGTGGTCGGCTGCGCCTCCTCGCAATG
>JAICNA010000135.1 GCA_025928955.1 Gemmatimonadales bacterium | reverse complement strand
GACGAGGCTGATCCTCGGTGCTTCCATCTGGAAGTCGAAGAGGATCGTGTCGTTGGGCCAGGTGACGGCGCCGCCCCCGGAGAAGACGCTGTTCGGCATCGCGCCGCGCTCGAGGCTGAACACGGCACTGTCGCCCCGGAGGCGCAGGCGCCCCTTCGCGTCGGTGATCGTGACGCCGGGATCGTTGACGCGAGTGGCGAGCGAGTCGAGGTCGAGCGTGAACGGCTGGCGGTCCGGTGTGCTGATCCGGAGCCGCGAGAGCACCGTCGTGAGGTCGTCGAGGATGATGACGCGGCGCAGCCCTTCGCGGCTTTCCTGGATGAGCCGTCCCGGCCGCGCCCGCTCCGCCGCGAGCGCGGAGTCGAGCGCGGTGCCGGTCAGGCGATCGCCGGTGCGCCACGGTATGGCGATCCGGAGCGTCCCGCCGCGCACCCGCACGTCGTGGAACTCGATCCGCGGCGGAGGTCCGGCGCGCGGGGCGGACTTCCCGAGCCGGAGCACGTCCTGATAGTTGAAGGTGCCGTCGTGGTGCTGGATGAGCTGGATCTCCGGCTCGTCCACGTGCACGTGCGTCAGCACCACGTCCCCGCTCAGGAGCCTTGGCAGCGAGTACCCGACGCGCGCCCGGGGAATGCTCACGAGGAGGACGCCCTGGGTGTCCCGCACCACGAGCCGCTCGAGGGTGAGCCCGTACAGGAACGAGCCCGAGATGCTCCCGACCTGGACGCTGCCGTTGAGGAGGCGGTCGAGCTCGCTCGAGACGACGCGCGCGAGGAGGTCCCGGCCCGGCGGCGTGAGGGTCATCGACGTGACGACGCCCAGCACGGTCGCAATCGTGCCGAACACCACCACGAAGAGGAACCGCGCCGCCTTTCGCCGCATCAGAAGGGCTGTCCCACGGCGAAGTGAAGGGTGAACCGGCTGCGCCGGTCGAGCTGGAAGCCCTCACGCGACGGGTCGGGCGTCAGCGTGCCGTCGGGCTCCGCGATGTAGAACGCGCCCGGCGCGAGCCGGCTCGGGTTGTAGGCGATGTCGAACCGCGCCGGGCCCAGCGGCGTCGCCACGCGGATCCCGGCACCCGGCGTCATCCGGATCAGCACGTCCGTGGCGCCCCGCTCCCAGACCCCGCCCACGTCCACGAAGGCCGCGAGTCGCATCCGCTCCTTGAAGACCGGGGAGGGAAAGCGGAGCTCGACATTGCCGACCGCCAGCGTGTTCCCGCCGGTGGCCGCGACGCGCACCGAGTCGACGCCGAGCGCGCCGTTCGGGTCCTTCACGGACTCCTCCAGATATCTGCGCGTGACGACGTAGACCACCGGCCCGAGCTCGTTCCGCTGGTACCCGCGCACGTCGTTCGGGCCGCCGCCGTAGAACCGCTCCTCCGGCGGGACGAAGGCGAACTCGCTTCCCTCGAGCCGCACCGGCGAGAACATGACTCCGCCGCGCAGCCGCCAGCTGAACACCACGTCGCGCGCGAGCGGCCGATACCAGGCGTAATCCCCGACGAGGCGCGTGAACTGCAGCACCGAGGAGGATCCGATGAAGCGCGACGCGACCGTGATCTCCCCGGTGGCGACGTAGCCACGCGTCGGGTCGAGCGGGTTGTTGGCGCGCGGAATCGTGCCGGTGGCCGAGATCGTGGCCAGGCGCCGGCGCCGGCTGCGGAACTCGACGTCGGCAGGGAGGCAGGTGTTGAAGAAGGCGCAGAAACTGAACGGGGACGCCTCGGTGCGGCCGTACGACAGCGTGTAGGTGAGCGCCACCGGCAGCCGGCGATTCGGCGTTTCCCGGGTGATGCCGACGCTCGCGCCGACCTCCTGGCGCCGGTACACCTTGAACTCGGACCGCCGCTCGGCGTACGTCGAGAAGATCAGCGTGTTGTTCGCGGAGAGGAACGCGGGGCGGCGGACCGCCGCGGTGACGTTGTAGTTCACGAGCCGCGAACCGATCGAATCCTCGGCCAGCGCGTCGCAGACCACCGAATTCTCGAGACCCCAGTTGAGCGGCTCGCCGATCCCGATCTTGGAGAGGCGGCTCGAGATGTCGAGGATCCGGCCCTCGCCGAGGAAGTTCCGGAACATCATCCCGGCACTGGCGCGGAAGCAGTCGTTCGTGCCGTAGCCCGCGCCTGCGGTGGCGCGGCGCGGCGGCAGCTCGGTCACCTGCACGATGAGCGGCACCGAATCGGCGCCCGGCACGAAGCGCATCGTGTCGATGTTCACCGAGGCGAGGCGGAAGAGCTCGGAATTGTAGAGGTTGCGCTGGCTGGTGAAGAGGTCGGTCTGGGAGAACTCGCGGCCCGGACGCGCGCGCATGAGCGAGACGACCACGCTCGAGTCGACGCGCGCCTCGCCCTCGACCTGGACGTTGCCGATGACGGCGTGGGTCCCCGCCTGCGCATCGAGCGTCACGGCGGCGAGCCGCTCCTCGGTCCGGGACCGGTAGCTCACCAGCACGTCGGCGCTCGGGTACCCGTGATCGCGGAGCCGCCGGGTGATCGTGTCCGCCGCCGCCTGCATGACGATCCGGTTGAAGACGTCCCCTTCGCGGAGCGGCAGGTCCACGGTCGCGTCCTCGCGCACGTCCGCCGGCACCGAGTCGAGCCAGTTGACTACGAACGAGTCCACCCGGACCGGCTCGCCTTCGACGATGACGAAGGTGAGGTAGATGTCCTCCGGGGTCCGCTGCACCAGCGTGTCGACCTCGACGTCGGGAAAGCCGCTCTGCTTGTAGAGCACCTCGAGCCGCAGCACGTCCCGCTGGAAGTCCACCTCGCTGAAGTAGCGGCGCTCGCCGAGGCCGAACCACCGGAACGGCGCGGTGCGCGCGAACCAGCCGGAATTCGTGGTGGCGATGCTGGCGGCGAGGAGCTCCGGTGCCAGTGACTCGTTGCCCTTGAACTCGAGCTGGCGGACCACGAGCCCGTCCTGCTGCGCCCGGAGCGAGCGCGGCGTCATGCCCAGGCACGCGAGCGCCGCGGCCGCAGCGATTGCGCCAGCCGCGGCCGGCGGCCCGAGCCGGCGGAGCCACGAGCGCACCGGCCACACCCGCCCGATCATGGGCACGGAGCCGCCGTCCCGCTCGCTCCGGGAGTGCACGGCACTGAGGGGTGCACGAAAATCAAACGGCAGAGCCTCCTCGGCGCCGGCGCAGGCAACGCACCGGTGCGGTTGACGGTATTCTGTAAGCACTGTAGTTTGACCGTCTTACGCGCCGGTGTCAACTTTTTGACAATCGGCCCCTCCTCCTCGCCCGTCCTGTCCTCCGGCCATCTATGCGACGACTCCTCCCCAGCCTGCTGACCCTGCTCGCCGCCTGTGCCGATGCGGGTACGAGCAGCGGGTCGCTGCGTTACTACCTGACGGCGGATCCCGTGACGCTCGATCCCGCCCTGTCTACCGATGTGCAGTCGGGCGAAGTCGTGGCGCTGATCTACGACAACCTCGTCCAGTTCGACGTGGATGGACGGCTCGTTCCCGGCCTTGCCCGGACCTGGGAATCGGATTCCACCGGCCGGGTCTACACCTTCCACCTGAGGACCGGGGTGACGTTCCACGACGGCCGTCCGGTCACGGCGCGGGACGTCGAGGCGTCGATTCTCCGCGCCCTGGCGCCCGGGTCGCGCGGGCGCCAATGGCCGCTCGAGCCCATCGAGGGTGCGCGGGCGTACGCCGCGGGGACCGCGGAAGGAGTGTCGGGCATGCGGGTGCCCGACGACACGACGATCGTCTTCACCCTGACCGAGCCGCTCAACATCTTCCCGAAGTTCCTCGCGATGCCGGTGGCAGGCATCGTCCCCACGCCGACGCCCGCGGACTTCGCCGAGCGGCCGGTCGGCAGCGGACCGTGGAAGCTGGTGAGCTGGACGCACGACAACGCCCTGCTCCTCGCGCGGAACGACAATTACTGGGGCGGGGCGCCGAAGTCGGACTCGATCCGCATCCGGATCATTCCCGAGACCTCCACCCAGTCCGCCGAATTCGAGACCGGGCAGCTCAGCGTCGTCGAGATCCCGTTCGGCGAGACGGCGCGCTGGGAGTCGCAGCACGGCGAGCGGCTCCAGCGCCGGCCGGCCATCAAGGACCTCTACGTCGCCATCAATACCCGCCGCGGGCCGCTCGGCGATCTCCGGGTGCGCCAGGCGCTCAACATGGCGGTGGACGTCGAGACGATCCTCGGCACCGTCATGGCCGGACGCGGGGTCCGCGCCGCGGGGGCGATTCCGCCCGGCATCGACGGGCACGACGCGTCACGCGCGCCCTATCGGTACGATCCCGCCGAGGCGCGCCGGCTCCTCGCGGCGGCAGGCTACCCGAACGGCTTCGCGCTCCAGCTCTGGCGCTCGCAGCGCGCGGAGCTCGCGCGGGTGGCGCAGGCAATCCAGCAGAACCTCGCCGAGGTGGGCATCACCGTGGAGATCCTGCAGCGCGACGCGACCAGTGTTCGCGCCGCCGTCCGGAACGGCGAGACCGACCTCTACCTGGGCGACTGGTGGGCCGACTATCCCGATCCGGAGAACTTCACCTGGCCGCTGTTCCATTCCTCGAACCATGGGCCCGGCGGCAACTATGCATTCATCGCGGATCGCACCCTCGACTCGCTGATCGTCCGCCTCCGGACCACGATCGACGAGGCGGAGAAGCGCCGGCTCGCGCGCGAGGCCGATGCCCGCATCTTCGAGCTCGCGCCGTGGATCTTCCTCTGGTTCCCGGTCGACATGTGGGCGACGCAGGAGGGGCTCGACGGGTGGAAGATCCCGCTCGTCTTCACCGGGCAGCGCTGGACCGACGCCGTGGCAGCGCCGTGAGCTGATGGGCCGCTTCCTCGCGATCCGGCTCGCGCTGCTCGTTCCCACGCTGCTCGGCGTGCTGATCGTCACGTTCCTGCTGCTCTACGTGGCGCCCGGAGATCCCGTGCAGGCGATGGTCGGCGAGCGCGCGGATGCCGCGACGATCGCCCGGCTCCGCGCGGAGCTCCGGCTCGACGATCCCCTCCCGCTCCAGTTCGGCCGCTATCTCGGCAAGGTCGTGCAGGGGGACCTCGGCCAGTCGTACATCACCGGCCGCCCGATCGTGCAGGACCTCGTCGAGCGGTTCCCCGCCACGCTCCGCCTCGCCGGCTCGGCGATGCTCTTCGCGGCCGTGCTCGGCATCGCCATCGGGATCTACGGCGCGTGGCGGCCCGGCTCGTGGGGCGACCGCGCCTCGGCGCTCGTGGCGTATGCCGGTGTCTCCTTTCCGGTGTACTGGGTCGGCCTCCTCCTGATCCTCGTCTTCGCGGTCACGCTGCGATGGTTCCCGCCCTCGGGCTACGGGGGCTTCGCCTTCCTCGTGCTCCCGGCGGTGACGCTCGGCATGCGCTCGGTGGCCTTTCTTTCGCGCATGACGCGCGCGGCGATGCAGGAGGTGCTGCGGAGTGACTTCGTGCGGACCGCGCGCGCGAAAGGCGTCAAGGAAGGTCCCGTGATCCTCTCCCACGCACTCCGCAATGCGCTGCTCCCGATCGTCACGGTGCTCGGCCTCGATTTCGGCAGCTACCTCACGGGCTCGATCCTCACCGAGACGATCTTCTCCTGGCCCGGCGTCGGCCGTTACGTGCTCACCGCCATCGAAAAGCGCGACCTCCCCGCCGTGCAGGGCAGCATTCTCTTCCTCAGCTTCGTCTTCGTGCTGGTCAACCTGATCACCGATCTCATCTATGCGAAAGTGGATCCGCGGGTGGCGTATGACTGAGGTCGGACGGTCGGACGGGGGGACGCTCGGACAAAGGCAGGGCGGGGCGCGGGGGGTGCACCTTCGTGCGACGCTCTCGTTCCTTATCCTCGCTGCACTTTCGCTGTCCGACTGTCCGACCGTCCGACCGTCCGACCTCCACGCACAATCGACGCGCCGCCTCGACGCGCTGCTCGACGCCGAGCCCTTCCGCCACAGCATCTGGGGCATCGCGCTGGTGGACGAGCGGGGGCGGCTCCTGTATGGGCGGAATGCGGACCGGATGATGATCCCGGCGAGCAACACCAAGCTCGTGGTGACGGCGGTGGCCGCGGCGCTCCTGCCGCCCGACTTCACGGTCAACACGAGCATCTACGGCACCGGGCCGGTGGTGGATGGCGTGCTCCGCGGCGATCTCGTCCTCTACGGGCGGGGCGACCCGGCGTTCGGCGTGCGCTGCTACGCGATCGACACGATGGCGCCGGGCGCGTGCGAGCGCGACCCGGCCGCACCACTCCGCCGGCTGGTGGATGCGCTTCGGGCGAAGGGGATCCGCTCGGTGGATGGCGCGCTCGTCGGGGACGGCAGCTACTTCGAGACGACGACGGTGCATCCCGCGTGGGACTGGTTCGACACCTTCTGGTGGTACGCGGCGCCGGTCAGCGGGCTCACGCTCAACGACAACAGCGTGGACATCAAGTGGGCACCGGGTCCGGCGATCGGATCGCCCGCGACGATGTCCATCTGGCCGGACTATCACGGCTTCCGGTTCGAGAACCGGACGCGGACGGTCGAGGCCGAGGGCGAGACCGACATCGGCGACAGGATCTGGCGCCACCCGGGCACCTGGGACGCCTGGGCGGAGGGGACGGTCGCCCTCGGGCACCGGGGCGGGACCGACTACTTCGCGGTGCCCGATCCGAATCTCTTCGCCGCGCGGGCCTTGCGGAGCCTGCTCGCGGAGGCCGGCATCTCCGTGACCGGCGAGACGCGCGCGACCACCGACTCGCTGGCGTACGCACATGCCCGCACGACGGCGCCCCTTGCCGAGGTTCGGAGCCGGCCGCTCCGCGACTGGATCTTCCCGATCCTCAACACGAGCCAGAACCTCTACGCGGAGATTCTCCTCAAGCAGCTCGGAAAGCAGTTCGGCAAGGCGGGATCGTGGCAGGAAGGCATCAGGGTCGAGCGGCGATTCCTCATCGACTCGGTGGGCGTGGATTCGGCGCAGTTCGCCGTCTTCGACGGGTCGGGGCTGGCGGCGGAGAACCTCGTGAGCCCGCTCGCGTTCACGCAGATCCTCCGGTTCATGCGGCGCCATCCCCGATTCCAGACGTTCATCGCCGGCATGCCGCAGAGCGGAAAACGCGGGTCGCTGCGGACGCGTTTCGTCGGTACGCCGCTCGAAGGGCGGGTGCTGGCCAAGACCGGAAGCATCTCGCGCGTCAACACGCTCTCCGGTTACATCGACGCTCCCGACGGGCGGCGACTCACCTTCTCCGTTCAGGCCAATCACCACATCGCCGGCGGCCGGGCGGCGCTCGCTCGCATCGATTCGATCGTGGTCGAGATGGGCAGGCGCTGACCGGCCCGCAGTCCGGCACCGAAGGTCCGCGTGCGCCGCATCACGGCAGGGGCGCGCGCGGGATGCGACACTGAGGGTGTGCGGGGCAGGCCACACCGGCCGTGCCCCCTTTCTCCCGTCCATCGTCAGCGACCTATGCTTCTCCTTCTCGTCCGCCATGCCCGAGCCGCCGATCGTGATCCGGAGCGGTGGCCAGATGACTCGCTTCGCCCGATCACGAACCTCGGCCGCGAATTCCACTCGGAGATCAGCCGCGCCCTCGGCCGCCTCGATTGCACCACGGAGGCCGTGCTCACGAGCCCCTGGGTCCGGGCGATGCAGACCGCGGAGCTCATGATCGAGGAAATGGAGCTCGATCTCGAGCCGGTGACCTCCGAGGCGCTGGCACGGGACGTCGACCTCGACACGCTCCGGAAGGACATCGAGGCACTCGGCCGGGTCTCGGTCGTGGCCCTCGTCGGGCATTCGCCCTGGATGGAGGAGCTCGCGTCGCTCCTGCTGACCGGCACCTCCGACGGCCTCATGATCGACTTCCCCAAGAGCGGCGTCCTCGGCCTCGACACCGACCGCATCGCCCCCGCCTCGGCCTCACTCCGGTTCTTCCTGCGGCCGAAGCACGTGCGGGATATGCGGAGGCGGAAGAAGGTGAAGTAAGGAGCGGTCGAGGAGCGGTAGAAAAGCGGTCGAGGAGCGGTCGAAAAGCGGTCAAGGAGCGGTCGCGGCGGAGGACCCCGGACCGCTATTCGACCGCTTCCGACCGCTTCCCGACCGCTATTCGACCGCTGTTCGACCGCTCTTCGACCGCTCCTACTTCACCTTCTTCCGCCTCCGCATATCCCGCACGTG
>JAICNA010000128.1 GCA_025928955.1 Gemmatimonadales bacterium | reverse complement strand
GGTCCTCGGTGGCCAGGTTCACGTTGAAGGCGATGAGCGGCTTGCGGGCCCCGACCGCGATCGCCCCGCCGCGCGGGTGGATCCGCGCCGGGCCGAAGTCCGGCTCGCGATCCGGGTTCGTGCCGATCTCGGCCTTCAGCCCCTCGTACTGGCCGCGGCGCACGTCGGCCAGGCGGCGCCGCTCCGGGCGCAGGGCGGCCTCGCCGTAGAGGTAGACGGGCAGGTCGAAGAGCTTGGCGGCCTGCTCCCCGAAGCGACGGGCGAGGTCGACGCACTCCTCGATGCGGGTATTGCCCAGCGGCACGAAGGGCATGACGTCCACCGCACCGATGCGCGGATGGGCCCCCGTGTGCTGCTCCATGTCGATGAGCTGGAGCGCGCGGCCCACCGCGGCGGTCGCCGCGCGCACCACCGACTGCGCCTCGCCGGCGAAGGTCACCACGCTGCGGTTGTGCGTCTCGTCGCGGGAGTGGTCGAGGACGGTCACCCCGTCGATCTGCCCGATGGCGTGGACGATCTCCTCGATCACCTCGGGGCGACGCCCCTCGCTGAAGTTCGGGACGCATTCGATCAGGCTGCTCACGGCACCTCGATCATACGCGCCGCGGGGTGGCTGTCTCGGCTTCCAGGATGTGGCCCCGGGCCGTTATTCCGCGGGCCGACGACTCCCGACTTGCGATATGCGCCTGCCCGTCGCGTTACGTCGCTCCGCGCGCTGGATCCGGGCCTCGGATGCGCATCCTCACGCTCAGGTTGGCCTGGCCGAGGGGCGTATCCGGGGCCCCGACCTGCTTAACGCTACCCACCGTCGCATATCGCAAGTCGGTGCGGATCTCCCCGCCACTCAGGCGTCTCCCGCGGCCGCCTGGCGGGGATCCTCGCGGCCGAGCGTGTCCGGGTTCACGCCGCGCGCCCGCGCCAGCCGCTCGGTGAGGAGCTGGAGCGGGATCGCCGCGCCGAGCGCTGCGCCCACCACCCGCGGCAGGTCGCGCACGACCGGCACCGCGGTGCGGCCGGCCGGGGTGAGCTCCAGCGGCAGGTCGTCGCCCAGGTCGGCGGCCACGATCGCCGCGGCCGGCATGCCGAGCGCGGCGGCCGAGCGCAGGACGGCCAGCGAGCGGTCGACGAGCTCGGCGCCGCGGGCCTCGCCATCGGTCAGCACCAGGAGGAGGCCGGTCGAGGTATCGGCGGCGGCAAGATGCCCGTGCCGGATCGTCTCGACCTGATCAGCTGCCGGTCCACGCGTCCGGACGAAGAGGCCTCCGGCGCCGGGTGGGTACTGGGCCATCGGCAGATAGTAGAGGAGCCCCGCGTCGTCGGTGAAGCTCTCGCGCTTGATGTCCTCCGCGACGCCGACCACCGTTGCGCACGGCATCGTATCCGCGCCCACCTTGACGCACTTGCCGATCGCATCGGCACGCGGCCAGAGGGCGTCGGCCATCGCCGCGCTCACCACCATGACCGGCGGAGCCCCGCGGCGATCGTCGCTCGTGATCCCGCGTCCGCGAAGGATCCGCGTGCCCATCGTCGAGAAGTACTGCGGCGACGCAGCCTGTTGCGTGAAGATGCCAAGCCGATCGACCGAGTCGATGCCGGCCACGAAGATCGGCATGTCGACCGACTGGAAGAACGGCACCGTGAGGGTCCGCGACGCGCTTTCGACCCCCGGAATCCCGCTCGCCCCGTCACGGAGACGCTCCTTCAGGAGGTCGAGCTCCTCGTCGCTCTGCGCCTCCCCGCGCAGCTGCGTGGAGACATAGAGGATGCGATCGGGCTCGTACCCGAGCCGGACCTCACTGACGTTCCGGAAGCTCCGCACGAATAGCGCCGCGCCGACCAGCAGCACCACCGACAGCCCGCATTGGAGCACCAGAAGACCGGACCGCGTGCGGGATCGTTGCCACGTCCCTTCCCGCGCCCACGCCTTGAGGGCGCCCGTGACATCGGCGCGGCGGGCCTGAAGGATCGGGGCGAGGCCCGCCATCACACCCGCGCCGAGCGCCGCGAGCCCGGTGAAGGCCAGCACGCGGAGGTCGAAGACCGAGTCCGACCACGAAACGTCGGGCAGGAGGGTTCGTCGGATCAGCTCGCCGCCCCATTGCGCGAGCAGCAGGCCGGCGGCGCCGCCCAGCGTCGCAAGCAGAATGCTCTCCAGGAGGAGCTGCCCGAGGAGGCGGCCGCGGCTGACGCCCAGCGCGAGCCGCACGGCAATCTCGCGCCGGCGGCCGAGCGCGCGCGCCAGGAGGAGATTGCCGACGTTCGCGCAGGCGATGATGAGGACGATGAGTGACACGCCGATGAGCCACATCGCCACCTTGGCGACGGTGGTCTGATTCGGGCCGCGCTCCCGCAGGATCGAGGTCGCGAGCGCCCGCGGGCGAACCGTCTCCGGTGGCTCGAGCTGTGGTCGCTCGGCGCGCTGTGCGGCATAGCTGGCGAGATACGCTCGCGTGAGATCGGCGCTCGCGGCCTCCGCGGACACGCCCGCCCTTCGGCGCACGAGGAGCTCCATCCAGGAGAAGCCGTATTCGCCGTCGAAGCTCGGTCCACCACCGGCGCTCAGCTCGGCGCCGCCCGCGCTCAGCGGAATGAAGGCCGCGGACGGGGTCATCCAGACGGCATGAAAGCCCTGCGGCGCGATGCCGATCACGGTATAGTCGCGCTGCCCGATGCGGATCGGCGAGCCGACGACGTCCTGCCCGCCGAAGGCGGACTGCCAGTACTCGTACCCGAGCACCGCGACCGGCGCACCGGCGGGGAGCCGGTCCTCGTCGCTCCCGAAGTACCGCCCCTGGTACGGTGGGGCATCGAAGATCCGCCAGAACTCCGGCGACACGGTGGCGACGTTCACCTCACGGGCCGCTTCGCCGGTCCCCACGGCGAGCTCGGCGCGCCAGAACCCTGCGATCTCGGAAAACGAGCGCACCGATCCGCGGATATCCTGGTAGCGCCGATAACTGGTGTTGCTCGTCGCGCGGTCCACGCCGTCGAAGGTGCGGATGAAGTAGATCCGATGCACCAGGCGAGGATCATCCAGGTATGCGGGCGGGCGGAAGAGGAGCCGGTCGACGATGCCGAACATCGTCGCATTGGCGCCGATGCCGAGGCCCAGCGTGAGCATCACGCCCAGCGTGAAGCCGGGCCGGCGTCGCAGTCCTCGAAGGGCGTATCGCAGGTCCTGGGCAACTGCCGAGCCCCATTCCACGCGACGCGCGTGCACGGCACGCGAGCGACCGAGGGCGGCGAGCTCCTCGCGAGTCCGATCGATGCTTCCGAAGCGACGTTCGGCTTCGCGGCGCGCGTCGGCGGGCGACATCCCAGTGGCAGCGAGTTCCTGGGCTGCCATCTCGAGGTGAAATTCCAGCTCCGCCTTCACGTCCCGCTCGACGTCGTCCGCGCCGCGGTCGAAACGGAACAGGCGACGGAATGCGGCATGGCGTTCCATGGGATGATCCTCTACGCCGTTTCGAGCACCTTGAAGACCGCGCGGGCGTAGCGAGTCCAGCGCTCGGTCTGCGCCCGCAGCTGGCGTCGCCCCGCGGGGGTGAGTTCGTAATACTTCGCGCGTCGATTGTTCTCGGAGAGGCCCCACTCGGAGTCGAGCCAGCCGCGCTTCTCCATGCGATGGAGCGCGGTGTACAAGGCGCCTTCCTGGATCTCCAGGTCGGCATCGGTTGCCTGGGCCACCCAGCGCGCCACCGCGTAGCCATGCGATGGCCCCCAGGTGAGCGCCTTGAGCACCAGGAGGTCGAGCGTACCCTGAAGCAGGTCGAGGTCGTCGGTCACAAGCTTCCCCTGAACGATTGAGGGGAAGGTAGGGCGCGGGCTGCGTTCTGTCCAGTCGGGGCAGCGGGGCGCGCGGCGCCGCCGAGCAGGTCACGCCAGGGGGACGCTGTCGAACCATCATTCGTCAGGTTACCGCCGGAGACCACAATGCCAAGAGCCATGCTCATTGTCTGCCTGCTGCTCGTCGCGTCCAGCGCTTCCGCGCAGGGACCGCGTGCGTCGCTGCTGCCGGGCAATCCCGCCGGCACTTCCTGGGGGGCCGACTCGACGACGCATGCGATCCACCCGGGAGTGATACCTGTCCCTCTCGAGCGCCCCCGCCGGATCCGGAACGCGTTGATCGGGGGTGTCATCGGGGCGGCAGCCGGGGCCGTGGTCTGTACGGCGATCTCGACCATTGCCGACGATTCGGCGTCGGATCGGATCTCGACCTGTACGTGGAAGGGCTACCTGCTGCTGGGATCGATCGGTTTCGCGGCGGGATTCGGCATCGGACTCGCGATCTGAGCCGTAACAGAACGGGCCCCGCAGAGGAGCGGGGCCCGTTCGCGCCGAACGCCGAGGTCAGCCGCCGAAGCGGACGCCCAGGACGATCGGCAGATACTGGAGGCTCTCATCCTCGGCGAAGACGTTGTGAAAGCGCCCTTCGAGGAAGATACCGGCGCCGCCGAGCTTCATGGTGATCCCGAGCCCGCCGCTGACACCGAAGTCGGTCTCCTCGAGATCGATACCTCCCGTGAACTCATCCACGTCGTCGCCGCGCAGCTTGTAGTTGTAGATCCCCACGCCTGCGAGGACGTACGGGCGGAGACGGCCGTCCGGATCGGCGGCAAACTCCGCGAGGCCGCTGACGCTGCCATGGATGATCTGGTACTTGACGTCCAGGTTGCCCTCGGCATCGTCGCACAGCGTGGTGCAGAACTGCTGGTACCCGCCGTCGAGTCGCATGCCGAAGCGGCTGCCCATCGGCATCCATTCCACGCCGGCAAGTGCATGGATGCCTCCCGATTTCGCAGCTCCCTCCGCTTCATCGCCGAGACTGCCCACCGGGACGGAAATCCCTGCGCCAACCAGGCCTCGAATCTGCTGCCCATGGGCGCCCGACGCCGTTGCGCCGAGCAGAAGCACCATCGCGAACCCAACCATCGTTGTTCTCATGACCGGTTCCTCGTTGCGGGCCGTGCATTCCCAGCGGGATGCGCCCGGAATCTGGGGGTGGTGACCTGAAGTCGAGATGACGCTGGGGTGAAGGATTGCTCACGGTCGCCGAGGGGGCCGGCGTGAGGCGCCTCACGCCGCGGTCTCGCGGCGCCGAGTAGGTTCCGTCGTCACCCGTGAGGAGGCGTCGTGCCTGCCAAGAAGTCTGCGAAACCCGCCCCGAAATCGGCGGCGAAGAAACCAGCAGCGAGGAAATCGGGCGCGCAGCGGCCCTCGGCCCGGCGCGGGGCGAAGACCCTGGCGGAGTACGCGGCGAAGCGGGACTTCACGCGGACGCCGGAGCCCCGCGGCGGCAGGGCACCCGCGTCGAAGAAGCTCCGGTTCGTGATCCAGAAGCACGACGCGAGCCGCCTGCACTACGACCTCCGGCTCGAGCTCGACGGCGTCATGAAGAGCTGGGCGGTCCCGAAAGGCCCGAGTCTCGATCCGGCCGTCAAGCGACTCGCGATGGAGGTCGAGGATCATCCGATCGAGTACAACACGTTCGAAGGGACGATACCGGAAGGGGAGTACGGCGGGGGCACAGTGATGCTCTGGGACCGAGGCACCTACGAGTATGGTGGCACCATGCCGGGCGATCCGCTCGCCGCGCTTCGTGCCGCCTACGCGAAGGGCGACTTCAAGTTCATTCTCCACGGCGAGCGTCTCAAGGGCTCATGGGTCCTCGTCCGCACCCGTCGCGATGACCGCGGGAAGGCACAGTGGCTCCTGATCAAGCACCGGGACGCGTTCGCCGAGGAGGGAGCGGAGGACGACGCGCGAGCAACGACGTCGGTAACCACGGGGCGGAGCATGGAGGAAATCGCCGCCGGTGGCGATGTATGGCAAAGCAACCGGTCGAAACGCGGGTGAGCCTGACGCTCGCTCATTGACGGGGCCGGTACCGGGCCGTAACCTCGAACGTCCGACTTCCCGATTTCCCGAAACAGCCGGAGCCAATCCACCATGACCACCATGCGCCCACTTGTGGGGGTGGCACTCGTTCTGGTCGGCCTTGCCGCGTGCGCGGAATCGCCGGCTGCGCCGGAGCGCCTGTCCGCCTCGCTCGGTCAATCGTCCGGGAACTGTGTCAACGTCGCATTCAAGGGAGACGCCACGCTCGGACTCTGGGCGTATCCGGGCGGAGGCGGCGCACTCGGGTTTGGTGGGGTGCCCGACGAGGAAGTGAGCTTCGGCCCGTACACCGGAACCTTCGGATCGATCCTGACGTCCGAGACCCCGTCCGGCCAGGGGGCGGTGCACTATACGCTGATCCACTTCATCGAGACCGCCGACGGGATGATCCAGACGGCGGATCGCGCCGTCTGCGCGCCGTCAGGACGAGACGCTACCGCCTGCCGCGTGAGCGACGTCCTGACGATCGTGGGTGGCACGGGAACCTTCGCAGGCGCATACGGGCAGCTCCGGAATCGCGGCATCATCACGATTACCGGCTTCGCCCCGCCGGAGGGCACGCTCACCGTCGACCTGCGCGGCAGGATCTGCACCGCCGCGTAGCTGCAATCGCGCCGCCCCCGGTGGCTCCCGGCACCGCGACGACGCCCCGCCCATCGAGCGGGGCGTCGCTGCCTGGGCCGGTCATCACCAGCGGCCGGTACGTCATCGGCGCATTCGCCCACGTCGGCCGGCTCGCGCTCTTCGTGGCCGACGCATCACGGGGGCTGGTCGAGGTGCGCATCTGGTGGCCGCGGATGGTGACTGAGGCCGTGCGCATCGGCACGGGCAGCCTCTTCATCGTGATGTTCATCGCGGCGTTCGCAGGAGCCGTAACCGCGATGCAGACGGGGTACCAGTACAACCCCGCAATGCCCCTTTACTTCGTCGGTACCATCGTCGTTTCGATGATCCTGCTCGAGCTCGGTCCGGTGCTCACCGCGCTCATCCTTGCAGGCCGGATCGGTGCGCGATATGCGGCGGAGCTCGGCACCATGCGCATCACCGAGCAGATCGATGCCCTCGAGTCGCTCGGGCGCTCGCCGGCGTCGCATCTCGTGGTGCCGCGCGTCATCGCCGGGATGATCATGATTCCGGTCCTCACCGTATTCGCGAACCTCACCGGCATTGCCGCCGGATGGATCTCGGTCAAGGCCGTCCTCCCGGTGAGTGATGCCGATTTCATCTATGGGGCCCAGCACTTCTACCGGCCGCTCGACGGCTACTATTCGATCATCAAATCCCTCTGCTTCGCGGCCGCGATTACCATCATTCCCTGTTACATGGGCTTCAATACGCGTCAGGGCGCCGAAGGCGTGGGGCGCGCCACCACGACGGCGGTCGTCGCGAGCTCGGTGCTGATCCTGCTGCTGGACGTATTCGTCGCTCAGCTGCTGCTGGGAAACTGATCGCCGTTGGACGCCGGCTTGGCGTCGGCTTGACCCCACCGACCGTACACATCAGGCGTGCAAACCGGTGTCCGTCCGGTTGGTTCGCCTCGGGTCGCCGAGGTCACGCCTACGTCGTCCGGCCGGCCTTGCTGCTGCCCATCGGCTGCTTCCTCCGGCGCTCCGATCGCCGTCGGGCTACGCCGGGCTGTATCCGCAAGGCATTCCCGCCAGCGCCGACGGCCGCTGCGACGAGGGAACGATCGAGGTCGCCCCGATCCGCCTGTCGACGGTGGCCGGGTCATCCTCCCCGAACGAGCGCGGTATTCCGGCGTCACTCGGCGCGAAGCGCGATTGCCGGGTCGGCGCGGCTCGCTCGCTGCGCCGGGATCCACGACGCCGCGAGGACCGTCAGCGCGAGGACCGCCACGGCCGCGGCAAACGTCACCGGATCGGCGGCCGGCACTCCGAAGAGCAGGCCCCGCACGGCGCGCGTGGCGACGACGGCGACGGCCGTTCCGATGGCGATGCCGGCGGCGGCGAGGGCAAGGCCGTGCCGCACCACGAGCCACTGGACGTCGCCGCGTCCTGCGCCGAGGGCAATGCGGATGCCGAGCTCGCGCGTCCGCTGCCGGACGATCTGCGCGAGCACCCCGTACACCCCGACCACCGCGAGGGTCACGCCGACGACGGCGAACACGACGAGCAGCGTCATCAGAAAGCGCTGCAGCGCCACCGCGCGCGCAGCGACGTCATCCAGCGTCTCGGTCGAGCGGATCGCGAGCCCCGGATCCAGCGCGGCGACGAGGCGGTGAATGGCCGGCGCCGCCGCCGCAGGATCTCCGCCGGTGCGCGCGACGAGGACCATGCCTCGGCTGTCCTCCTGCTGCGCTGGGCGGAAGACCTCCATTTTCGGGGCTTCGGCCGGCGATACCTGATGCTCGTCGCCGACGACGCCGACGATCGTGAACCAGCTCGAGGTCGAGTCGGGCGCGCGGTCGAACGACACTCGCTGGCCGATCGGGTCTTCTGCCGGGAACCAGGCACGGGCGAGCGTCTCGTTGACGATGACGACCGGCGGAGCGTCGGCGCGGTCGGCGCCGGTGAAGGGGCGGCCCCGGCGGAGCGGCACCCGCAGCGTCCGGAAGTAGTCGGGCGAAACGTCCCGATGCACCACGTCGATGGCCTGGGACGCTGCGGTGACGGGCCGGCCGGCCACGGC
>JAICNA010000007.1 GCA_025928955.1 Gemmatimonadales bacterium | reverse complement strand
GAAGGAGCTCCATCACGGCCTCGCCGTTCACCGAGTCCAGGTTCCCGGTCGGCTCGTCGGCGAGGAGGATCGCCGGGTCGCCCGCCACGGCGCGCGCGACGGCGACGCGCTGCTGCTGGCCGCCCGAGAGCTGCGAGGGATAGTGGCGCATCCGGTGCGCCATGCCGACCCGCTCGAGCGCGTCCTTGACGCGCCGCGTCCGCTCGTCGGCACTCATGCCCCGATAGGTGAGCGGGAGCTCGACGTTTTCCTGCACGGTGAGATCGCCGATCAGGTTGAACGCCTGGAAGATGAATCCGATCTGCCGGTTCCGGACGCGCGCGCGGTCCCCCGGAGCGAGCGTGGCGACCGGTTCGCCGGCGAGCTCGTACTTTCCTTCGGTCGGCGAGTCGAGGAGGCCAAGGATCGACAGCAGCGTCGTCTTGCCGCAGCCGGACGGTCCGGCGATGGCGATGTACTCGCCCTGCGCGATCTCGAGATGGATGTCGGAGAGGGCGTGGGTCTCGACCTCCTCGGTGTAGAACACCTTGCGGATGCCTTCGAGGCGGATGAGCGGCTGACCGTCGGTCGTCATGTGCGTGCGGGCTCCTCGTGGTTGGCTGCTAATCGAGACGAACGCGGTTCACGTCGCCGTAGCGGGACATGTCCGAGATGATCACGCGGTCTCCGGCCTGCAGGCCGCCGAGGATCTCGACGGCATTGACCGAGCTGCGGCCGAGGCGGACCGTCACGCGCTCGGCGTACTTCCCATCGGGCGTGAGGCGGAAGAGATCGGTGGAGCTGTTGCCCTGCCCATAGGCGGGGCGGCTGATCGAGAGCGTGCTGTCCACGCGGTCGACTTCGATCGTGCCGTCCACCGTGAGATCCGGCCGCGCGCCGCGGGGCAGCTCGCCGGTGAGCGCCACGTCCACGGTGACCGTCCCGCTCACCGACGCGGGATCGATGCGCGAGACCCGGCCGGGGATGATCCCGTTGCGAGTATCGATCGCGGCGGTCTGGCCGAGCACCACGTCCCGCGCCGGCGTCTCGGGGATCCGGAGCACCGCCTTGAGCCGCCCCGGCTGCACCACCCGCGCGAGCGTGGCGCCGGACTGGGCCCACTGCCCCACTTCCAGCGGCAGCTCCTGCACGACGCCGTGCGCCCCGGCGGTGACTTCCATGGAGCGCACCCGGTCCCGCTGGAACTCGTGCACGGCGCGCATGCGCGTCACCTGCGCGCGCTGCATGTCGACCTGGCTGTCGATCACCTGCGAATAGAGCTTGAGGCGCCCCTCTTCGGTGCGGAACCGGGTCTCGGTCTCAGCGAGCTGTCCCCGCAGCCGCTCCGCTTCCATCCGCGGGATCATCTCGGCCGCCACCAGCGAATCGGCGGCGCGCGCGTTCCGCCGTGCTTCCTCGAACGCCGAACGCGCCTCCGCGACGATGGCTTCCTGGTTGAGCCGCTGCGACTCGAGCTGCACCTGGAGGTTCATCCGCTCGGCCTGCGCGGCCGTCAGCTGGCGCTCGCTCTCGAGTGCTTCGAGCTGAACATCGGGATTGCTCAGCACCAGGAGCACCGTCTCGGGCGTCACGGTCTGGCCCGGCTCGACGAGGCGGCGCTCCACGCGCCCGGCCGTCACCGCCGTGACCCAGCGCGTCTGCTCGGGAACGAGCGTGCCCGGCCCCCGCACCTGCAGCACCAGCGGACCGGCCTCGACGGTGTCGATCCACGCCGAACCGCGTTCCACGGTCGGCGCCGCCGGGTCGAGAGCGGTCAGTCCGGCCGTGACCGCGGCGATGCCGGCGAGCGCCGCCCCACCGTAGATGAGGCGGCGGCGCTTCCTGTTGACGGGCTGGCGAACGATGTCCATGCGATCCTTGATTCGGGCGCGTTCCGGCGATTCCGGTCCGTTCCTCACAAGGAAGGATTCGTGCCACGTGCCGCCGTTCGGCAACTCGCTGGCACTGCGCCGGTTGCGGACTCGGTCGCCGGTCGCGGCCCGGTCGTCGTGTGCGACATCGGGACTCGCTAATCCCATTTCCGAACAGTCCGTGAGCGGCGGCGGAGCCGCGAGAGCTTCGAGCGCCAGGTGCCGGCGGTGCGTGCATCGCCGTGCGCCGCGACGTCGAGCACCGCATCGCGCAGGGAAGCGGCGGACGGCCAGCGGGCGGCGGGATCCTTCGCCATGCACCGGAGAATCAGATCGTCGAGCAGCAGGGAAACACCGGGACGGAAGACGCTCACCCGGGGCGCCGGCCGCGCAATGTGCTGTGCGGCCACCTCCCGGACGGCGCTTCCCGCGAACGGGGGCCGGCCGGTCAGGAGGTGGAAGGCGAGAACGCCGATCGAATAGATGTCGCTCCGCTCGTCGCTTTCGACGTGCCCGAGCAGCTGCTCAGGCGCCATGCATCCGATCGTCCCGAATGCGCGCGTCATCTCGGAGCGGGACTGATCGGAGCTGTGGAGCGTCGCGATCCCGAAGTCCGCGAGGATCGGACGGCCGTTTTCGAGCAGCACGTTTTCCGGCTTGATGTCGCGATGCACCACGCCCGCCCGATGCGAAGCGGCCACGGCATCCGCGAGATCGGCGAGGATCGCGCAGGCCTCCCGCTCGGTGAAACGCCCGCCACTGGCGAGGCGGCGCGCGAGGCAGGGGCCCGGGATGTACGGCATCGCAAAGAACGGGATTCCCGCCGCCTCGCCGAGCGTAAAGACCGGCATGATTCCGGGGTGTCGCAGGGCGGCGAGCACGCGCGCCTCCCGGCGGAACCGCTCGCGATCCTCCCGCCGGTCCCGCAGCTCGGGGAGCAGCACCTTCACTGCGACGAGCCGATCGAGCCCGCGCTCACGCGCGAGATAGACCCGGCTCATGCCGCCGCCGCCGAGGAGATCGATGATCGTATAGTGTGGACGAAGCGCGGCTTCGACCTCGCGACGCTCGGGGCCGGATTTCTCGGACAGCGATTGAAGCGTTCCGTCCTGCGGAACGAGAGCAAGGTGGGGCACGGCCATGGCGACACCGGACTCCTGGATCGGGATGACGCCGCGCGCGGATCCGGCGGCGAATCGCGCATACCCAAGGAAGGTTTCGTGCCACGCACGGCGTGCCGGTCAATCGGTTGCCGTTGCAGGGTTTGCGCGCGCTCGTCGTCCGGCAGGCCAGACCCGGCGGTGTTCGGACGAGGGATGGCCGATTCCCAGTACCGGACACCGGGACAGCCATCGTGAGGTGCTCTTCATGCCTCCTTCTTTTTCCCCTCATCGCCGGCAGGTAACTTGGATCGGGCCGCGCGACGGCCCCATCACACCGCCCGGAAGGAGCACTCGATGCGCACACCATTGCTGTTCGCTGCCGCCCTCCTGCTCGTGCCTGCGGCGGCCGCGGGCCAGTCGCCTTTCTCGCTCGAGATCGGCGCGGGCGCCGCGATCCCGGTACAGGATTTCGGCAACGCCGAGCTCGGGACCGGATTCGGGTTCGGTGCCAACGTCCGTTATCGCTTCCAGCCGCGGTTCTCGGCCTATGCCGGATGGGAATGGCACCACTTCTCCGCCGAGCTCGCTCCGGATGAGCTCGACGTGGAGCAGACCGGCTACACCTTCGGGGTTCGCTTCGAGCATCCCCTCGGCGCCTTGCGTGCAGCGGGCGAGCCGTCGCCGGCGTGGTGGGTTCGGGCCGGGGGGCTGCTCGCGCATGTCGAGCTCGAGGACGAGGCGGGCGAATCGGCGGGCGACTCGGAACATGGGCTGGGCTGGGAGGCAGGCGCGGGCGTGAGCTGGCCGCTCACCGATCGGATCGCCCTCGCTCCCGGCGTCCGGGTTCGCATGCTCGGCCGCGAGATCGACATGGGGCTCGGGACGCAGGATGCGACGCTCACGTACATCACCGTGGGTGTGGGCGCAGTCATCGCGTTCTGAAACGGCTGGCAGGGTTGCCCTCGCGACGGGTCCCAGGCCGCCGCATCTTCCGGGATCGCAAGCGGCCAGCGTGTTCGACGCGCTGGCCGCCGAGTCGCGACCGCGTCTCCGGGAAACCGGACCTCCGCGATCGATCCCATCACTGGAACGAACACCCGATGCGCTTCGCCGCTTCGCTGATCCTCCTGGCCGTGGCGGCCATTCCTGCCGCGGCCCAGACGCCCCGCGCCTACACGCGCGCGGACACGCTCCGCGGGTCGTACGACACGCCCGGGCGCCGGTGGTGGGACGTGACGTTCTACGACCTGCACGCAACCATCGATCCGTCGGACAGCACGATCCACGGCCACAATACCATCGTGTACTTCGTTCCCGGCGCCGCGTCCGGCACGGCGCGAGGCCGCACGACTCGCCCGGGCCAACCGCCCGCTCGACCGGACGAGCTGCAGTTCGACCTGATGACTCCGCTCGAGGTAGACAGCGTGGTCCAGGACGGGAAGCGCCTGGAGATTCGTCGGGAGGGCAACGCGTTCTTCGCGACCCCCGCGGTTCCGCAGACCCGGGGCGGATACTATGCCGTCACCGTTTACTACCATGGCCGGCCCCAGATCGCGAAGCGCCCGCCGTGGGAAGGCGGCTTCTCGTGGAAGACCGACAGCCTCGGCCGGCCCTGGGTCGTCACGACCGATCAGGGAATGGGCGCGAGTGTCTGGTGGCCGAACAAGGACACGCAGGCGGACGAGCCGGACAGTCAGCGCATTGCGATCACCGTGCCGAAGCCGCTCGTCAACGTCTCGAACGGGAGGCTGCGCCGCATCAGCGAGAACGGCGACGGGACGACGACCTACGAATGGTTCGTGGGCAACCCGATCAACAACTATGCGATTGCGGTTGCCGCGGGGCATTATGCCCACTGGAGCGAGCTGTACGACGGCGAGCGCGGCACGCTGACCCTCGACTTCTGGCCGCTCGATTACAACCTCGAGGCGTCGCGGCGCCAGTTCCCGCAGGCGCGCACCACGCTCGCGTGCTTCGAGCACTGGTTCGGCCCGTACCCATTCTACGAAGACGGCTACAAGCTCATTGAAGTCTCCAACAACGGGATGGAGCACCAGAGCGCCGTCGCGTACGGCAACGGGTACGCCAACGGGTATCAGGGCCGTGACGGCTCGGGAACCGGGCTCGGCATGCAGTGGGACTTCATCATCGTGCACGAGACCGCGCACGAGTGGTGGGGCAACAACCTCACGACCGCCGACCTCGCCGACATGTGGGTCCACGAGAGCTTCGCCAACTATGCGGAGAACCTCTATACCGAGTGCCTCTTCGGGAAGGATGCCGGGGCGCGTTACGTGATCGGGACGCGCCGCCTGATCGCCAACGAGGAGCCGATCGTTCCGGGCGCCTATGGAGTCAATGCCCAGGGCTCGGGCGACATGTACCCGAAGGGCGGGAACATGCTGCACACCATCCGCCAGATCGTCGGTGACGATGAGAAGTGGCGGGGCATCCTGCGCGGCCTCAACGCGGAGTTCCGACACGCGATCGTCACCGGACGACAGGTGCAGGAGTACATCAGCCGGCACGCCGGAACGGACCTCTCGAAGGTCTTCGAGCAGTATCTCACGCGGACGGAGATCCCGCTCCTCGAGTATCGGACGCGGGGATCGACGCTCCAGTACCGCTGGGCGCGCGTCGTTCCGGGATTCGACATGCCGGTCGAGGTGGCGCTTCCCGGTGGTGCGGCGGAGACCCTCCGCCCGACATCGGCGTGGCAGTCGCTTCGCCTGGAACGGGCGGGCGAGCTGCTCGTCGATCCCGACTACTACGTCGAGTCGAAGCTGGTGAACTGAGATCCGGCGCAGGCGGCGCGCCGGGCGTGCAAGCGCGGAGGAACCGGGCGTCCCTGAGGGAAATCCGCGCGTGAGGGGATGTGCCTAATCACACTGCGGCGGCAATCGCCATGTCCGCGTCGCTGCTTGCCGCCTGCAGCACGGAGCCCTGCATCCTGCTGCCGAGTCATGGAATCGAAGCCGAGGTACGGACGCTGGGTGGCGTGCCGGCCGCGGACGGGGCGACGGCCCAGGCGCACCGCGGCGACGACACTGAAGTGCTCCAGCGGAGGGACGACCTCGTCTTCACCGGCGTGCACGAACCGGGCACGTACCGGCTGACCGTCACGAAGCCCGGCTACCACCTCGCTGAGATCGAAGGCATCCGCGTCACCGGCGATGCCTGCGGCGTCGAGACGACGAACGTTCCGGTGACGCTGCTGCCGGAGTGACCCGCGTCGCTATTGCGCGGCTCCACTTCCTTCCACGCGCCGCAGTCCTTCCCTTGCTTCATCGACCGCACCGGCCAGCTCGGGATCGGCCCGCCGCCACGCCTCGACCACGAATCGGTACTGCCTCCCCGCTGTCGGGCGGTCCCCGAGGCGCTCGGCGATGCGCGCATGCTCCAGTGCGGCGATGACATGGACCGGGCGCGCGTCGCCCGCCTTCTCCCAGCGTGCATGAATCGCCGCGGCTCTGCGGTCGTCCCCCCGGGCAGCGTGGAGCCTCGCGAGCGTGAGCTTCTCCAGGAAGCAGCCGGCGACGATGCACAGCGAATCCGGCAGGGCCTCGAACCGGCGAATCGCCTCGGCCGTATCTGCTCGCACGAGCGCGAGATATCCCTCCGATGCAGCGCCGAAGTAACGGCCCCTCGCCTTTCCCAGGGATCCCGCCGCCGTCCGCTCCATGGCCCTGCCGCGGGCAGCGAAGCGCCGCAACATCGATTCGTCCCTCACGAGCAGCAACCACGGGAGCGCCGTCAGGTAACGAGGTGGAACGATCGGGCTTCCGTCGAGCGTCCAGTCGACTTCGAAGGCGCGCTCGAGCGTCCGACGGATCAGGACCGGATCGAGGCGGCCGAAGAAGGCGAGGTCGGGAAACGGATCGGACGTGTAGCTCCATCGCGATGCGGCCGGATCCTGCAGCAGCTCCGCACCTGTCGCGACGGCCTCACGCAGATGGCCGCGAAAGGCGAGCGCGAGCGCCAGATGCTGGCGGCGCATCAACGGGTCGGCCCAGAGCCGGCCAGTACCCTCGAAGTCGTGCCCGCCCTCGGCGACTTCGCGGTAGAGCGCGATCGCGGTCTCCTCGCTGTCCACCGCCCACCGGAAATGCTCATGCGCTGCCCAGGTCAGGCGGCTCGCGTGGCCGGTCCGGATGAACTCCTGAACGCCCGGTGCGGCAATGCCCGAATCGAGGATCTGCAGCACGAAGTGAACGTCGGGCGTATAGGCGCGCGGGAGTCCCTGCCTTGCATACGCCGCGGCGTACCGGCGGGCGAGTGCCGGGCCGCCGACCAGGAACGCATGCCGGATCGTATGCATGTAGGCGGGCGCAAAGGCGGAGTCCAGGGCGATCGCGCGGTCGAATGCCGCGAGCGCGCGCACCTCGTCCCCCGCGGGCATCGGGGTATGCGCATATCGCTCGCCGAGCTCGTACCAGATCGCCGGGTCCTCGGGATACCGCCGCGCCAGATCCTCGAGACTGCTCACCGCCCGATAGAGGTTTCCGATCAGCGCATCGGGGGTCGGCGCATTGTGCGGCAGCTGGCCGACGGAGTCCGACCAGAGCAGGAGGCTGTCGCGCGGGGAAAGCCCGCGATTGTTCACGACGGCGCGGCGGATGTACTCCCCGCTCGGCGCATAGCGCGCGGACGTTCTCGCCCCGGATCCCAGGCCCCACGCCATGCGCCGGAGCGCGAGGGCGAAGGTGCCGTCCTCGCTGATCGCACGATCGTAGTGCGCGAGCGCAGAGTCCATTTCCCCCCGGCGATAGAACTGCTCGCCCTGCAGGAATGCCTTGAGCGCCGGCAGCGAGCGCGCGCCGATCGAAATGTGGCGGGCCGAGGCGATGGCGCGCCGCTGGCCAAGCAGGCGGAGGATGCGCACGCCAAGCGAATCGGCGAGCTCGCCGATGCGGTCTTCCGTCCCGGCCACCGCCAGGTCCGGCTCGGCGCGATCGCGCGTGCGGTCGAGCACCGTCGCACGGATCTCGATGGAATCCGCGCCGCGGCGCACCACGTTTCCGAACACCACGATCCCTGCCCGCGTACGCTCGCCGAGCGCTTCGGCCGAGGGGCGGTCGGAGCGACCCTCCCAACGCCTGAGCACCACGGAAGGGGGCACGGTCCGGAGCGGTCCCGCGCCATCGAGATCGCGGGCAAGGATGTCCACGAGCCCTTCCCGCCAGAACTCGAGCCCCGGATCCGCGGCATCGAATCGGGCGATGGCGACGAGATCGGCATCGGGTCGTGCTGTCGGGGCATCCGGCCGGCGGGTGGCGAACCCGATCCCTGCGAGGGCGACGAGCACCGCGGCAGCTCCGAGGAGCGGGGCGCGACGTGACGGCGGGCGGCGAACAGGTGCCGGCGTTCCCGCCGCGAAGGCGGCGAGCTCCCGCTCGACGTCCACGGCGCTCGCGGGCCGGCGCCCCGGATCCTTGGCGAGGAGCGCGAGAATGATGCGCTCGAGCGCGGCTGGCACGTCGCGGGTCGCCGCCGATGGGGCGGCGGGCTCGTCGTGGAAGATGGCGTGGGCGAGCGACGCCTCGTGCTCGCCGCGGAACGGCTTCCGGCCGGTCACCATCTCATACAGGACCACGCCCAGCGCCCAGAGGTCGGTGCGACCGTCGACCGGATCGCTCCGGATCTGCTCGGGCGCCATGTAGGCCGCGGTGCCGAGCATCGAGCCGGTTGCCGAGATGCTCCCCTCGCGAGCCTTCGCCAGACCGAAGTCGAGCACCTTCACGAGGCCGTCCGGGAGGAGCATCACATTCGCCGGCTTCAGGTCGCGATGAACGATGCCGGCGGCATGCGCGGCCGAGAGCCCGCGCGCCACCTGCCGCGCGATCTCGACC
The DNA here is from genome assembly GCA_025928955.1 of Gemmatimonadales bacterium. GTDB lineage: Bacteria > Gemmatimonadota > Gemmatimonadetes > Gemmatimonadales > GWC2-71-9 > CAMLLJ01. Next base: position 22,485 of record JAICNA010000007.1, on the reverse strand, counting down.
GCCTGCGACACGGGAAGCGCGCCCGACCGCTCGAGACGTGCGCGAAGAGTCTCGCCGCGGTAGAGCGGCATGGCGAGGAAGAGCAGGCCGTCTTCGGCCTCACCCACCTCGTGGATGCTGCAGAGATTGGGGTGATCGAGTGCGCCGGCGGATCGCGCTTCGGTGAGAAACCGCTGCCGCCCGGAGGTGTCGAGGTGCCGCTCGGGTAACGGCACCTTGAGCGCCACCGTCCGTCCGAGCTGTGTGTCCGTCGCCGCATACACGACGCCCATCCCGCCGGCGCCGAGCGGTTCGCCGACGACGAAATGGGAGAGCGTCCGGCCGGTCAGGCCGAGCGGATCCCGTACCGGCGGCCCGGAATGGAACATCCGCTCGAGCCGCTCTTCCGCGTCGGTGTCGGCGTCGAGGAGCGCGCTCACCTCGGCCCGCACCTCCGCGTCGACGCCGGCGAGCCGGGACGCGCGGACGCCCGCGCTCGCGTCGGCCAGCTCGTCGAAGAGCTCGCGAACCGCCCGCCATCGCTCCGCATTCATCCCGGACGTCGTCATGCCGTGCGCCGGGCGCCCAGCTCCGCCGCGAGCCAGGCGCGCGCCGATCTCAGCTCCCGCTTGACGGTCGCGAGCGAGACCCCGAGCGCATCGGCCGTCTCGTCGAGCGACAACCCTCCGAAATAGCGCTGTTCCAGGATGCGGCTCTGTCGGGGATCCATCTGCTCGAGACGGGCCAGGGCGGCATCCATGTCGGCGTAGAGCTCGAGGTCCCGATCGGGAATCCAGGCGAGCGGATCGTCGAGCGCTTCGGCCGCGACACCGCCGCCCCGCTTGGCGGCCTTCCGCGCTCGCGCATGATCGACGAGCACGTTCCGCATGACGCGAGAGGCGACGGCGAGGAAATGACCCCGGTCCCGAAGGTCGGGCTCGGCCCCGGTGATGAGCTTGAGGTAGGCCTCGTGCACGAGTCCGGTCGTGTCGAGCGAGCACCCGGGCTCCGCCCGCAGCCTGCGGTGCGCCAGCCGGCGGAGGTTCTGGTAGACGATGGGAATGAGCTGATCGAGCGCGCGGGAATCCCCACCGCTCCAGCGGCGAAGGAGTCCGGTGATGTCCGCAGTGGAGGGCGCCGTCACGGGATGAGCCTGGGGAAATGAGCCGTTTCGAAGCCGGATTCCGCTAACCGGATAGAGGCTCTCGACTCAAGGTAACCCGGAGGCGAACGGTGTCCAGATTCCAGCTCAGATCGGTCTTTCTCGTTGTCCCACTGTCACTTGCCGCATGCGGCGAAAATGTCACCGCGCCGGCAGCGGGCGGTCCCGATCCCGCGGCGAGCGCCCCGGTCTTCGCGGCCGCCGGCAGCGCGCGGGATGTCGCTGCCATCGAGGCGATCGTCGCCACGTTCGACGAAGCGTGGACGAACCAGGACCCCGTCACTTACGCGGCCCAGTACGCGGGTGCCGAATGGATCAGCCCGGCGGGGGTGATTCAGACCAATCCCGCCATCATCACCGCGATCTATACCGCGATCCTCACGGTTTCCCCGATCGCAGGATCAGTCCGACAGTCAACGATCCGCAGCCTCACGTTCCTGACCGGGACGATCGCCGTGCTCGACATCGACGCCCGCGTCACAGGGTTCGCCGCGCCGCCTCCCGGCATCGTGCCATGGCAGCCCGGGACGTTGCGCGTGCTCGAGAAGAACATCCTCCTCAAGCGCGAGGGCGAGTGGCGCATCATCAAGCATCAGCAGACCTCGGTCGCCCCGACGGGGTGATTCACTCCAACCAGTGAGATACGTCATGCGCACGATACACCGCCGCCTTCTGGCCCTCGGCTTGTGCTTCGCCGCCGCGTGCGGCGGGAGCGAGGGTCCCAACGATGAATTCACCGTCGAAGTGACGCCCACTGCCGCCGAGCTCTTCTCCCTCGCGCCGGGTAACACGATCGAGCTCGAGGTCGTCGCGAAAGACGGCGATGGCGAGCCGCTGGCAGGAGGCACGACCACCTACGCGACCGGGAACAGCGCAATCGCGACCGTCAGCAACGCAGGCGTCGTCACTGCCGTCGCGGCCGGCACGACGCAGATCACCGCGACGGTGACGCACGACGGCGGCAGCGCCTCGGCGATCACCTCGGTCACCGTCCGGGATGCCGCGGCTGCGGCCACCGTCCGGGCCCCCGGATTCGTGTTCACGCCCGGTACGGTCGATGTGAGCGAGGGTGGCACCGTCACGTGGACGATCGAAAGCGTCCACCATACCGTCCAGTTCGAGACGGCGGGGTCGCCGAGCGACATCGGCGAGCTCCTGAACGCGTCGGAGTCGCGCACCTTTCCGGCCAGCGGCACCTATCGCTACCGCTGCTCGATCCATGCGCAGATGACCGGCATCGTCCGGGTGCACTGATGCTCTCACGCCGTCGCTTCGTGCGGCTCACGGCCGGAGCGGCGGCTGCCGCAGCGGGCGGAGGGTTTCCTTTCATCACCAGTTGCGGCGACCCCTCGGGACCGGCCGACCGGGTGCGGTCACCACTCCTGCGGCCGGCCGAGATCGGCGCGGGCCGAACGCTGCTCGCGGCACCAGGCGTGGCGCCGATCGCGGAGGGGGAGTCGGCCGCGGCCTGGCTGTTCAATGGCAGCCTGCCGTCGCCGACGATTCGCACCCGGCGCGGCGAAGTGCTGGCGTTCGATCTCGGCAACGATCTTCCCGATCCGACGATCATCCACTGGCACGGCCTGCTCGTGCCGCCGGAGGCGGATGGTCACCCGCGGAGCGCGATCGCCGCCGGCGCCACCTACCGGTATGAAGTCCCCGTGATCCAGCGAGCCGGGACGTACTGGTATCACCCCCACGCGCATCACCGCACCGGCGAGCAGATCCATCGCGGGCTCGCCGGGTTCCTCATCGTATCCGATGCGGAAGAGGACGCCCTGGGACTTCCAGCCGGCGCGCAGGAGATCCTGATGCTCCTGCAGGATCGCGACGCAGGCGCAGCCAGTGCGCTCACCTACGCGCCCGCTGCCATGGACCTCCACGCAGGAATGCTGCGCGGCACCCCCTTCGGGAATGGCGTGCGTCTCCCCGCGCTGGAGGTCGCCGGCGGGTGCTACCGGTTCAGACTGGTGAACGGCTCGCATGCGCGCGTATACCGGATCGGACTCGAGTCCGGCGCCCCCCTCACCGTGATCGGCAACGATGGCGGCCTCCTTCCCGCTGCCGTCGACGTGCCCAACATCTGGCTGGGCGTCGGCGAGCGGATCGACTTCCTGATCGATTTCACCGACGTCGAGCCCGGCTGGCGCACGGCACTTCGCTCCCTGGCCTTCGACGTGCCGGGCACATCGGGCAAGTTTCCGCAGGGAATCGAACTGGATCTCCTGGAGATCACGCGGGTCGACGGCGCCGTCCCCGCGATGCCTGCTCTCCCGCCGGCACTATCGGCGGTCGCCCCGCTCGGCGCGGCGGCAAGCGACCGCACATTCGAGTTCAGGAGCTCACCCGGGGAGGAGATGCATCGCATCAACGGCCTCGCCTTCGCCATGGATCGCGTCGACGCGATGGTGCCGTTCGGCGAAACGGAGCGGTGGGTGTTTGTCAACGACAGCACGCTTCCCCACCCCGTACATCTGCACGGGACCCAGTTCCAGATCGTGTCGCGAACCGGTGGACGCGGAGGGGTGCTGCCGTATGAAGCCGGATGGAAGGATACCGCGCTCGTCATGCCGGAGGAGACCGTGGAGGCGCTCGTACGATTCGACGCCTACCGCGGGCTCTTCCTCCTGCACTGCCACAACCTGCAGCACGAGGACATGGGCATGATGATGAATATCGAGGTCGTGTAGCCCTCAGCCCCTGTCGCGACCTGCCTCGCCGAGGCCTTCCTCGTCCGCCTCGGCCTCGCCCTCGTCTTCATCGTCATCGCTGCCGGCCCCGAAGAGACCCATGAGTGCGCCCAGATCGGGAGTCTCCCCGGCCTGGACTCTGCGCTCGGCGTCGGCGAACAGTTCCCGGAACCCCGGGGGCGCATCGGTCATGAGCGCCTCCACATCGCCACCGGACGACATCGTCGCCACGAGGCGCTGCAGGAAGGCGATCATCGCGAGCGGATCGGCGCCCGCGCCGGAAGGCTCGAGCGACTCGGGATTCAGCGGGGATTCAGTCGGCTCGGACATCACGCCTCCAGGAAATCGGGTTCACCGTCCGGGCACCGGGCGCCGGGCCGGACAGGATTGCGCTCGCGCGAAAGATCGCCGCTCGCTCGGCTGCCGTCGAGTGTGGACGGCACCCACTTCCACGTCCACGCCCGTTACCTTCACGGGAGGGGCGATTCGACGATGCACGCCGTTCGGGTGCATGCACCCGGACCTGCCGATGCGCTGACGCACGAGACGGTCCCGGTGCCGCAGCCTGGGCCCGGGGAGGCGCTCGTCCGGGTCGAAGCGGCAGGTGTCAACTTCATCGATGTCTACAAGCGCACCGGCCTCTACCCCGTCACCCTGCCGGCGACGCTCGGCGAGGAAGGGGCCGGCACCGTCGAGGCGCCTGGCGAGGGAGTGACCAGCGTCAAGACCGGAGATCGCGTCGCCTGGGCGGGAACGCTCGGGTCCTACGCCGAATTTGCAGTCGTGCCTGCTTCGAAGCTCGTGGCGGTGCCGGACGGCATCGCGATGACGACGGCCGCGGCGCTCATGCTCCAGGGGATGACGGCGCACTATCTCGCCACCTCGACCTATCCGCTCCGCCGCGGCGACACCTGCCTCATTCATGCGGCCGCAGGGGGCGTCGGCCTGCTGCTGGTCCAGCTCGCCAGACGCGCCGGTGCCCGCGTGATCGGAACGGCGGGCACCGAAGCGAAGGCCGCGCTCGCGCGCAAGGCTGGCGCCGATCATGTGATCCTCTACACTCGCGAGGATTTCGTCGCGGAGACGAAGCGCCTCACCGGCGGGCGCGGCGTGCAGGTGGTGTACGATTCGGTCGGCCGATCGACATTTCCGGGTGGTCTCGACGTGCTTGCGCCACGGGGCCTGATGGTGCTCTTCGGACAGTCGAGCGGGGCCGTGGAACCGATCGATCCGCAGGTGCTCAACCGCAAGGGCTCGCTCTTCCTGACGCGCCCGAAGCTGGCGGATCATACGGCAACGCCGGCGGAACTCCGTGCCCGGTCCGACGACCTGTTCGCCTGGGTCGCGGCGGGGTCGCTGACGGTACGGATCGGTGCCGAGTTTCCGCTGGCCGAGGCGGCGTCGGCGCATCGGGCTCTCGAGGGCCGCACGACCACCGGAAAGGTTCTCCTGCGCACCACGTCGTGACCGGTCGGCGCCCCCCGGCCGCCTGACGGCTTCATGAATCAGTCGCCCCAGGCCCGACGTAGTGCCACCCACGGACCCACCGGCGGCGCATCTGCGATGATGTTCCCGCTGCCCTTTCATCTGATCATGGAGGCCCAGTGTTTCGTCCCGCTCTCACTGCCGCCCTGCTCCTCGTTGCGAGCGGTGTCCCGGCGCTCGCGGCGTCCCAGGAGACGCCCGTCGTCTTCACGGGTGTCTCCGTCATTCCGATGGACCGGGAGGCGGTCCTCAGCAATCAGACGGTCGTGGTCGAGAACGGACGGATCACGTACGTCGGCCCCCCGAAATCGGCACCGGCTGGTGCGAGGTCCATCGACGCCCGCGGCAAGTTCCTCCTGCCGGGAATCGCGGAATTCCACGCCCACGTACCGAGTGGCGGACAGGCCGTGCATGCGCACCGTGCGCTCTCGCTGTACGCCCTCGCCGGTGTCACGACGGCGCGCGGCATGCTCGGCGCGCCGATGCACCTCGCCCTGCGCGACAGCATTGCGGCGGGCACGCTCTTCGGTCCTCGACTGCTGACGTCCGGACCATCGTTCAACGGCAATTCCGTCACCTCACCCGGCGTCGCCGCGCGCATGGTGCGTGACCAGAAGGCGGCCGGCTACGATCTGCTCAAGATCCATCCCGGCGTTCCCCGCGCCGCGTTCGATTCGCTCGCTGCCGTCGCGAACGCGCTGCGCATTCCGTTCGCCGGGCACGTGCCGCTGGAAGTGGGCCTCGAGGCCGCGCTGACCTCGAAGTACTCCACCATCGATCACCTCGACGGCCTCGTCGAGGCGATGTACGCCGGCCCGCAGCCGCTGACGCCCGAGCGCAACGGCTTCTTCGGCCTCGGCATCGTGCCGCAGCTCGACGAGTCACGCTTCGGCGCCATCGTCGATCGCGTCAGGGCATCGGGGGTGGCGATGGTCCCGACGCAGATCCTCATGGACAACTTCACGAACGATGCGACGGGTGACGAGCTGACCGCGCTGCCCGAGTTCCGGTACTGGGTTCCGCAGCAGGTCGAAGGGTGGCGGAACTACAAGAACAATTACCTCGCGCAGGCCGAGGTGCCGCGGGCGCAGCGCGAGGCGTTCACGGCGTTGCGCCGCCGGTTCATCAAGGCGCTGTACGATGCCGGTGTGCCTTTCCTCCTCGGCTCCGATGCGCCGCAGCTCTGGAATGTCCCCGGGTTCTCGACGCACCGCGAGCTCGCCGCGCTGGTCGCGGCGGGATTGACGCCGTATCAGGCGCTCCGTACCGGCACGGTCGATGTGGCGAAGTTCCTGGGAGAGGAGGGGCGTTCGGGGGTGGTCCGTGTCGGCGCGCGCGCGGACCTGCTGCTGCTCGACGCCAATCCGCTCGACGCCATCGGCAACTCGCTTCGCATCCATGGCGTGGTCGTCAACGGCCGCTGGATCGGGCCGGCCGAGCGCGAACGGATGCTCGAGGCGCTGGCTTCACGATAAGCGCCGGCCGCACGTGTCCCCGCCGACGCAGGTGCAGTACCGACCGGTCGGCGGGTTGACGCGCGTTCGGCCGCTTCATACTTTTCACTACAAAGTACTTTGGTCCGGACTGCGGAACGGACTTCCCTGCCATCCGTTACCGATGTCGACGCAGCCGTCTCGCGTCGGCCCTTTCCCGAGGTCCGCTGACATCCCGGATCGCCTGTGAGGTTACCGCGCATGGCCCTGGCCGGCCGCCTGGCACGTTGTGCTGCAATAGGGGTTTGCGCCTTCCCCATCATTTCCGGCATCGGCGGCTGTGACCGCCGATTCGAGCTCACCGAGCACGTCAGCTACGACTCCACCATCGGCATCCATGGAACGCTCGATTTCTATGAACCCCGGTCCGATGCCGATCGAGGGAACCGGCCGGCCGTCCTGGCCATCCACGGAGGAGCCTGGCGGGGCGGCGACAAGGCGTGGGGCGAGCAGTTCGCCGAGGAGTTCTGCCCGTTCGGTTACGTCGTATTCTCCATCAACTACAGGCTTGCGGGTCGACCCGGGGGGACCTGGCCGGCGCAGATCGAGGACGTCCAGAAAGCGCTCAGATACATTCGTGCCAATGCAGCCCGGTTCCGGATCGATCCCGATCGGATCGCTGCGCTCGGCATGTCGGCCGGTGGCCACCTCGCCACGATGGTCGCGTTGCGCGACGATCCTGCCGGCCCGGAGGGGCGCGTGAAAGTCGCCGTCAACCTCGATGGCGAGCACGACATGACGATGCCGCCCGGGGAGGTCATGGCGGATTTCGAAGCGATCCTGACGTCGGTGATGGGCCACGGCCCCCCCTGGTCCGCTGCGGAGCTTCGCGACATTTCCACGGTGACGTTCGCGCGGCCCGACGTGTCACTGCTCACGGTGCATGGGGCCGGTGACGACAATGTGTATGTCGCCCAGGGTGAACGGATCACCGCCGCACTTCGCTCACGTGGCGCGACGACCGAATTCGTCCGGCTCGACGGCGACGAGGGCGACTGCCATGAAGACTGCTGGAAGGTGCCCAGGGCACGGGCCGCCATCCATCGCTTTCTCGGTCGCGAGCTGGCTCACGATGGCGACCGGTTCTACGAGGAGCAGCAGGGCACGCCGCCACCGATGAGGGACTAGCGATGCGCCGCTTCGTCGTCTGCATCCACGACGCCACACCCGCGTTTGCGCCCGAGACGGCCGCCATCATCCGGGACCTCGCGCCGCTCCTGGGTCGCCGGATCTCGGTCGGCGTAGTTCCGGACTGGCATGGCGCATGGCCGCTGGCAGGACACCCCGACTACTGCCGGCTCATCCAGGACAGCGCCGATGAGATCCTCCTCCACGGGTACTTCCATCGACGACATCGGGGGTGGGGGCCGACCTCGCTGCTGGCCGAGGGATGCGACGAGATGAACGGGCTCGACGCCGACGAAACCCGACGCACCCTCGAGCGTGGACAGCGCGTCTTCATGGAAGTGTTCGGGCGGCGCGCCCGCGGCTTCCTCGCGCCTGGCTGGCAGCGCGGTCACGTGCGGACCGGGCATGGCGGAGCTCACGACCACGTGGAACACGTCCTGGGCTTCTTCGCGCTCGAGTCATGTTCGGGCCACCGCGTCGCACTCGCGACCTGGACGTGGGACTGCGGTCGCTGGGGATTCCTCGGGCACCTCGGCCACGGGATCGGATCACTGCGTCACGCCCTGAATCGCGGGATTCCGGTGCTCGCGATTCACCCCAGGGACATCGTGCGCGGTTTCTGGCCGAAGATCCTGGGCCTCACCGAAGCGCTGCTCCGGAGAGGATACGCCCCGAGTACCCTCGCCGGCCTGCTCGAGCCGACCGATGCTGAAGTCGCTGTTTGACGCCGTCATGGAACGGCGTTCCCGCCGCCTGATCGCGCAGGTGCGTGAGTGGCTGCCGACCGAAGGGCGCCTGCTCGACGTCGGCTCCGGAACGGGCCACGTCGCGGCACGACTCGAGCGCGAGCTGGGAGTCGAAGTCGTCCCGGCCGACGTGACCGACATGCACGTGGTCGGGCGCCCCCCTGTGCTCATCGCCGACGGCACCCTTCCCTTCGAGGCGGAAGCCTTTTCGGCGACACTGCTTTTCTTCATGCTGGCCTATCCGGGCGATCCGGCGGGCGTGCTTTCGGAGGCGGCTCGCGTGACTCGCGGACCGGTCATCGTAGTGCAGACCCTCTATTCAGGCAGCCTCGGCTACACGTGGCATCGGGGTCGCGAATTCGTCTGGACCATCGTGGCGTTCCACGTCTCCAGGCTGGCGGGCTATCTCCGTCCGGATGCGAAGTTCACCATGCGGACACGCCGCTTCTACACCGCCGAGAGCCTCGAGCGCGAGGTTGCGTCGGCGGGGTTACGCATCCGGGCGCGGCGGGAGCGCCCGGTGCTGCCCCATCGCGCCCTCGTGGTCGCGGGGTGGATCCTCGAGCGCGATGTCTGAAATCCGGCTCTCCTTCGTCGTTCCGGCGCAGAACGAGGAGGCGCTGATCAGCGAAGCGCTGGAGGCGATCCTCGCGAGTGTCGCGCACGCATCCGGCATCTCCCGACAGGAGCTCTGGCTGCCGGATACCCCATTCGAGGTCGTCGTCGCTGACGACGAGAGCGAGGACGGCACAGCAGTCATCGTCGGCGCCTTCGCTGCCGACGCAGGCGTGCGACACATTCCCTGCGTCGGCGGCACCTGCGCCGCCGCGCGAAACGTCGGGACGACGGCCACCTCCGGCCGGGTGCTCTGCTTCGTCGATGCGGACACCATCGTCCCCCGGAATGCCGTGGAGCGCATCCTCCAGCTGCACGAAGCCGAGCGGCGGTGCCTCGTGCTGTATCGGCTCGCCTCCCGGGAACCCGGGCTCCGCGCCTGGCTCTGGTGGAGCTTCTGGGGATTGGCGCGACACCTTCCGCTCGCCAGGGCGAAGTCGATGCCGGCGTTCATGAGCTGCAGCCGCACGCACTTCGAGCGATACGGACCGTTCGATGAAAGGTGTACGATCGCCGAGGAATGGCCGCTCACACGCGCGGCGTATCGTCACGGGCGCTTCCTCTACGATCGAAGTGTCACGGCGCGCACCTCCAGCCGGCGGATGGAGCTGCGGCCCTTCGGGTACATTCGGACTTTCCTCGACTGGGCCTCGGCGGTCCTCTTCCCCGGCGCCCGGACTTCGCCCATCGCCAGGGTCCGCCACGAGACAGGCAATTCATGATGCAGGCAAGGACGCTCCTCCTGGTGCTCGCCGCGGTGGTCTTTTCGGTGGCGGGACAGCTCCTCCTGAAGTCGGGCGCACAGCACCTCGGCGCACACGGCCGGATCGAGTTCCTCGCGGCAGCGTTCCGCGACGCGCGAGTCCTCTCGGGCCTCGCAGCCTGGGCCGCGTCGACGCTCTGCTGGCTCTACGTGCTGCGAATCGCTCCGTTGTCCCGGGCCTACGGCCTGACCAGCCTGACCTACGTTCTCGTTCTTCTCGCGAGCGTGCTCCTCTTCGGCGAACAGATTCGTCGCATGCACCTCGTCGGCACGATCCTGATCGTCATCGGAATCGCCTGCCTGCTGCAGGGAGACTGAGCGCCATGCATGAGCTCGCGGAGCGCGCCTGGTTTCTCGTGTCCCGTCTGCTGGGACGGGTACTCCGGTCCGGCAGGTACTCGACGGTCCGCATCACGCGCCAGGGCACCGAGCTGCTGGTGAGCAAGCAGCGCCGCTTCTATGCGCCGCTCCTGGTCTGGATGGGTGGTCCGCTGCTCCGGATCATGGATACCGGAGTGCGGATCCTTCCGCAGCGGGACTGGGCAGCCCGGGAGAGCCATCTGTACCGGACCATCCACGGGTCCTCCATCCGCGCCGAGGCCGACGGAACCTTGACCCTGCCCTGCCTGACCGGGAAGACGCTGGCGACCATTCTCGAGACCGAAATGGAGGAACCGGTCCGGCGGAAAGCCATTGAGCTTGCGATCGGCGCGCTCGCCGAGTTCCATGCCCGGGGGTTCACGCACGGGGATGCCATGGCCGAGAACGTGACGATCGACCTCGAGAGCGCAAAGGCGCACTGGTTCGACTTCGAGACCATGCATGAGTCGGGCAGGCCGATCGCCTGGCGCCGGGCCGATGACGTCCGCGCGCTCCTCGCGACCTGCCTGGTCCGAACCCCGGCGGCCCGGTTCGCCGATACGATCGATCTGATTCTCGATCGCTACCGCGACGAGGATGTCGCCCGGCACCTGGCGGCGAGATTCGCCTCGGCGCTGCAGCGCCCGCTTCCCCTCCACCTCGGTCAGGCCGCATTGTCCTTTCGTTCGTTCATGGAGGTCGATCGCGCGCTGAGCGGCCGCAACCATTCAATCGCAGGCCGCGCATGACACACCCCTCAGGCGACTTCCTCGAGCTTCAGGCGGCGCTCGCGGGAGAGTACTCGCTTCAACGCGAGCTTGGCCGCGGCGGGATGGGAATCGTCTATCTGGCGCGCGACGTACAGCTCGACCGCGACGTGGCCATCAAGGTGCTTCCTCCCAGCCTTGCCAGCATTCCGGCGTCGCGGGAGCGATTCCTCCACGAGGCGCGCACCGCGGCCGGGTTGTCGCATCCGCACATCGTTCCGATTCATCGCGTCGGCGAGGCGGGCCGCTTCGTCTTCTTCGTGATGAGCTACGTGGAGGGCGAAACGCTCGGAGAGCGGCTGCGGACGCGCGGCCCGCTCGCCCCGGCCGAGGCCATGCGCGTGCTGCGCGAGGTCGCCTGGGCGCTCGCGTATGCGCACGGCCGCGGCATCGTGCACCGGGACGTCAAGCCGGACAACATCCTGCTCGAGGCCGGCACCGGGCGCGCGCTCGTCACCGATTTCGGCATCGCCCACGGGGGCGCGAACGAGGGGGCCGCGACCGATTCCGGGAAGATCATGGGTACGGTGAACTTCATGAGCCCGGAGCAAGCGGCAGGTGACCCGGTGGACGGCCGCAGCGACATCTACGCGCTCGGCGTCGTCGGCTACCTCGCGGTGAGCGGGCGGCTACCCTTCGAGGCGGCCAACCTCCCGGCCCTCCTCGACCGTCACGCCATTGCGGCGTCACCGAGCGTGTCGGCCGCGGCGCCGGGACTTCCCCCGGCGCTCGCCGCGGTAATCGACCGATGCCTCGACCGGGATCCGGATGGACGCTTCCCCGATGGCGAGGCCATGGCGGCAGCCCTCGCACCCACCTCGGATGCGCGCCCCGCACTCCCACCCACGCTCCGCGCGTGGCTCGGCGCACGCAACCCGCTGCTCGTGCCGTACATGGGGTGGTCTGCCGGCTTCGCCGCGCTCACCGTTGGCAACACCGTTGCCTGGCTCACCGGCAATCCGGGGGCGGGGCCCCACGACGTCGCGCTGCTGTTGGCAGTGACCTCATCGCCGCTCGTGCCGATCGTCGGGTTCCATCTCAACCAGGCGCGCCGGCAATTCCGGGCCGGGCACACGCTCGCCGACCTGCGCTCGGCGCTCGCCGTCGAGCGCCGCGAGCGGGCCGAGACCGAGGCGGTGGCGCGTGAGGACGACGAGCTGCTGGCCCACCGCGTGCTGCGGCTCGCCACGATCGGCTCGGCGACCTGGCTCGCGGTCACATTCGGCCTGATCGTCCAGGGAACGATCCACGAGAACCAGGTCGGCATCGGGTGGTTCCTGGCCCCGCTGCTCAGCACGATGGTCCTGGGAGCGGCGAGCAACGCGCTCGATGTCCAGTTCATTCCCGACAGGCTGCGCCAGTGGTGGCAGACGGGGATCCGGGATCGACTCTGGAACAGCCGTGCGGGAGAGTGGCTCGCGCGGCGGCTCGGCGCACCCGAGCGATCGCGGGCGGTCGGGGCCGGGGTGTTTCGCGCGACGGAAGCGGCGCTCGGCGTGGCCGCGAGTGAACTCTTCGCGGCGCTGCCCGAGGCGTATCGCCAGCAGCTGTCGGATCTTCCCGCGACGGTCGCGGCGCTCGAGGCCCGGGCCGCCGAAGCCCGCGCGGAGATCGAGCTGGTCGCGGCACTCGCGCCATCCGGCTCGGGCAGCGCCGACGTGCTCGCCGCGCGGCGCAGCGCGGCCGCGGCGCGCCTCGCCGAGAGCGTCGCGGCGCTGGAAGGGATCAGGCTCGATCTTCTGCGCCTGCATGCCGGCGCAGGCGACCTGGCACCGCTCACGACGCTGATCGACGCGGCGCGCGTGCTCGGCGAGCATGCGAGCCGCCTTGCCGATGCGGAGCGCGAGGTGGACGCCGCCCTGCTGCCTCCCGCGCCGGATCGCGCTATCCGGCCCTGAGCGCTTCGCTCGGTTCCATGCAGGCCGCGCCCGACCTGTCGGCACCGCGCACGTGAGAAACGCTGCGGATCCGGAGCTCGACGCTCTTGCTTCGGCGGCGGTCAGTCGCCGACGTCCACCACGTTGTCCTCACGGTCGCGCTCGGTCAGGCGGCCTTCGGGATCCACGCCTGCCCGGCCCGGCTGACCTGGGACTGTCACGCTCATGGTCTGCTCGCCACTGCGAATCCGGTGCCGCGCGACGTAGAGCGGAGCGCCGCGCCCACCGCCCTTCTCCGGAGCGAAGACGCCGACCTGCACGAGGTCGTCCATCGGCACCTCGGACTCGTTACCGACGCTGTCCGCCCGCATCTTCCTCGCCACGATATCGAGCGTCACCCGGTAGGAACCGCCGCCGGACGGTTCGACGACGGCCCGCTTCGTCTCGAGGTCCCACAGGGTAACCGTCTCGAACCAGTCCGTGAGCAGCGACTGCAGCGAGTCGGGTGTGGCGGCGCGCAGCTCGGCCAGAAGATCGAGGGACGTCGGGTAGGGGGGCCCGGCATCGCGGTGCCGGTCGAAGTATCGGCGCAGCGCCGCCGTGACCGCCGCTTCGCCGATGTGATCCCGCAGCGTCATCAGCGCGATCGCGCCCTTCCGATAGGCGATGTACGGCTGTTCCTCCACCTCGACCACGGGCACCTCACGTGACTGGGCTGCGCGCCCTCGCATATAGCGTTCCATCTGGAAGCCAAAGACCCGGCGCCCGGCCTCGACGCCGTACGTCTTCTCGGTCACCATCATCGCGCTGTAGTTCGCCAGCGACTCGGAAAGGAACTCCGCCCCCCGGACCGCCCCACCTCGCACGATCCCACCCCACCAGGTGTGCGCAACCTCATGCGCTGTTCCGTAAAACGCCTGATCGACTTCGCCCTCCCTGACGCGGCCGAAGAAGACGTCCTCCGTGAACCCGATCGTGAGCGGGTGGGCAATGCCGAATCCCTCGTAGCGCGGGATCTCGACGATTCGCAGCTCGCTGTACGGATAGGGGCCGAAATGCGCCGTGTAATAGTCGAGCGAGGCCTTCATCCCGCGAAGCATGCGATCCAGGTTCTCCCCGTGGGCCGGGTGGTGGAAGATCCGGAGGGCGACGCTCTGCCCCGAGTCCGTTTCCCCCCGCTGCGCGGGGCCGATCCAGCGATCCTCGCGCATCGCGTATCTCGCGGAGAAGATCGTCCCGCCGAATGCGATCGGCGTTTCGGTTTCGTAGTGGAAGTAGCGGCGCCCGTTCTCCATCCAGCTCCGGCGCAGCACGCCCGGCGTGATTGCCACCTGGTCCGCCGCCGTGCCGATGATGGCACGCACGTGCACCAGGTCGGCGTCCCTCGGTCCCCAGCGATGCCGCCGCGCCAGGGAATCGGCCTGTCCCGGCACCGGCTGGCGTCGCTCGAGGCCGAAGCGCTTCCGCATCTCCTCGTCCGACAGCTCGATCATCGGCTGGTAGCCGATGAAGGGCATGCGCATGCGGTTCAGGTTGGTGCCGTTGCCGGCCACGTCGGTCGGAAACTCGCTGTTCGGGAAGCCGCGCTGATGGACCGCCACATCGAATGCGAGCTCGATCGAAGCACCCGGCTCGAGGGGCCGGTCGAGCCGATAGATCCGGTATCCGACCTCCTCATCCACCAGCAGAGGCCGGGCCGACTGAACGGACAGCGACCGCAGCTCGACCTCGGGGTCGAGGAACACGTGCAGCGAATCGACCGCCTTTGCGGATCGGTTCACCAGATGATAGGACCCGCGAAGTTCGGCAGCGGGCAGCTCGGGATGGAGCTCCACCCGCAGGTTCACGCCGACGATCGTCGGCTGCGCGGCACCCGCGAAGCGCGCATAGCGCTTCTCGTATTCCGCCTCTCTCCTGCCAAGGTCGCCGGTCGGGACGTATTCGTTCAGGACGTTCGTGTTGTAGAAGATGAAACCACCGAGCCCGAGGATGAGGGCGATCGCCACGCCGGCCGTGCGCGCTACCGGGCCCCCGAAACGGGCCAGCGCTTGGCGTGCCCTGTGCCGCATGGCCGTCTCGGGACCCCGCACCCAGAACACGACGCCCACCATCAGCAGGAGGAGCCCCCACGCAGCCCAGTAGAGCTTGAACCACGCGAACGCTTCGGGGTACGGGCCGAAGCCGTTCATGTCGGAATACATCCAGCCGGGGTCGCTGCCGAACAGCAGGAGGTGATGCCGGACGAGCCGCGTCGCCTCCAGGATGACCGGTGACGCGAAGGCGAGCACGACGAGAAGGTGGCCGACGTACTTGTGGTTCACGATCACGTGGATCGTCATGGCGAGCGCAGCCAGGAGCAGGCTGTCGGCCAGCCGCATGCCGAACACGACCTTGAGGTACAGCGCGAGCTCGAAGTGGTAATAGCCCTGGAGCGCCTGAATCAGCAGCCCACCGACCATCGTCGCGGCGAGGAACATGACGAGCATGGCGGCGAGTGCCAGGAAGCGACCCACGAGCGCGGCATGCTCGGGCACCGGCGCCGCATCGGCGATCTGGCTCGTGCCGGCGGTGCGATCCCTCCACACCAGCTCACCCGCATAGAGCGCGATGAGGACGTAGATGATGGGGGCGTTCCGCTGGGAGAGCGCGGATTCGACCACGAGCAGAGTGACCGGCCATGTAGAAGTGTCGAAGACGGTGTCGCCCACATTCCAGCCCCAGAGCATCGTCAGGCCGGCGCAGCCAAGCAGCACGACGGCCCACCACCGACTCGCCGCCACTTCGCCGAGCGAGTTCTTCGCAACGGCGAAGGTCTGGCGCACCGTCGTCCTGAAACCGAACGATCCGGAGACTCGCGGGACACTTACGGGCCAGGACCGCTCGGAACCCGGAATGGCGATCGGCCGGAGCCGCCTCGCCCGGCGGGCGCCGCCGTCGGGGTGCGCGAAGCGGAAGCGGCAGTGCAGGGATACGAGTACCGCCGCGGCGACGCCGAGCCAGAGAGCCCGGTTCCACGCCAGCGCCAGCGGCACGCCCACCAACCGGCTGTTCCGCTCGGCCTCGGTCCAGAGCTCCGTGACCTGCATCAGGGTGGCGGCACCGAGCGGATCGACCAGCGACACCAGCGCCGGGCTCTCGATCTGCCCGACGTAGTTCAGCATGACGACGTAGCCGATGAAGAAGCCGATCGCCGCGAGGTAGACGGGAATCACCTGCCGCGTGAGCATGCCGATCGCGAACAGGATCGCGCCGACGAGGAGGAGGTTCGGCAGCTGGAAGAGGAAATAAGGCTGCACGTGGGCCGCGGGATTGAAAGGTCCGACCGTTTCGGCCCCGGTCGATGCGATCCACGTGGCGGCCAGGATCCCCAGCGGAATCGCGAGCATGACGATCGCGTTGACCGCGAACGCGCCGAGAAACCGGCCGCCGAGAAACTCGGCCTTGCCCACGGAAGACGTGTAGATGAGCGGATCCATGCCGACCTCGACGTCGCGCACTGCCGTATCGCCGAAGATCGCGGCCGTGACGAGCATCCCGAAGATCGAGATGATCAGAGTGCCGCCGGCGATGCGCTCCGGCGCGTTCGCATGGGCCGCACCATCGGCGGTGGCGAGGAATATCCAGATCGCGACGAGGAACAGCATTCCAGCGTAGGCCCACGTCGACCCGCTCCGCAGGCGGTACCCGACCTCATATCGGAATACCTCGCGGAGCTTCACGACGCCACCGCCGCGGCGGGCTCTGCGCCACGCCGGCCGTGGTGCCCGCCCATGACACTGAAATAGACGTCCTCGAGCGCCGGCTCGACGGGCTCGAACCCCGGCCCCGGCGCGGACTCCGCATGGACGTGCACGACGGTCCGACCGGCGAGCAGCTTCGTCGAGATCACCCGCACCTCACGCGTCACTCGCTCCAGCTCGTCGCGGCCGACGGTTCGGCGCCAGATCCGCCCGTGCAGCTCGGCCATGGCCCGCAGCGGCTCCGCTTCGAGCAGGATCTCCCCCCCGTCGATGATGGCCATGCGGCTGCACAGCTCCTCGACGTCCTCGACGATGTGCGTCGACAGGATCACGACGCTCTCCTCGCCGATCTGGCTGAGCAGGTTGAGGAAGCGCACCCGCTCCTCGGGATCGAGGCCCGCCGTCGGCTCGTCCACGATGATCAGCTTCGGATTGCCGAGCAGCGCCACGGCGACGCCGAAGCGCTGGCGCATGCCGCCGGAGAACGTGCCGAGGCGCTGACTGCGCACCTCCCAGAGGTTGGTCTGCCGGAGCAGCGATTCGACCACCTGGCGCCGGACGGGCGGGCTCGCGATGCCTTTCAGCACGGCGAAGTGCTCGAGCAGCCGTTCCGCTCTTGCCCTGGGATGAAAGCCGAAAGATTGCGGCAGGTATCCGAGCGTCTGCCGGACCTGCTCCTTGTCGCGAAGAACGTCGATGCCCGCCCCGCGGCCTGGCGGTGCGTCCACGAGGTGCACGGACCCTTCGTCCGGTTCCTGCAGCGTGGCGAGGATCCGCATGAGCGTGGATTTGCCTGCGCCGTTGCGGCCGAGGAGCCCGAACATCCCCTGAGGAATGTCGAGCGACACCCGATCGAGCGCCCGGGTACCGTTGGAGTAGGTCTTGGACAACTCGCGAATCATCAGGTGCATGGGGTCAGGCGGGTTCGGGAAGTGGAGGCGCCCCAGGGATCGGGCGTGCGCTCAATCTAGAGGCGGGACCCCCTATTGTAAAGTACTTCATAAAATAAAGTGAGGACGGCAGCAGCCCGCCGGCCGCCGACTTGCCGAGTCGTGCAGCGGGCGGTTGCCTTCGGCATTGCCCGAGCAGGGAGAGACGATGCGCGTGGTGATCTTCGGCGCTACAGGCATGGTGGGACAGGGCGTGCTGGGCGAGTGCCTGCGCGACCCGGGGGTGACGCACGTGCTCGCCGTCGGCCGGCGGCCAACCGGAGTGGCCCATGCCAGGCTCGCCGAGCTGGTGCGACGCGACCTCTTCGACTGGTCGGATGCCGAGGCCGTGCCTACCGGCTACGACGCCTGTTTCTTCTGCCTCGGCGTGTCAGCCGCCGGCATGCGTGAGGCCGACTACACCCGCACCACCTA
Organism: Gemmatimonadales bacterium; assembly: GCA_025928955.1. Taxonomy (GTDB): domain Bacteria; phylum Gemmatimonadota; class Gemmatimonadetes; order Gemmatimonadales; family GWC2-71-9; genus CAMLLJ01. The sequence continues at coordinate 4,316 of JAICNA010000007.1, read as the reverse complement.
CGACCTGACGCTGGCTGCCGCCACCGCGCTCGCCAGCCGGAACCCGGAAATGACCTTCATCTACGTGTCAGGTCAGGGGACCGACTCGTCGACGACGGGGCGCGCCATGTGGGCGCGGGTCAAGGGGAGGACGGAGAATGCCCTGCTCCGGCTCCCGTTCCGGGCTGCGTACATGTTCCGCCCGGGCATCATCCAACCGGTGGGAGGGGTGCGGCCGAGCAACGCAGTCTACCGCGCTTTCTATGCGGTGGTGGGACCGGTCATGCCGCTCCTCCGGCGCCTCTTTCCGAGGCAGATCGTGACGACGATGGAGGTCGGACGCGCCATGCTTCGCGTGGCACGCGAGGGATACCCGCGGCCGGTGCTCGAGCGCGGCGACATTGCCGCATGCGCGCGAACTGATCCGATGCCTCGGCCCGCCGAATAGCAACGTCGACGATCGGCTCCGCCGGCTGCGTGCCCAGGCTCTGCGGGCTGCGGCCTGTGCAGCTCGCGGTGAGGGGGAGTGCGGCCGACCGCACTCCCCCTCTTCCGTTGGACTGCCTTGGGTGGCGCCGGCCGTTCGGAGCCGCCAGAACTCACGTGTCCAGTTCTTGTCCAAGTATATATCTAGACAATCTCTTGACAGGATCGCTCCTAGTTCCCATCTTGCCTGAACAACGACTGGACACTGCCACCCCAAGAGGCTCAACAATGACCCGCCACACGTTCCGAAATGCTGCCGCAGCCGCCGCGCTGGTCCTGACGCAGGTGGGCTGCGTGTCGGCCCAGACCGGTTCGCAGGACCCCGCGCCTACGAAGACGATCGCCGAGATCGCCGCCGGATCCGGCGACTTCACCACCCTCACGGCGGCCCTCGATGCCGCGGGACTCGCCGAGACGCTGAACGGACCCGGGCCGTTCACCGTCTTCGCACCGACCGACTCCGCGTTCGCCAGGCTGCCGGCCGGGACGGTCGAGGGGTTGCTCGCCGACACTCCGCAGCTCACGTCGGTCCTCACCTATCACGTGGTCTCCGGCAAGGTGATGGCGACCGACATCGTCAAGGCGAACGGCGCCCAGCCGGCCACCGTGAACGGCCAGAAAGTCGACGTCGTCGTGCGTGATGGAATGGTCTACGTGAACGGGGCGAAGGTGGTCACCGCGGATATCGTGGCCTCCAACGGCGTGATTCACGTGGTCGACGCGGTCCTGCTGCCCCAGCCGGAAGCGGCGCAGTAGGCAGGCATTGTCACCCAGCACGGCAGGCGAGCGGCGGCCGCCGCTCGCTCACCCGCGGCCGACCCGCGCGGGCCGGCATTCGTGAAACCGCAGACTGACGAGGACACCATGTACAGCCGCACCCTGACCTACCTTTCCCTGGCCGGCGCGCTCGCGCTCGGTGGCTGCGCCGATACGACTACGGAACCGGCCGGCCCCCTGGCAGAAGCATCGACCGCGCTCGACGCGAGCCGGGGGGCGCCCGCGCCGGGCGTCGACCCGATCGCAGCCATCGCCATCGACCTGGGCTTCACCGAGCTCGTCGCCGCACTCGGCTATGTGGATCAGGAGCTCGATGCCGGGCTGGTCGACCTGTTCCTGAACGGCACCGGGCAGTACACCGTCTTCGCACCGACGGACGCCGCGTTCGAGGACCTCTACGCACTCCTGAGCAGCGTGCTCGGAGCCGACATCGACGAGATCCGCGACGTACCGGCGCCGATCGTCCTCGACGTGCTCCTCTATCACGTGACGGAGGGCCGCCGCGCGAGCAACAGCGTGGTGCCGCCCCGGCAGGAGCGGACCATCACGCCGCTCCTGGGTGAGAGCTTTGCCGTGCAGACCGACGGCACCATTCGCGATGGGCTGACCGGCCTCCGGGCCGACGCGTCGATCGTGACGCCGGATGTGTCTGCGTCGAACGGGATCATCCATGCGATCGATGCGGTGCTCGTGCCGCCGTCGGTCGTGGCGGCGCTTACCGACTGAGGCGCGAAAACACGACGGGCCCGGGTTCCCCCGGGCCCGTCGTGCCGTTCGACCGGCACCCCGCTGCAGGCTCCCCGCGGCCGTGCCCTACTGCACCGCGTTCATCATGTCGAAGATCGGCAGGTACATCGCGATCACCATACCGCCGACGATCACGCCGAGGACCACGATCATGACCGGCTCCATGAGCGAGAGGAGCGCGCTCACGGCCACGTCCACCTCTTCGTCGTAGAAGTCCGCGATCTTGCTCAGCATCTCGTCGAGCCCGCCCGTCTGCTCGCCGACCGCGATCATCGAGATGACCATGGGCGGGAAGACCTTCGAGCGCTCGAGCGGGGCCGCGATCGTCTCGCCGCCCGCGATCGACTGCCGGCTCTCCATCACGGCATCGTGGACCACGCGATTGCCGCTCGTCTTGGCGGTGATCTCCAGGCCGTCGAGGATGCTCACGCCCGAGCTGATCAGCGTGCCGAGCGTCCGGGTGAAGCGCGACACCGCCGACTTCCGGATGAGGTCGCCCAGCACCGGAGCGTGCAGCATCATCGTATCGATGTTCTTCCGGCCGCCGGAGGTCGCGTAATACTTCCGGATGGCGAACACGACGGCGCCGATCACCAGGAGGATCGCCCACCAGAAGCCGATGAGGAAATCCGACAGCGCGATGACGACGCGCGTCGGCAGCGGCAGCTCCATGCCGGCCGATGCGAACATCTCGCTGAACGTCGGGATGACGAAGACGAGCAGCACGGCGATGGCGATGCCCGCCACGGCCATGATGACGCCCGGGTAGACCATGGCGCCCTTCACCTTGCGGACGAGGGCGTCGTTCTTCTCGAGGAAGGTCGCGAGGCGGAGGAGAATGGTGTCGAGAATACCGCCCGCCTCACCCGCCGCGACCATGTTCACGTAGAGGTCGGTGAACGCCTTCGGGTGCTTGGCAAACGCGTCGGCGAGGGTATTGCCGCTCTCGACGTCGTACACCACCGCCTTCGTCACGTCCTTCAGCGCCTTGTTCTCGGTCTGCTGCGCGAGGATCGTGAGCGACTGCACCAGCGGCAGGCCCGCGTTGATCATCGTGGCGAACTGGCGGGTGAAGATCACGATGTCGCGGGTCTTGATGCGACCCGGTCCACCGAAGCTGATGGCCTTCGGGGCCTGGCGCACGCTCACGAGCATCATGCGGTTCTTCCGCAGGTGCGCGTTCACCTCGTCGGTGCTCTGCGCCTCGAGCTGGCCCTTCTGGATCTGGCCGGTGCTGTTGCGCGCCGTGTATTCGTACATCGGCATGGTGGTGTCTCCTCGTTGTGTTGGTCATCGCGAGCCCCGGAGGGCGAGGCGATCGGGTTGCTGCACGCGACCCGACTGCGCCGGGGGCGTTGCCCCCTCGCCATGACTTCCCGCTACCGCCTCCCGCCTACCAGGCTCGGCCGCTCCTTCACCCCGCCGTCCGGATCCTCCAGCGGGCGCTCGCCGATGGCGCGCAGGAACTCGTTCGGCTCGGGCGAGACCCGCAGGCACTCCTCCTGAGTCACTTCGCGGCTCATGTACAGCTGGTAGAGCGCGTCGTTCATCGTCTGCATGCCGTGCTTCTTCCCCGACTGCATCGACGAATAGATCTGGTGGATCTTGTCGTCCCGGATGAGCGCGCGGATCGCCGGGGTCGCCACCATGATCTCCGCGGCCATGGCACGGCCGCGGCCGCGCGCCTTCTGCAGGAGCGTCTGCGTGAGCACGCCCTCGAGCACGAAGGCGAGCTGGGCGCGCACCTGTGACTGCTGGCTCGGCGGAAACACGTCGATGATGCGGTTGATCGATTCGGCGGCGGAATTCGTGTGCAGTGTCGCGAGCGCGAGGTGGCCCGTCTCCGCGATGGTGAGTGCCGCGGAGATCGTCTCCAGGTCCCGCATCTCGCCCACCAGGATGACGTCCGGGTCCTCGCGCAGGGCGTACTTGAGCGCGCTGCCGAAGCTCCGGGTGTCGGTCCCCACCTCGCGCTGGTTCACGATGCACGACTGGTGGCGGTGGATGAACTCGATCGGGTCCTCGACCGTGATGATGTGCCCCTTCCGCTCCTTGTTGATCTTGTCGATGATCGCCGCGAGCGTGGTGGACTTGCCGGAACCGGTCGGGCCGGTGACGAGGATGAGCCCGCGCGGGCGCTCCGCGAGCTTCGCCACGACCGGCGGGAGGCCGAGGTCCTGGAAGGTGCGCACGTTGAACGGAATCATCCGGATGACGACTGCCACGCAGCCGCGCTGCTTGAAGCAGTTGCCGCGGAATCGGGCGAGGTTCTGGATCCCGAAGCTGAAGTCGAGCTCGTCCTCGGTCTCGAAGCGCTTCTTCTGGTT
>JAICNA010000015.1 GCA_025928955.1 Gemmatimonadales bacterium | reverse complement strand
ATGGGCAACGACCCCCCGGGATCTTCCCCGGGGGGTCGTTCTGCTACGAGCCGACGGTCCGACCGTCCGACCGTCCGACTGAAGTTACGTCGTCGTCCGCGTGAACGTATTGTCGAGCGTGATCACGACGGTGCTGCCCGCGGGCAGGATCACGTCGCGGTCCTGCGTCTCGTTGGCCCGCTGCGCACCCACGGCACCACCGATCACGCCGCCGATGATGGCGCCCTTGGTGCCACCGCCGAGGACGCGCCCGACTACGGCGCCTGCCGCCGCTCCACCGCCGACCTTCGCCACATCGCCGACGTTCGTGCCGCGATCGCGCAGCTCGGTGGCGAGCCCGGTGACGTTCCCGCTGAGATCGTGCGTGGTACCGTTGATCTCGACACTCGCAGCGGCGAGCGTCAGCGTACCCATGTTGTCACTCTTGTTCTCGGACTCCCGGATCGACGTGATCGTCAGATTGACGGTCGACCCGGCGGGAATCACGACGCGTCCCTGCGCGTCACGCACGTCGCTCGCCACGCGGGCAGCGACCGTCTGCCCCTGCTTGTGCGTGTTCGACGAGATCTCCGTTCCTACCGTCGCGTTCACCTCGGTCCCGGCCGGCAGCGTACGTGCCGCGGGCGCGGCGGGGGTCGACGCGGACGGTGTGCTCGCCGCCGGCCGCGCGGGCTGGGAGGTCGACGGCCGCGAGGTCGACGGCGCTGGCGTCGCGGGTGCGGGCGTCGTCGTCGACGGCGAGGGGTCGTTCAGCGCGACGCTCGAATCAGCCGGCGCCAGCTGAAGGTCCCGGTTCAGGCTATCGGCGGTGGCCGCGTCGTCCCCGTCTCCGTCGGCGCATGCCGCCGCCAGGGCCAGACCGAACACTGCCAGCAATCTTCTCGACATCGGCTCCTCCTCAGGGTTGTGAGCTTGCTCCGACTTCCCCTAGTCTCGACATTCCGTCACCATGCGCGAGCTGCGATCCCTCATCCCCTATCTCCGGGCCCACCGCACTGCCCTGGGCCTCGGGCTCGCGCTCGTCGTCGTCTCCAACGTCTTCACGACCATCGCGCCGCTCTTCGTCGAACGTGCGATCGATGCCCTTGCCACCCGGGCCCCGTTCGCCGCAGTCCGGAGCGCGGTCCTGCTCCTGCTGGGCACCGCGGTCCTGGGCGGCATTGCGCGCTACTGGATGCGGGATCTCCTGAATGGCGCGAGCCGCCGCGTCGAGTATGATCTCCGCAACCGTCTCTACGCCTATATACAGGAGTTATCCGCCGAATTCTATGACCGTTATGCAACCGGCGATGTGATGGCGCGCACAACGAACGACCTCCTCGCCGTTCGCATGGTCGCCGGCCCGGCGCTCATGTACCTGGTGGACACGCTGATACGGGCCTTGATCGTCATCCCGATCATGGTCCACATCAGCCCGATCCTCGCCCTCGTAACCCTGGCGCCACTGCTCCTCCTGCCCGTAGCGATGGTGGCCTTCGGCACGGTCATTCACCGCCGGAGCGAGGCCATCCAGGCCCAGTTCTCGACCCTCACGTCCCATGCGCACGAGGTATTGTCCGGCGTCCGCATCGTTCGTGCCTACCGGCAGGAAGGCGCCGAGATCACTCACTTCGGGGCGCTCAACGCCGAGTATTCGAGGCGCAACCTCGCGCTGGCGCGGGCGCAGGGGATGTTCCATCCGCTCCTGGGGTTCCTCGGCGGGCTCGGAGCCGTCGCCCTGCTGTACGCCGGCGGCAGGCTCGTCGTCGCCGACCAGGTCACGGTCGGGCAGTTCGTGGCATTCGGTGTCTATCTGGCGACGCTGGTCTGGCCGATGATCGCACTGGGATGGGTGGTAAGCCTTGTCCAGCGCGGCGCTGCGTCGATGGGCCGCATCAACGAGATCTTCGCGGAAAAGCCGGACGTCCGCCCTCCCGCGGCCCCCGTGGCGCTGCCCCCGCCACGCGGCGGGCGCGCCGTGGCCTTCGACGGTGTCTGGTTCCGCTACCCGAACGCCGCGGGCCGCGGATGGGTGCTGCAGGATGTTTCGTTCGAGATCCCCCCCGGCGCGGCGCTCGCCATCGTCGGCGCCACCGGGTCGGGCAAGTCCACGCTCGTGGACCTGCTGGTGCGCACCTACGATCCCGAAAAGGGTCGCATCCTGCTCGACGGGATCGACATCCGGGAGCTCGCGCTGGAGGAGCTCCGCGCGACGGTCGGCTTCGTCCCCCAGGAGACCTTTCTGTTCAGTGCAACGGTCCGCGAGAACGTGCTCCTCGGCGCGACCGACGACGGACGGCTCGAACGTGCCGCCGAGACCGCGCAACTGGCCGAGGCGCTGCCTGCGCTGCCGGACGGCTACGATACGCTGCTGGGCGAACGGGGTATCAACCTCTCCGGCGGCCAGAAGCAGCGCGCGGCCATTGCCCGCGCGCTCGCCAAGGAGCCTCCGGTCTTCGTGCTCGACGACGCGCTCAGCGCGGTCGACGCCCAGACCGAGGCGAGGATCCTCGGCGCGCTGCGCGGCGCACTCACCGGCCGCACGAGCATCATCGTCTCGCACCGGTTGGCGGCCGTCCGCGCTGCGGACCTCATTCTGGTGATCGATGACGGTCGGATCGTCGAGCGCGGGACCCACGCGCAGCTGCAGGCTGCGGGGGGCCGCTACTGGGAGCTGCTGCGCCGCCAGCAGATCGAGGAGGAGATCGAGAAGGCGGCGCCTGCCGCGACCGCGCCGGCGGGCTAGATCCGTTCGTACAGGAACCCCGGGGTGAGCTTTGCGAGCCAGGCGGCGAGCTGGGTGAACTTGCCGGTGACCATCAGCACGCCGACGAAGAGCAGGAGCACCCCGCTCATCACCTTCACCGTTCCGAGATGCCGGCGGAAACTCTTGAACCACTCGAGGAAACGATCGAGGGCGAATGCAGCCGCGATGAAGGGAATGGCGAGCCCCGCCGAATAGGCGCCGAGCAGCGCCATGCCGCGTGAGAGGTCGGCCTCCGAGGCGGTCAGGGTGAGAATGGCGCCAAGAATGGGGCCGAGACACGGTACCCACCCTGCGGCGAACGCCATGCCGACGAGTGACGAACCGAGGTATCCGACCGGCTTGTCCTCGATCTGGACGCGCTTCTCGCGCTGCAGGAAGTCGAGCCTGATGGCCCCCAGCGTCCAGAGCCCGAACAGGATGATGAATACGCCGCCGACTTGCGTGATCAGGATCCGCTGCGACTTGAGCGCTGCGCCGAATGCGGACGCACCCGCGCCGAGCGCGAGGAAGACGAGCGAGAAGCCGAGCACGAAGAAGATCGCGTGGGTGACGGTCACGCGGCGGCGCCGCACCGTGTCAGGTGCCATCGTCCCGGTGAGAAATCCGATGTAGGAGGGCACCAGAGGAAGCACACACGGGGAAAGAAAGCTCAGGATGCCCGCACTGAACGCCACGAACACACCCAACGAAACGCTGTCGCTCACGACCGCAATCCTCCCAGTTCGCGCTGCAGGCAGTCGCGGCAGGTCCCGAATATCTCGACCCGATGCCGCTCATGACGGAACCCGTGCTCGTCGCCGATGATCGGCAGCATCCGCTCGAGGCGTTCATTGGCGAACTCGACGACCCGCCCGCACCGGACGCAGACGAGGTGCTCGTGGCGCTCCTTCCCGGCCACCCGCTCGAAGCGCCGGAAACCTTCGCCGAACTCGTTCGCCCGGACCAGGCCGGACCGGACCAGCAGGTCCAGCGTGCGGTAGATCGTCGCAGTGCCGATGCGCTCGCCGCGGGCCTTGAGCTGCGCCGCGATCGTCCCGACCGACTCGTGACTGTCGGACCCGATGACGAGGTCGGCGATCACGTCGCGCGGGTGCGTCACGGGGAGCCGCTGGTCCCGGAGCCAGCGGCGGAACCGCTCGACGAGCTGGGCGCGCTCCGCGCTATCGGGAGACGGCATCCGCGGCCGCGGCGAACCAGGTCGCCGCGTCCACCTCGACCGGAGGTACCTCGTCGTCGGTCCGCTGGTGCACGTCGTGGAGCAGCGTGGGCAGCTGCTCGACCGGCCCGCTACCGACCTCCTCGACCGACGCCTCGAACTTCCCGCGCTCCTTGCCCTTGACTTGCAGCATGTAGCGCGCGGTGTAGATCCGGCGACGTTCGCCCTCCACGCCTTCCACGCAGGTGAGCACGGCCGTGCCCCACTCGCGCTGGTCCTGCCGCAGCACCGGGAAGACCCAGAGGCCGTCGATCGACGCCGCGGGAATCGTCTCGGCGACCTTCATGGCCAGCCGCTCCCACCCGGCGCCCTTTCCCGGCTCCATCAGCGCCCCCCTCCCGCCCCGCGCTCGACGTAGAAGCGCAGCACGTGCATGAAGTCCTGCGCGTTCGTCACGACGCCGTAGGCCTGGTGGGTGCCGCGATCCTTCAGCTTGTTGACCACGAATTCGGTCTGGTCCACGCAGATCGTCATGAGCGGCTCCGGTACGCCGTGCCGGGTGTGAAATGCCGGCAACATGTTGCCGACGGCGATGGCGTGGAGGGCCGTTGCGATGAAGATGGCACCGGTGGCGCGCACGGTGTGCTCGCGCATCGCGTCCTGCGCCGCCAGCGCGTCGGTGATCACCCCGGGGAGCGGGCCGTCGTCGCGGATCGACCCCGACAGGACGTAGGGTACGCCGTGCGTGACGAGGGCGTGCATGATCCCGCTCCGGATCAGTCCCGACGCGACGGCCTGCTCGATGGAGCCCGTCGAGCGCACGCGATTGATGGCCCGCATGTGGAGCCCGTGGCCACCCTCCGTGGGCTGGCCGGTGTTCGACATGCCGAGCGTGGTGCCGAAGATCGCCGCTTCGATGTCGTGCACCGCGACCGCATTCCCGATCAACACCGCCTGCACGAATCCATTGGCGATGAACCACTCGAAATCGCTGCGCGCGCGCGAGTGGACCAGCGCCGGCCCCGCCACCCACACCAGATATCCGCCGCGCGCCTTCTGCTCGACAAGACGGGCCGCGAGCTCCTCGTAGTTGACCGGCCGCTCGCGACTCACCTCGGTGGACATGAAGCGGAACTCGTTGGCCCCGTGCGCGCCGCCGAGGAACCCCGCAGAGTGCACCACGATGCCGTCGGAGCCGTCCTCCGCCTCGCCCATCGCGATCAGCTCGCCGGCCCGGAGCCGCCGAGGCTCGATCGTCTCGAGTTCCTCGCCACGGCGGACGATGACGCAGTCCATGCGCGGGCGCGTCGGGGCGATCCATCTGCCGCCCACATGGACGTAGGTCGGGAGATTCGAGGTCGAGAAGAAGCCTTCGGGGAGGACGCCATCCGCGGGCAGGGGCTCGAACCGCGCCTCCGGCGCCCCCGCGAACGGGGCCCGCGAAAAGTCGGGAATGGTGTTCGGCTGTGCAGTCATAGAGGGGTGGAACGTAACCGGTCGAGGGGTCACGATGAAGTCGGAGGGGGCCGGCCTACAGCATGGAGACGGGGTCCCGGTCGATCACGATCGCCGGCTCCCGCCGTCGCCGGGCGAGGCTCCGGGCAGCCGTCCGGACGAGGCGGCCCAGGTCCCGCGAGGGGCCGCGAAGCACCGCATGCCACCGCCACCGCTCCTTGATCCGCGCCACCGGACACGGTGCCGGCCCGAGCACCACCACCGGAAGCCCGTGCCGGTCGATGATCCGCTGGCACCAGTCGGCCACCCGCGCGGCCGTCGCACCGACCTCGATCTCGTTGAGCCCGCTCACGACGAGATTGACGAGCGACTGCACGGGCGGCGCGGGCGGGTTCTGCCTGAGTGCCAGCTCTTCGACGAGGAAGGCCTCGGTGTCGTGGCGGGCCGCGTGCACCAGGGCGTGATGGTCGGGGCAGCGTGTCTGGACGAGCACCTTGCCCCCGCGGGGTCCGCGCCCGGCCCGGCCGCCGACCTGCGCGAGCAGCTGGAACGACCGCTCCGCCGCCCGGAAATCCGGCAGGTTGAGTCCGGTGTCCGCATCCACGACACCCACGAGGGTGACGTTCGGGAAATCGAGCCCTTTGGCGATCATCTGCGTGCCGATCAGGATGTCGATCTCCCGGCGCTCCACCGCTTCGAGAATGCGCTGGTGCGACCACTTCGTGCTCGTCGTATCGAGGTCCATCCGTCCGATGCGCGCATCGGGAAACCGCTCCGACACGAGGCGTTCCAGCTGCTGCGTGCCCACGCCCCGCATGCGCTGCACGATGCCGCCGCATTCCGCGCACGCGGAGGGCACCGGCTCTTCGTGCCCGCAATAGTGGCACCGGAGCACGGGTGGGGTCTGATGAACGGTGAGCGAGATCGTGCAGTCGGGACAGTGCCGCACCGACCCGCAGTCGGGGCACTGGAGGAACGCGGCGAAGCCGCGCCGGTTGAGCAGCAGGATCACCTGTTCGCCGCGGCCGAGCGCCGCGCCGATCGCTTCGTCCAGCGCGACCGACCAGGCCACCGATCCCGTCCCCGGCGCGAGCGGAGCGGTGCGCAGGTCCACGATCTCCACCGGTGGCAGCGGCCGGGATTCGATCCGATCGGGAAGATCGAGCCGGACCAGGGCCGCCGGATCGCCGGCGGGGAGCCGGGTCCGTGCCACCGTTTCGAGGGAAGGCGTGGCGCTGCCGAGCAGGAGCCGCGCGCCTTCGATGCGCGCGCGCACGCCGGCCACCTCGCGCGCGTGGTACCGAGGGGCCTCGCCGTTCTTGTAGCTCGACTCGTGCTCCTCGTCGATCACGATGAGGCCGAGATTCGCGACCGGAGCGAGGACGGCGGAACGGGCACCGACCGCCACCCGTCGCTCGCCGCGGCGGAGGAGCCGCCAGGCATCGGCGCGCTCGCCGTCCGAGAGTGCGCTGTGGAGCACCGCCACCTGATCGCCGAACGCCCCGCGAAAGCGGCTCACAGTCTGCGGAGTCAGGCCGATCTCGGGAACCAGGACGATCGCACCCCGGCCGGCGGTCAGCTCGCGTCGCACGGCCTCCAGGTAGACCATCGTCTTGCCGCTTCCGGTCACGCCAAGCAGGAGCGCTCCGGTGCCGGGGCCGAGTCTCGCGATCCCGGCGAGCGCGGCCTCCTGGGCCGTCGTCGCGCGCGCCGGCGGTGGCGTCCCGGTCACACCGGCGAACGGATCCCGCAGCCGCTCGTTCTGCTCGATGGAAGCCGCCCCGCTTCGCGCGAGCGCGCGGATGAGGCCGTCGCCGAACCCGAGCTGCTCCATGAGGTGGCGCACCGGTGCACTGCCGCCGAGCGCCTCGACCGTCTCGTACAGCGCGCGCTGCCTCGGCCGGCGGCGGAAGCGCTCGTCCCGCTCGACCAGCGTGAGGCGCTCCGACGCGAGGGCGAGTACGCGCTCCGTCCGCTCTCCGGCGCCGCTCGCCGTGCCCCAGAACGCCGTCGGGAGCAGCAGCTTGACGGCGAGGCCGATCGGCGCGCCGTAGTACCCGCTCATCCACCGGGCCAGCTCGAGGAGCGCGGCCGGAACCGAGGGCTCGGGATCGAGCGCCGCTTCGATGTCCCTCGCCGCCATGGCCGGCGCCTCGACCCCGATGGCGGTGACGATGCCGGTGAGCGACCGCCGGCGAACCGGCACGACTACGCGCGAGCCGGGAATCGCGCGGTCCGCGAGCTCGTCGGGAATGCGGTAGGTGTAGGGGGTGGCGAGGGGGAGTGGAAGGACGACTTCGGCGAAGCGCGGGCTCATCTCCGTGTGACGCCGAGCCCCGGGCCGGAAGGGAGGGTCACCTGCCCGCCGACAATCGAGGCGCCGGCGAACGGATCGGCGGCGAGCAGCGCGGCGCCGTCGAGGTCGACGATGTCCACGAGCGGCGTGAAGTGCGCCGCTGCCGTGATGCCGAGCGAGCTCTCGATCATGCATCCGACCATGACGCTCATCGAATGCGCCCGGGCCGCGGCGATCATCCGGATGGCCTCGCGGAGGCTGCCGCACTTCGCGAGCTTGATGTTGATCCCATCCACGCGTCCGACCAGGCCGGGAATGTCGGCCAGGGTGCGGCAGCTCTCGTCGGCGATCACCGGGATCGTCGCGCGCCGCCGGATCTCGCCGAGACCCTCGAGATCGCCCGGCACGAGCGGCTGCTCGAGCACTGTGACGCCGAATTCCTCGAGCACCGGGAGCATCCGGATCGTGTGCTTGACCGTCCAGCCGCAGTTGGCATCGACGCGCAGCTCGCGATCAGTCTCGGATCGGATCGCCTGAAGGATCTCGACGTCCCGCTCGCTCCCCAGCTTCACCTTGAGGATCGGATACTCCGCCGCCTCGCGGACCTTCATGCGGATCCGCTCAGCCGTGTCGATGCCGATGGTGAACGTCGACTGCGGCGCGCGACGCGGATCGAGCCCCCAGAGCCGGTACACCGGGACGCCGAGCCGCTTCCCGACGAGGTCGTGCAGCGCGGCGGAGAGCGCCGCCCGCGCGGCCGCGTTGCCGCCGAGCATCTGCAGCCATGTGGCCTCGGCCTCCTCGAGGTCGAACGCGTTCCCGGGGAGCGCCTGACCGTACACCGAAAGCGCCGCCATGACCGAGTCGGGTGTCTCCCCGTAGAACTTCGTCGCCGCCGCTTCCCCCCAGCCTTCCACGCCGTCGTCGTCGGTGAGGCGCACGAGCACCGTCCGATACTCCGACTGGCCGCCGCGCGCGATGATGAACGGGTGGCGAGTCGTGAGCGTCTGGAATTCGGTGTGAAGCCGAAGCGGCACGGGACCCTCTGCGGATCGGGGCGGGTTCAGGCCATGGCGCGGATGCAGGCGGCGACGCCGGCGGCGAGCCGGTCTGGAATGTAGCCGCCTTCGAGGACGCCGACGAGCGCCGCGCCTGGCAGGCGGGATCGCAGCCGCGTCGTGATGTCGGCATAGTGCTCCGGCTCGAGCGTGAAGCCGCCCAGCGGATCGCCCCGCATCGCGTCGAATCCCGCGGAGATGACGATGAGATCGGGCGTCCAGTCGGCGGTCGCATGGGCGATCCCGCTCCAGAGATCGTCGACGTAGCGCTCCGGCGGCAGGCCGGGCGGGCGCGGCAGGTTGAAGATGTTCCCGACCCCCCGCTCCGATTCCGCCCCGGTTCCCGGCCACCAGGGAGACTGGTGCAGCGAGACGAAGCGCACGGAGGCGTCGTGCTCCACCAGCGCCTGCGTGCCGTTGCCATGGTGGACGTCCCAGTCCACGATGAGCGCCCTCCCCGCGCCCAGTGCCTGGCCCGCGCGTGCCGCGATCACTGCATTGCCGAGCAGGCAGAAGCCCATCGCCGCATCGCGGAGCGCGTGGTGCCCGGGCGGCCGCCCGGCGGAAAAGGCACTCCCCTTCCCCGCCAGCGCGTGCTGGACCGCGGCCACCGCCCCGCCGGCCGAGCGCAGTGCGGCGCGCCAGCTGTCCGCGCTCATCGTGGTATCGGCGTCGAGCACGCCGCCCCCCTGTTCGGCGGTGTCGCGGAGGCGGCGAAGGTAGGTGGCGGCATGAACCGACTCGAGCAGCTCGACCGGCGCTTCGGGCGACTCGCGCCGCTCCGCAGCCGGCTCCGATGCGAGGACGTGCAGGATCGCGCGCAGGCGCTCCGGACGCTCGGGGTGACCGGGCCCGGGATCGTGCAGCAGTGAATCGGGGTGGGTGAAGACGGGAACGGGCACGCGGCCGATCAGTTGCGCTGAATCAGGTCCCTGAGCGCACGGGCCTCGGCGGCAACCGCGCGGCGCGCCGCCACGATCTCGGCGAGCTGGCGCTGGTGGCGGCGCCAGTAGAAGAGCACCAGGCCGCTCGAGGCGAAGAGGCCCGCGCCGATGATGGCGAGTGTCGGCCGCCGGAGCCAGAGGCCACCCACGAACAGCGCGGCGCCGTCGAAGGCGAGGAACGCCGCTGCGACGAACGACAGCGTCCGATTGGCGAGGCCCGTGCGATCGCCGCCCATGATCAGCGGACCGGGCGCCGCCGTCGCGGCAGGACGATCAGATTGGCATCGGGCACCACGCCGGCTTCCGCGAGCGTCGCGTCGTCGGCGACCTCCGCGCCGCGGAATTTCATCACGTAGCCGTCCGGATCGCGCATCACGCGGGTCACGGCGAGTGCGCGGCGCTTCAGCTCGCCGAGCGAGGACGTCGACGGGGCCGACAGTCTCACCTCGTCCCAGACGTCCTGGACCATCACGCGGAGCGAAAGGTCACTCATGCGGCGGCCTCGACGGTCGGCAACGTGGACAGGAACCGGTCGAGCGGCTGGTCGAAAAGGAGGGTGGACCCCCGGACCCGGACGCCGCGCTCCGCGGGAAGAATGGCGAGCGCGATCTCCTCTCCGCCCTGCCCACGCAGGAGGAGGTAGGTGGGCCCCTCCTTCTCCGGAAAGGCGGCCTGCTGGGGAACGCGCTCCGCGAAGAACCGTTTGGCTCGCGCGATCACCTCGGCGCCGCTGAGTGTCGTCGTCGTTTCGTAGACCATCCGTCCGTCCTGGCCGCTAGCGCCGCTGAATGGTGATGCCGGTGGGCTGGGCGGGCAGCGGCACCGTCGCGACGACGCGCCGCGCCGCCACGTCGATCATGTCCACCGCACCCGGGTCGGCTCCGACCGACTCCTGCGAAATATAGGCGTACCGTCCGTCGGGCGACCACGCGACACCGTGCACTATCGGCTTGGTCGTCGCGATCCGCTCCACCTCCTCGAGGGAGCTGGCGTCCACCAGGCTGACGCTCCGGTCCTTCTTGTTCGTGACGATGAGCCATGCGCCGTCGGGGGACGCCTCGACGTTGTACGCCCCCTTCCCGACCGCGATCTCACGCGTCTGCGCGAGTGTCTCGGCGTCCCACACCTGCAGCGTGTTCTTCGTGTTGCACGCGACGTAGAGGGTACGGTCGTCCGGTGAGACGCTCACGAACGTCGGAGCGCACGCCCCGGCGTCGTGCGCCGCCGCCGTCGCTGTCGCTGTCGCAGCCGGGGGCGAACCGGCCTCGTGCGCCGCATGATCGCCCCCGCCCGTCGGCGTGGCCGTGCCGGTGCGGGCCCGGCGTGCGATCTCGAACGTGGACACGTCGATCTCCAGCAGCTCGTCCGAATGCATGCAGGTCACGTACACCTTCGTCCCTGCCCGATTGACCTTCACGCCGTGCGGCATGTCGCAGGCCGTGATATCGGCGATTTTCTCCATCGCCGCGGTCTGGACCACGGACACGGGATTGCGGCGCGGGCGGTCGCCGAAGAAATCCGAATTGGCGACGAACGCCAGCTCCCCGTCGGGCGTCAGCGCAATCGTCGTCGGGTAATACTCGAGCGTCGCCCGGCCGAGGAGGGTGTCCGCGCGGGCGTCCATCCGCCAGAGCGTGCCGTGCGGCGTACCGTGCGCCACGCTGACGTAGTAGCTCTTGTGGTCGGGGGCCATCGTCACGTTGTGCGGCCCGTCGATGTCGGCCGGCATGATTCCCACCGGCACCACGCGCTCGACGGCCAGGGAGCCGGGCCCCGGACGCACCCAGGAAATGATGTCGCCCGATTCGCTCGACACGCCGATCAGATAGTCGAAGCTGGCGGCTCCGCCGGCGGCCGGCGAGGGAGGGGGCGCGCCGGGGGTCGCGCCGGCCGAACAGGCCGCGCACGCAAGAAGTCCGGCGAGATGGATCCTCATGATTGGTCCTCGAAAGCGGGCGAGGGAAATCTATACGGGATGCGCGGTCACGGTCGCCTGAAAGACCGGTGCGCGACGGAACAGGTCGAGCAGGCTCGGCCGGCGCCGGAGCGCGATGACCAGGTCTCCGGGCGGCGGCTCGTCGAGGCCGTCGACGGTGAGGAATGCCGGCACGGTCGCCCCCGGGGGCACCTCGACCCGGTAGCGCGACCCATGCCACTGGAAGGACAGCTCCCGCGGCACCTCGCGCACCAGGCGATCGATGAAATAGTCGTCGTCGACCTCGTACACGCCGGGGGCCACGGACTCGCCGTCGAGGAAGAACGCCGGATCGAAACGTTCGCCGTCATGGCGGGCAAAGTTCTGCTCCGCCGCCTCGTCGTACGATTCCAGGTCCGGTGCCCGCGCGCGCCACTCGAGGTGATGCCGGAGCTCATGGGTGAGGGTCTCCCATGCCTCCCCGCGCCAGTCGTATCCCGGTTCGAGGCGCGCCAGCGCGGCGAACGAGCCGTGATACAGCACGATCCTGCTCTGCACCTCGCTGCCGCTCTCGCCGACGTCGAGCGGAACGCATTCGCCGAGGGTGTAGATGTCCGCGCGCACCGGATGCGGCACCGCCCGCGGTGAGACGACGACTTCGGCGATCCCGTCGAAGAAATGCGCCGGCACCTCCGCAGAGAGCCGGCGCACCATGGCTTCGAAGTCGGCGAGGCGCATGCTGGGCCGCGTTCAGCCGCGGAGCGCGTCCTCGAGAAACCCGGCCAGCCGATCGAGCGACACCCGATCCTGCTGCATCGAGTCCCGGTGTCGAACCGTCACCGTCCGCTCCGCGAGCGATTCGCCGTCCACGGTGACGCAGAACGGCGTGCCCGCCTCATCCATCCGGCGGTAGCGGCGGCCGATGGCGCCGCTGTCGTCGTAGAAGCATGGGAACCGCTTCCGCAGGTCGTCGTACGCGGCCGTCGCGACCTCGGGCATTCCATCCTTCTTCACGAGCGGCAGGATCGCCGCCTTGATCGGCGCCACCGCCGGATGGAACCCGAGCACGACGCGGGTCTCGCCCTCCACCTGCTCCTCCCGGTACGCGTCGACCAGGACCGTGAGCGTGACGCGATCCGCGCCCGCGGACGTCTCGACGATGAACGGAAGGTAGCGTTCGTTGGCCGGCTGGTCGAAGTACTCGAGCTTCTTCCCCGAATGCTGCTGGTGCCGGCCGAGGTCGAAGTCCCCCCGGTTGTGGATCCCTTCGATCTCGTTCCAGCCGAACGGGAATTCGTATTCGATGTCGAACGCCGCGCGCGCGTAGTGCGCGAGCTCGGTCGGCCCGTGCTCGTGCCAGCGGAGCTTCGCCGGCGCCAGCCCGAGCGCGTGGTGCCAGCGCATCCTGAGCTCGCGCCAGCGCTCGAACCATTCGCCATCCGTCCCCGGCTTGACGAAGAACTGCATCTCCATCTGCTCGAACTCGCGCGTCCGGAAGATGAAGTTGCCGGGCGTGATCTCGTTCCGGAACGCCTTGCCGATCTGCGCGATGCCGAACGGCACCTTCTGCCGTGAGCCCTGCAGCACGTTCAGGTAGTTCACGTAGATACCCTGCGCCGTTTCGGGGCGCAGGTACACGATGGCCGCCTGTTCCTCGACCGGCCCCATGAACGTCTTGAACATGAGGTTGAAGAGCCGCGGTTCGGTCAGCGTCCCCCGGCTGCCGCATACCGGGCACTGCGAATCGGCAGTGCCGGGGGTGCCCTTGAGCCGCGCGTCGTCCGCGCGGAAGCGGTTCTTGCATTGCCGGCAATCCACCAGTGGATCGGTGAATCCTGAGACGTGGCCCGACGCCTCCCAGACCCTGGGGTGCATGAGGATCGCGGCGTCGAGGCCCTCGATGTCGTCGCGATCGTGGACCATGGCGCGCCACCACCGCTCCTTGACGTTGCGCTTGAGCTCGACGCCGAGGGGACCGTAATCCCACACCGATCCGAGGCCACCGTAGATCTCGGAGGACTGGAAAATGAAGCCGCGCCGCTTGCACAGCGAGACGAGCTTGTCCATGACGGCGGTGTCGGCCATGAGTCCGGTGGTAAGGGTGATGTCGCAGGCGCGAGGGAAGATAGCGAGAGGACTGCAGAGTGAGAAATCCTCATGCGACCGGCACCGCCGGGCGGCTTCCGAGGGAACCGCTCAGGTTGGCAACCCCTTGCTGCAAAAGGCGTTGCGATGTGACGCTGGAGGGCTCGGAACTTGCCATCTGAACGGAGGTTCACCAGGGATCCCCGCCAGCCAGGGCTTGCATGAATCCGCCACGAGGCGCGGCCGGCCGCATCGGCCCCGACAGCGAACCCGACAGCGCCCCACCCGCCTCGCCGGCGCGCGGGCGGTCGCGGCGTGGGAAGACGCGCGGCGAGCGGAAGGCCGGGACCGATGCCGCGCTCTCGCGCGAGCTCGCCGATTTCCTGGTCGAGTTCTCGATCGTACTGCACAAGCGGGCCATGTATCCCAGCGGCCATCCCCAGCTCGAGGCATCGGCCGACCGGTTCGTCCGCCGGCTCGATACCCTCCTCGAGCGCCGCGAGTCCGTGACTCTCGGCGTCGCCCGGCACCAGCTGGTGATCGAGAAGGTCACGACCGACCCCAAGAATGCGCTCCTGCGGGACCTGGCGCGGCGCCTTCACCGACACCGGATCGCTTCGGTTCGCTTCCTCGCAGGCACCTCGCTCGAGGAAATCGATTCGCTCCTCGGCGCGCTCAGCACCGATCCCAATCGCGGCGAAGGCCCGCTCGGCCCCCGGCTGGTGCAGCTCGCGCCCTGGCTGCACATCGAGCTGCACGCCGCCGCCTACGACAAGCTTGCGCTCGAAGCCGAGGAGAACGCCCCGGACGACGACGCGGCGCCGCAGCGCGACCGCTGGGTCGAGCTCGCGCAGGCGGCCGTGGCCGATGATCCGGTCGCGGACAGCAATGACGAATCGCTCATCGTCTCCGACCGCGGCGTGGCGGAAGACTCGCTCACCTACGACCGGGTGGTCACGAGCTATCTCTCCCAGCTCGCCGAAGAGCGCTCCGGCCGGGTCGGTGCCGGGGAAAGCCGGCTGCGCCAGCGGGTGGAACGACTGCTCAAGTCGCTCGATCCCGCGACGTTGCGCCGGCTCCTCGAGGCCGGCGCCGACCAGGCGGCGCGGCCCCGGGCGCCGCTCGATTCATCGCAGATCCTGGCGGTGGATGCAGTGGTCGAGGTGCTCGAAGCGGCTGCGGAAACCCCGGATCACGCAATCTCGCACAACCTGCTGCGCCTCCTGCACAAGCTCGCGCACAACGCGGGGCGCCCGGAGAGCCACGGCGACGCGCGGAGCGCCGACCCGGGGCTCCGCAAGAACGTGGCGCGGCTGCTCGGCAACTGGGGGCTGGAGGATCCGAATCCCGGCTCCTACAACGCCATTCTGGAGGGCATGGTTCGCCAGGCACCGACCGAGCGGCTCATGGAAGCTCCGGTGCCCTGCGAGCCGACGCTCGTTCTCCGCATGGCGCTCGAGCTCGATTGCGTCGGGCCATCGATCATCAAGGCGGCCGACCAGCTCCTCGAGAAGCGTGACTTCGAGACGCTCGCGGCGCTCCTCGCGAGGGCGCCCACCTCCACCGCGTCGGACGCGCTCTGGGCGCACATCGCCACGCCGGAGCGGCTCCGGGCCGAGTTCGCCGCCGAGCGGCCGGACTTCGCCGTCGTCACGCTGCTGGTCGACCGGCTCGGTGACGCCGCGGCCGAGACGCTGATCGATGCGCTCGAGCGGGCCGCCGGCCGGACCACGCGCGCGGCGGTCCTTCGCTACCTTCGCGCCGGCGGGCCGGGAATGCGCCAGGCAGCGGCCGATCGCCTCCCCGACGCGCCGTGGTTCCTGCAGCGGAACCTGCTCCAGCTCTTCCTCGAGCCCGCAACCTGGCCCGCTGGATTCTCCCCCGTGCCCTATGCGAAGAGCCCCGACGGCCGAGTACGCCGCGAGGCAATCAAGATCATGCTCCACTCGCGGCCGCATCGCGCCGAAGGCCTGACCCTGGGCCTCGGCGACACCGACCCGCGGGTGCTCGGCATGACCTTGAGCATCGCACTCGAGGAATGTACGCCGGCGCTCGTGCCGAAGCTCGACGCGATCGCGGCCAACGAGAGGATCGAGATGGAGCTGCGTGTGCTCGCGATTCGCGCCCTCACGAACGCAGGCGGCTCGGACGCGATCGGCCGCCTCATCCAGATTGCCTTTCCGGCGCGCCGGTGGCTTCCCAACCGCCTGGCGCCGAAGTCCCCCGCCGTGCTCGCAGCGCTGGCCGGCGTCGCGGCGCTCGGCTCCGGCGATCCGCGCGTCAGGTGGCTCATCGCGCGCGCGCGGCTCGACCGCGATCCCGAAATCCGCGCTGCGGCCGGGAGCGCGGCATGAGTGCGGCCAGCCGGTTCCTCACGGCGCTCTCGCGCACGCTTTCCACGATGGGCCTCTATGGTGACGACCACCCCGCGACGCAGCGCGCCGTGGACGCCGCCCACGCCGCCCTGCAGGACCTGCAGGCGGACGATGCCGGGGTCCACTTCACGTTCCTCTCGGGTGAGGTGCTCGTGGGCGAGGAGGTGCTGCCGGAGCTCGAGGGGTGGGAATGGAGCGAGGACCTTGCAAGGGCGGGCATCGAGCGGATCGAGTTCCTTGACCGCGTCGATGCGGATCAGTTCGCGCGGCTGCTGAGCGACCTTGCCGCCCGGCTCGGCATCCGGCCGGCCAGCTCGGCGGATGCGCGCCAGACCGGCTGGTCACCGGTGCGGTTCGGTCTCCTCACCGTCGATGCCGGTGCGCGCGCTCCAGCGGACCATCTCGCGATGGCGGGACTGAGCTACGCCCTCCGCGACGAGCGCGATGCGATGAGCTGGGTCCACGACGAGGTCAGGAACGGGGGGCGTCTCCATGCCGCCGAGGCCGACGGGGTCGTGCGGTCGCTGTCGCTCGCCATGCACGCCGAGCAGGCGATGGTCATGCCGCTGCTGCAGCTGAAGGAGCACGACCAGTACACCACGACCCACTCGATGAACGTCTCGGTGCTCGCCATGGCACTCGGCGAGTTTCTCGAGCTGGGCGCCGAGACCGTTCGATCCCTCGGGCTGGCCGGCCTGCTCCATGACCTCGGGAAGGTGTGCATCCCGCAGGACATTCTCAACAAGCCGGGCAGGCTTACCGAGGCGGAGCGACAGGTGGTGCATTCCCATCCCGCGGTCGGGGCGCGCCTGCTCCTGTCGAATTCGGAGCTCGACTTCGCCGCCGTCGTCGCCTACGAGCATCACGTGATGATCGACGGTGGCGGCTACCCGCACCTCCCCGACGCACGCGGCGCGGAGTATGCGAGCCGGCTGGTACATGTCTGCGATGTCTATGATGCGCTGCGGACGAAGCGGCCGTACCGGGAGGCGTGGGAGTCGGAGCGCGCCATCGCGTACATCGAGGGGCGCGCGGGCATCGAGTTCGATCCGGCGATTGCGAGATCGTTCGTCGCGATGATGCGGCAGTGGGACCGCCGCGTTCAGACCTCGATGATCTGATCGCGGCGGGTGCCGACGCTCACGTAGCGAATCGGCGCTCCGGCGAGCTGCTCGATGCGATCGAGGTACGCGCGCGCGTGGCGCGGGAGGTCCGCGAGGGTGCGCGCCCCCGACGTCACGGCGCACCATCCCGGCAGCGTCTCGAAGACCGGCCGCACCCGCTCCAGTCGCGCCACCTCCGATGGCAGCTCCTCGCACCGCTCCCCATCCAGCTCGTAGGCGACGCAGACCGGTATGCTCTCGATGGTGTCCAGGACGTCGAGCTTCGTGACGGCGAGCCCCGTGAGGCCGTTGACGCGCACCGCGTAGCGCACCACCGTCGCGTCGAACCAGCCGCAGCGCCGCGGGCGACCCGTCACGGCGCCGAACTCGCCACCCAGCTTCCGCAGCCGCTCATCGTCCTCCGCCGATGCCGCCGATGGCAGCGGCCCGTTGCCGACCCGCGTCGTGTACGCCTTGACCACGCCGAGCACCCCGTGGATCGCCGTCGGCCCGATGCCGGCGCCGACCGAGGCGCCGCCAGCCGTGGTGTTGGAGGACGTCACGTACGGATACGTGCCGTGATCCAGATCGAGCAGCGCCCCTTGCGCGCCCTCGAGGAGCACCCGCTTGCCGGCCTGCAGGGCGCGATGGATCAGCAGCCCGGTGTCGGTCGCGACCGAGAGGAGGCGCGGTGCGAGCCGCTCGAGCAGCGCCGCGTGCTCCTCGAGCGAGGCGCGCTCAGCCACGCCCATCATCGCGAGCAGGCTGTTGGCCCGCTCGACACGATCGGCGAGGAGGCGCCGAGTGGCTCCGAGGTCCCGCAGATCGCCCACGCGGATCCCGCGCCGCCCGGTCTTGTCGGCGTACGCGGGCCCGATCCCGCGACCGGTGGTGCCGATCGCCTGGCTCTTCTCGCTCGCCGCATCGAGCAGCTTGTGATACGGCAGGACGAGATGGGCCCGGTCCGAGACGAAGAGGCGGCCGCCGGTGCCGATGCCGCGCGATTCGAGGCCGTCGAGCTCGGCGAAGAGCGTCTCCGCGTCGAGCACGACCCCGTTCCCCACCACGCACGTCACGTTGCGATGGAGGATCCCCGAGGGGATCTGCCGCAGGATGAACTGCGTCTCGCCGGTCACGACCGTATGGCCCGCGTTCGCACCTCCCTGGTAGCGCACGACCAGGTCCGCGCGCTCCGCGAGCACGTCGACCAGCTTGCCCTTGCCTTCGTCTCCCCACTGCGCGCCGACGACAACGGCGCAGGTGGTTCGCTCATCGAACATGTCGCCCTCGGCGGTGCGGCACAAAAAAAGAGCCCCGGGCGGGGCTCGTAAATCCTCGTGGAAAGGTATGCGACGCCTCCGGTCGCGGCAAGGCGGGCGTCACCCGCTCAGGCGGTCGTCGAGCCAAGGACCCGGCCGATCCGGAGGGCGGTGGCGAAGCTCAGCGTGTCGCGGGAATCGCGCGGCGTGTGGATGAGACGCAGCGTCGCCCAGTCGAGCCGGCCGATCGTGACGGCCCGGCCCCCTGCGCGGGCCAGCGGATAGCTGTCCACGAAGATGCCGACCGGAAGTCGACGCTCGCGCACGGCCGCGCCGGGGGAGGCGAGCAGCGGTGCCAGCCGTCCTGCGAGCTTCCGGCCCTGTGCATCATGACTCACGAGCGAGAGCGTTCCCCGGTCGTCGAGCGTATCGAGGTTCACGACGTCGGTTCCCCGGATGAGCTCGGGTCGGGTCTGCGCGAGAATCCTCGCGCCGACGAGCCCGAATTCCTCGGCACCGGTGAGCAGGATGCCTGTCGCCGGATCCGTCGACGCTTCCGCCGCGGCCAGCGCGGCCACGAGCCCCGAGCCGTTGTCGCGGGCGCCGGTGGTCCTGCCGCGCAACTTGCCGCGTCCGGCGAGGAATCCTGCGAGGAGTGTCCCGAGGGCCGCCGTGGCCACGGGCGCTGGGTGCAGCGCACCGCCCAGCCGGAGGGCCGCGAGGAGGGTGAGGGCGGCGACTGCGGCCAGCACGGCCCAGATCGCGACGAGCCGCCCAGCCATCGAGTGGCCCTGCGCCTTCGTGTCGGTATGCGCCACGATCCAGCGCCGCACCGGGGCCGGGCCGCGCCGCGCGATCAGCGTCGCGTCCTCGCGCACGTCGCTTCGTGCGCCCCACCCCAGGGCGGTGCCGACCGACAGGGCCAGTATGCCGCCGAGTCCTACGATCCACACGAGCAACGCGCCCCACGCCGGAAGCGCCGGCATGAGGAGCAGCGGAATCTGGAGGATGGCGAGCCAGCCGAGTCCGGCCCCGGCGAGCGGGAAGGCGTTGAGGGTGCCGGGGGAGAATGCGAAGCGCAGGGTCTCGACGTCGTAGCCGAGTGCGACGAGCGAGTTCCGGAGCAGCTCACGCGCCTCGGCCGCTTCCGCCGAGCCGGCCTCGCGCGGGAGCGACAGCACGCGCTCGAGCGCCGCCGGAATCGGCTCGGCGCCGGACATCCCGGATCAGCCGCGTCCCTTCTTTCCCTTCGGTGGCGGCGCCTCGAAGCCGGCCGCCTGCGCCGTTTCCGCGGCCACGACGCCGGACGCGATGAGCTCCGACAGGTGCTCGCCGAAGGTCTGCATCCCGTCGGCGCGGCTCATCACGCCGGCGAGATCCGCGAGCCGGGCCGGATCCCGGAGCGCCGCACGTGCCTCGGGGCTCGCGGTGAGGATCTCCATGGCGGCGACGCGCCCTTCTCCGCCATTCCGCGGCAGCAGCTGCTGTGCGAGAATGGCGCGCATCGATTCGGCGAGGCGCATGCGACCGATCTCCCGCTCGGCGTCGGGCAGCATGGCGATCATGTGACCGGCCGTCGTGATCACGTCGGGCGTCGGCAGCGAAGCGATCACGAGGAGCCCCGATTCCGCCGCCTTGAGCACCGTCACCGCGGTATCGGCGTCGGCGATCTCTCCGACGACGACGACATCGGGATCCTGCCGGAGCGCCGCGTGCAGGCCGATCGCGATGCTTTCGGTGTCCACGCCGACCTCGCGCTGGGTGACCGAGCAGTTGAGGTCGCGATGCAGGAACTCGATCGGGTTCTCGACGGTGACGATATGCCGCTGGTGGGCCGTATTGATGTGGTGGACGATGGCCGCGACCGTCGAGCTCTTGCCGCTCCCGCTCACACCGGCGACGAGAAGAAGCCCGCGCTCCGACTCGGCCAGTGCCTTGACCGATTCGGGCAGGCCCAGCGACTCGATCGTCGGCACCGCGAACGGGATCACGCGCATCACGATCATGAACGACGAGCGCTGGCGCAGGACGTTCACGCGGAACCGGCCGACGCCGGGCATGCCCCACGAGCAGTCGAAGTCGCGCAGCCGGTCGATCCGCGCGCGGTCCTCGTCGCTGCTCATGAGCTTGAGGGCGATCGTCCGGGTCTGCTCCGGGGTCAGGCGCTGCTTCGTGAGCGGCACGAGCTTCCCGTTGATCCGCGCGCGGAAGACGTCGCCGGCCTTGATGTGGAGGTCCGAGGCGCCTCGCTCGACGGCCGCCTTGATGATCTTTTCCATTCAGTCCTGGCTCCAGGCGCGGAACATCCCGCGCATCAGGGTCGGCCGCTCACGTTCGGTCTCAGGGTCCTGCAGTCGGTTCCACGTTCCTTCGCTGGACCGGCGGCGCAGGCGCGCGCAGGAAGCCCATGCGGTCATGGACGGTCGCCATGGTCTCGCGCGCGATGGCCCCGGCGCGCTCCGCACCCTCCGCGAGGATCTCGTCCACGCGACCCGGCGCTTCGGCGAGTACGGCGGCGCGTTCCCGGATCGGCGCGAGCGTCGCTGCCATGTTGTCCGCCAGGACGCGCTTGCAGTCGAGGCAACCCCAGAGCGCTCCGCGGCAGTTGACGGCAACCTGCTCGACGGTCTCCGGCGGCGAGAAATACTTGTGGAGGTCGAAGATATTGCAAACCTCGGGCCTGCCCGGGTCCTTCCGCGTGACCCGGGCGGGATCCGTCTTGGCCGGCCTCAGCTTCTGCCAGATGGCCTCCGGCGAGTCGAGAATGCCGATCGTGTTCCCCTTCGACTTCGACATCTTCGCTTCACCATCGAGCCCGATGATGCGTTTCGCCTCGGTCAGGAGGGGCTGGGGCTCCGGGAGCACCGCCGACCCCGCTCCGTAGGCGGCGTTCCAGCGGCGGGTCACCTCGCGGGCGAGCTCGAGGTGCTGGACCTGATCCTCACCGACCGGCACGAGGTCCGCGCGGTAGAGGAGGATGTCCGCGGCCATGAGGATCGGATAGTTGAGGAGTCCCGCGGGAATGCTCTCGAGATGCGCCGACTTATCTTTGTACTGCGTCATCCGCTCGAGCTCGCCGACGGGCGTCACGGCATTGAGCAGCCACATGAGCTCCGAATGGGCCGGCACGTGGGACTGCACGAAGAGCGTGGCCCGATCGGGATCGATCCCCGACGCGAGCAGGCCGATCGCGAGGTCACGCGTCCGCCCGGCGTGCTGCGCCGGCTCGTAGAAGGCGCCGGTGATGGCGTGCAGGTCCACGATGCAGATGAGGCTCTCGTACGTGTCCTGAAGGTGTACGAGGTTCCGCACCGCGCCGAGCCAGTTGCCGATGTGCAGCTCGCCGGTCGGTTGCACTCCCGAGAATATGCGTGGCATGCCCGGCAAGCTACCAACCTCCCCAAACAGTCGCAAGACACTATCCAACTTGGACTTACTGCATCTCGCCACCTCCGCCGCGTCGCGCGCGGCCGCCTATCTCCGATCGGTGGAGCGCCCCGCCGACCCGGCGCGCTGGGGAGTGAAATCCGCCCGCGATTTCGTCACCGACGTCGATCGCACCGCCGAATCCATCATCCGCGAGGTACTTCTCCAGGGCGAACCCGGCTCGGCGGTGATCGGGGAAGAGCTGGGTTCCGACCTGCATACCGAGGGCCTGGTATGGATCGTCGACCCCCTCGACGGGACCACCAATTTCCTGCATGGGTATCCCTGGTACGCGGTTTCGCTCGCGGCCGCGGTGAACGGCGAGTTTCAGGCCGGCGTGATCGTCAACGTACCGCGCAATGAGATGGTCACGGCGACCCGCGGGGGCGGCGCGTGGCTCGGCAGCCGCCGCCTCGCGGTATCGACGATCGATGACCCCGGCTTTGCGCTGATCGGTACCGGGTATCCGTTCCGGGACCTGGCGCGAATCGACGAGTACCAGGACCAGTTTGCCCGCGTCTCAGGAACGGCGAGCGGTCTCCGCCGTGCGGGTTCGGCTGCGCTCGACCTCGTCTCCGTGGCGAGCGGCGAGTTCGAGGCGTTCTGGGAGCAGCAGCTCTCCGCGTGGGACATCGCCGCTGGCGCACTCATCGTACGCGAGGCGGGCGGCATCGTCACCGACTTCGCGGGCCGCGACGTCGGTATCGAGCACTCGTCGGTGGTGGCGGGCAGCCCGGCCATGCACCGCTGGCTCCTGGGGGTGATTCGAATGGAACAGTAGGCTGGGCGTCTGGCCGCGGCGCCCGGATTGTCTGCGGCCGCCCGCGCGCGACGTACGGAGCCCTCAGGGCGCCAGGAAATACAGTGGC
Organism: Gemmatimonadales bacterium; assembly: GCA_025928955.1. Lineage (GTDB taxonomy): Bacteria > Gemmatimonadota > Gemmatimonadetes > Gemmatimonadales > GWC2-71-9 > CAMLLJ01. The sequence goes on along the minus strand of JAICNA010000015.1, from coordinate 3,472 downwards.
TCCGAACCCTGGCAGGGCTCGGAGCCGCAATCCGGACGGAGTCGTCCGCCGTTTCTCAGCTTTCGCGGCTGCGCGATTCCGCCGGCACCCGCCCATGCACATCGGTCGCCGGTCACACCGAGCCTCGGCCACCCCGAGCCTACCCCGCCGTCTCCCCCACGGCCGTGAGCACCCGCGGCCCATCGTCCGTGATCGCCACGGTGTGCTCGAAGTGCGCCGACAGCTTGCCGTCCACCGTCACGACAGTCCACTTGTCCTTGAGCGTCTTCGTGAGCGGGCTGCCCTGCGTGATCATCGGCTCGATCGCGATCGTCATGCCGGGACGCAGCTGCGGACCGCGCTTCGGCGAGCCGTAGTTCGGCACCTGCGGCTCCTCGTGGAAGCGGGTTCCGATCCCGTGCCCCACCAGCTCGCGCACCACGCCGAACCCCGCACCCTCCGCGACCGTCTGCACCGCGTGCCCGATATCACCGATGTGATTCCCCACACGCGCGGCGCCGACCCCCGCGGCGAGGCTCTCCGCGGTGACCCGCATCAGCCGGTCGGCCTCCGCGGAGACCGCGCCGACCGGGATGGTCGTCGCGGCATCCGCGTGCAGGCCGTCGAGGTGCACGCCGCAGTCGACGCTCACGATGCTTCCCTCGCGCAGCACACGCTTCCGCGATGGAATCCCGTGCACGATCTCCTCGTCGATCGAGATGCAGAGCGTCTTCGGGAAGCCGTACAGTCCCTTGAACGACGGCACCGCTCCCGGGTGGCTCCGGATGAATTCTTCGGCGGCGGCGTCGAGGTCCTCGGTCGTGAGCCCCGGGCGCACCGTGCGGCGCATGAGCTGGAGCGTCTCCCCGACGATCCGCCCCGCCCGCGCCATGCTCTCGATCTCGCGGGGGGACTTCAGCGTGATCATCGCCGCTTCAGCGCCTCGCGCACGCGGTCCGCGATGTCCTCGACCGTGCCGACGGCGGGAATGTGGATGACGCCACCCCGCTGCTCGTACCAGGCGAGCACCGGCGCCGTCTGCTCGCGATACGCCTTGAGGCGCACCTTCACCGCCGCCGGATCGTCGTCGGCGCGGCCGTCGATCTGGCGCCGCTTCTCCAGGCGGTCGAGGATCGCGTCGTCGGTCACATCGAAGAAGAGCACCGCATCCATCTTCCGCCCCAGGTCGGCCAGGATCTTCGCGACGCCTTCGGCCTGCGGGATGGTGCGCACCACGCCGTCGAACACCACGCCCCGGCGCGCCTGCGCGCGGCCGAGCTCCTCGCGCACCACGCCGAGGATGATGTCGTCGCTCACGAGGTGGCCCGCCTCCATCACCGACTTCGCCTGGAGCCCGAGCGGCGTTCCGCGCTTCACCGCATCCCGCAGGAGATCGCCGGTGGCGAACTTGGGAAGGCCGAGCCGCTCGGCGAGGATCGCGCCCTGCGTGCCCTTGCCCGCGCCGGGCGGGCCCATCAGGAGGATGTCCATCGTGCCTCGTGGTGATAGGGGGACAGGAAACCGGAACGGGGTCGGAGATGGGCAAAAGGCGAACGGTGAGCGGGGCGGCATTGCGCTCCTGCTCACCGTCCCGTCACTGCTCCACGCCCGATCCCCGTCTCCTGTTCTCTGGTCCCCGCCTCACATGTACCGCTGCTGCCGCCCGCGGAACTTGACCCGGCCCGTCTTCATGAAGCCGTCGTACTTGCGGAGCGTGCGGTGCTGCTCGATCTGCGCGATCGTATCGAGGAGCACGCCGACCACGATCAGGACCGACGTCCCGCCGAACTGCGCCTGCACGCCCACCCAGTTGGATACGACCATCGGGACGAGCGAGACGAACGCGAGGAAGAGCGATCCGGGAAGCGTGATGCGCGACAGGACCCCGTCGATGTAGTCGGCCGTGCTGGCGCCGGGCTTCACTCCCGGAATGAACCCGCCCTGCTTCTTCAGGTTCTCCGACAGGTCGACCGAGTTGAAGATGATCGACGTGTAGAAGTAGCTGAACACCACGACCATCAGCGCGAAGACGATCGCGTAGGCCCACCCCCCGGACACCGGGTTGAAGAACGACGCGAGGTCCTGCAGCCAGGGGCTCTGCGAGAAGTTCGCGATCGTGCCCGGCACGACGATGATCGTCTGGGCGAAGATGATCGGCATCACGCCCGCGGTGATGAGCCGGATCGGGATGAAGGTCTTCTGTCCCTCGCGGATCCGCCCGCGCCCCATGACCTTCCGGGGGATCTGGATCGGGATGCGCCTCGCCGCCATCGTCATGGCGACCGTGGCGGCGATGACGGCCACGACGATCGCGATGAAGAAGAGCGCGCCGAGCGGCGAGACCACCCCGCCGTTGATGAACTGGATCAGCTGGAGCGTGCCCGGCCAGAGCCCCTCGAGGATCGAGAAGGCGATGAGCAGGCTCATGCCGTTGCCGATGCCCCGCTCCGTGATCTGCTCGCCGAGCCACATCACGAAGATCGCGCCGGTCGTGAGCGTGATGACCATGATCAGCCGGGAGGTGAACCCGGGATTGGCCATTGCGCCGATGGACTCGGTGAAGAGCGCGTAGGTGTAGGCCTGCGCGAGCGAGAGGACCACCGTGGCGTACCGCGTCCACTGCGTGATCTTCTTCCGGCCCTCCTCGTCCTTCTGCATCTTGCCGACCGACGGCACCACGCCGCCCGCCAGCTGGAAGATGATCGAGGCCGAGATGTACGGCATGATCCCGAGCGCGAAGACCGTCGCGCGCGAGAGGCCGCCGCCCAGCGTGTCGTAGAGTCCGAAGAAGCCGGCGGCGCCGGAGTTCCGGATGAAGTCCACGAGCGCCTGCACGTCCACGCCCGGCGCGGCGATGTGCGCGCCGATCCGGTAGATGAGCAGGGCGATGAACGTGAACTTGAGCTTGTCGCCGAGCTCCTTGTCGATGCCCAGCGACATCGCGCGCGGTGCGGTCACTTAATCCTCGATCTTGCCGCCGGCCGCCTCGATCTTCGTGCGCGCCGACGCGGAGAGGGCGATGCCGCGGACGCTGTACGCGCGATCCGCGTCGCCGGTCCCCAGCAGCTTCGCCGGGGCGTCGAGCTTCCCGATGAGTCCAGCGGCGTGCAGCGTCTCGGGCGTGACGTCCGCGCCCGCCAGCTTCTTCAGCTGGCCGATGTTGACCGCCTGCGACTCCTCACGGAACGGGTTGGTGAAGCCCCGCTTCGGCAGCCGCCGGTAGATCGGCATCTGGCCGCCCTCGAAGCCGGGATTCGTCCCGCCGCCGGTGCGCGCCTTGTGCCCCTTGTGGCCCTTGCCCGAGGTCTTGCCGAGGCCGGAGCCGATGCCGCGCCCGACCCGCTTCTTGGCCTTCCGCGACCCGGGTGCCGGGGCCAGCTCGTTGAGCTTCATCGAACCACCCTTCAGCGCGCCGACGCCTCCTCGACCGGCTCGACCCGGACGAGGTGGTGCACCTTGTTGATCCGGCCGCGCACCGCCGGCGTGTCCTCGT
>JAICNA010000156.1 GCA_025928955.1 Gemmatimonadales bacterium | reverse complement strand
GAGCTGGTCCTGCCGGAGGAAGACGCGAACGTACTGCTTGTACCGCTTCTCCGCGAGCTCCTTGAGGAAGGGGAAGATGCCGAGATAGCGGCCCTTCTTCCCATGGAGGAGCGTGTGCCGGACGTCCGCCGCGAGCCGGCGCCACGGGGCGTCCACGTCGGCGCCGAGCGAGCGCGCGGTCGAGACGAGGAGCTTCCGCCGCGCTTCGTACCGGGGCTTCGTCCACGGATCGATCGCGCCGCCCGCAATGGTCCGGCCCGGGTCGGGTACGACGAGCGATTCGGCGTACTCGAGCGTGGCGCCGAAGCCGTTGCAGGCGGGGCAGGCGCCGCGCGGATTGTTGAAGGAAAAGAGTGCCGGGGTGCAGGTAGCGGCCGGCGTATCGCACCGGCTGCACGCCGGAAACTCGGTGAAGCGGAGGCGGCCGCTCTCGTGCACCACGACCGCCACGCCCTCGCCTTCGTCGAACGCGGCGGCGATCGCCTCGCTGATGCGCGGGGCGTATTCGGCTCCCGCTCCAAGCCGGTCCACGACGACCAGGAGGTCCGGCTCTGCGGCGAGATCGAGCTTGCCCGGGAGTTCGTCCAGGTGGAGCGCCGTGCCGCCGGCGAGCACGCGGACGAAGCCGAGCGCGCGCAGGTTTTCGACGATGGCGGCGTGGCTGTGACGGGCCGAGGCGGGAAGGGGAAAAGTGACGGCGAGCCGGCCGGCGGCTGCGGCCAGCACGTCGTCCGTGGCGCTCGCGGGTGTATCGCGCCGCACCGGCGCGCCGCAATTCCGGCAGAACGTGCGGCCGATCCGGGCCCAGAGGAGCCGCAGGAAGTCGTAGACCTCGGTGGCGGTGCCGACCGTGGACCGGCTCGACATCGTCGGATTGTGCTGCTCGATCGCGACGGCGGGGGCGAGGCCCTCGAGCCGGTCCACCTGCGGTTTCGGCATCCGGTCGAGGAACTGCTTCGCGTAGGTCGACAGCGATTCGATGTACCGTCGCTGCCCCTCGGCGTAGATCGTATCGAACGCAAGCGAGCTCTTCCCCGATCCAGAGGGACCGGTGATGACGATGAGCGATCGATGCGGCAAGTCGACTGTAACGCCCTTCAGGTTGTGCTGACGGGCGTTCACGATACGGATGACGGACACGGGGGAAGGATAGCGGGGTGGCGTGGTTCGGGAAAGTTTCGGGCGGCGCCTTGGTGCGGAGATCGGCAATCGCGAAACCGGGAACGGACAAGGAAACCGCGGAAGGCTCGTCAATGTTCACGCTGCGAGTCCCGGGAAGGCTCGCGACCGTTGTCTCGCGGGCTGCGGCTCCGTGCCTCGGTCGCGGCGGAGCCCCGCCATTGCCGGCGATCCGAGCTGTCTCTCGGCCGGCCGCCTTCCCAGGATTGCCATCTCTTTCCCCCGCTCCCGCTCTCCCGCTCTCCCGCTTTCCCGCCCCCACGCCTCCACCTCCACCCTAGACTCACGCCCCCCGCCCGCGCACCTTTCCCCCTCCCATGCCCAAACTGCTCACGCCGAAGATCCTCCTCCGGGGCTTCGAGATATTCGCTGCCGCCTCGGTCATCGGCTTCGGGCTCACCCTGCTGTACGGCAATAACCTCCCCGCCTTCATCCGGGGGCTCGGGCGGCTCGAGTGGGGCTGGGTCCTGGCGGGACTCGGGCTCGCGGCCATGGACTGGGTCGGGGGTGGCCTCCGTCTCTGGGTCGTGGCGCGGGAGCTGATGCCGAAGCCATCGCTCAAGGGGATGATTCTCGCCGGCGGCATGAGCGCGTGGGCAGCCTACATCACGCCACTCCAATCGGGCTCGGCGCCGATGATGCTGTACACCATGCGGCGCTACGGTGTGCCGCTCCCGGTGGCGATGACCTCGACGCTGATGGGCTTCGTCGGCACCGTCGCCTTCTTCGCGATCGCAGGGCCCGCGGCGATCTTCGCCGGGGCGGGGAAGTCCCTCGGGGAGCGCGGCAACGTATTCGGCCTGTCGCTCTACGATCTCTTCCTCGGCAGCCTCACGGTGTTCGCCGGTCTCGGGGCTCTGCTCGTCCTGGTCATGATCTTCCCGCGCCTCGTGCGTGACCTGCTCAAGCGCGGCGCGGAATGGGCGGGCCGCCGGAGCGCCCGCTTCGCCTCGCGGCTCGATACCTTCCGCACGGGGCTGGACGAGGCGCACGGGCACCTCGTGGCGCTCAACCGCCCGCGCGGCTGGCTCGCGGTGCTCTGGTGCACACTCCTCTCCGGGCCGTCCCACGCCAACAAGCTCCTCGCCGGCTATGTCACGCTCCGCGCCCTCGGCATTCACGCGAACTTCGTGGACGTGCTGCTCCTCCAGACCCTGATCACATTCCTGCTCTACTTCGCCCCGACGCCGGGGGCCTCCGGCATCGCCGAACTGATGTCCGCGGCGGTGATGTCGGTCTACGTGCCGAAGGAGCTGACGCCGCTCTATACGCTCATCTGGCGGCTCGTCCTCACGTATTACACCGTGGCCGCCGGGTTCTTCGTCTTCTCGCACTGGGTGCGGAAGGGGCTCAAGTCGATCGGCGCGCCGGGGGAGCAGCCCGCGGAGGTAGCGCTCGAGTGACGCGGGGATGAGTCAGGACGAAGAGCCCCTCGGCAAGGCGTACGACGCGCGGCTGCTCCGGCGGCTGCTCGCATTCCTGCGCCCGCACTGGGCGCTCACCGCGGGCGCCCTCCTGCTCCTCCTGGCCGGCTCGGTGCTCACGCTCGTGGGCCCGCGCCTCACCCAGCATGCGCTCGACGTCGCGATCCCGGCGCGTGATACGGGACTCCTGGCGACGCTCGCGCTCCTCTTCCTCGCGGCGCTCCTGCTCGAGTTCGTCGCGGACTACGCGCAGGCGCTCATCACGACGACGATCGGCCAGCGGGTCATGGTCGAGCTCCGGCTGCGCCTCTTCACGCACCTGCAGCGGCTGAGCATCCCGTTCTACGACCGGCACCCGGTCGGGCGCCTCATGACGCGCGTGACGAGCGACGTCGAGACGCTCAACGAGCTCTTCTCCTCGGGGCTCGTCACCGTCTTCGGCGACCTCTTCGCGCTCGTCGCCATCATGAGCATGATGCTCCTGATGGACTGGCGGCTCGCGCTGGTGGCCTTTGCCGTCGTCCCGCTCGTCTGGGGCGTCGTCACCGCATTCCGGCGCAGCGTGCGCGAGGCGTTCCGCGACATCCGCGTGCGGGTCGCGCGCATCAATGCCTTCATGCAGGAGCACCTGTCCGGGATGCGGATCGTCCAGCTCTTCGGGCGTGAGCGCGTCGCGTACGGCGAGTTCGATCGGCTCAACCGCGAGCACCTCGACGCCCACCTCCGCTCCATCCGGATCTACGCGCTCTTCTTTCCGGCGGTCGAATTCCTCGCGACGCTCGCCCTCGCGCTCCTGCTCTGGTACGGCGGCCTCCGCACGCTCGGCGGCACCCTCACCGTCGGCACGCTCGCGGCCTTCATCCAGCTCTCCCGCCGCTTCTTCCAGCCGCTGCAGGACCTCTCGGAAAAGGTGAACCTGCTGCAGGGAGCGATGGCGTCGTCGGAGCGGATCTTCGAGCTGCTCGACGCGCCGGTCACGGTCCGCGAGCCCGACGCTCCGGTGCCGCTGGCGAAACCGGTGCGCGGCGAGGTGCGGTTCGATGGCGTCTGGTTCCGGTACGCGGAGGACGGCCCCTGGGTCCTGCGGGACGTGTCGTTCACGGCGGCGCCCGGCCGGACGATCGCGCTGGTCGGCCATACCGGCGCGGGCAAGACGACCATCATCAGCCTCCTCCTCCGCTTCTACGATCCATCGCGGGGGAGGATCACGATCGACGGCGTGGACATCCGCGCGGTGGGCACCTCGGAGCTCCGCCGGCTCATCGGTTTCGTGCAGCAGGATCTCTTCCTCTTCACCGGGGATATCCTGCGAAACCTCGTGCTCGATGCCCCGGTGGCGGAGGAGGCGGCTCGGCGGTCGGCGGCCCGGGTCGGCGCCGATCGCTTCATCGACCGCCTGCCGGACGGCTATCGGCACGTGCTTGGGGAGCGCGGCCGGAGCCTGAGCGTGGGGGAGCGACAGCTCCTCAGCTTCGCGCGCGCCCTGACGCTCGACCCCGCCATCCTGGTGCTGGACGAGGCCACGAGCTCGGTGGATGCGGAGGCCGAGGCACAGATCCAGGCGGCGATCGCCACGCTGATGACGGGTCGCACGAGCATCGTGGTGGCCCACCGGCTCAGCACGATCCTTCATGCCGACGAGATCCTCGTGCTCCACCACGGCGAGATCCGGGAGCGCGGAACTCACCGGCAGCTCCTGGCGGCCGGGGGCCTGTACCAGCGCCTGTACGAGCTGCAGATCCGTGGTGGGGAGGAGCGGCGAACGGCCTAACCCGTCTTCGCTTGCGCCCGTAGATTGGGGGCGGGTACGTTTTGGGCGACCAATTCACAGCATCGGGAAAAGGGAGCGAATGCTGTCCCTCCAGCTCGGCGGAAAGCGGTACCCGGTGACCGCCGGTGAGATCACGATCGGATCCGAAGAGGGCGCACTCGTTCCCCTGGCCGGCGAGGGGGTGGCGCTGCGGCACGCCGTCGTGCAGGGGTGGCCCGACGGGTCTGCCGCCGTGCGCCCCATCGGCGACGCCGAAGTGCGGGTCAACGGCGTCCGGCTGGGCACCGACCCGATTCCCCTGCTGCACGGGGACAAGCTGCACGTCGGGGCGCACGAAATCCTCGTGGTGGACCAGAAGCGCGCAGGAAGCACGCAGGTCTTCAACGCCATCGAGCTGCCCCAGGGCGCCGGGGTCACGGGCGCTCCGACCCGCGCCATGATGGCCGGGCGCATCGTCTCGCTCACCGATGGGCGGGAGTACCAGATCGGCGAGCGGCCGGTCGTGTTCGGGCGGGACGCCTCCTCGGACATCGTGGTGGCCGGCAACGACGTCTCGCGGCGGCACGCGGAAATCCATTCACGTCCCGACGGGTACGTGCTCATCGACACGAGCGTCAACGGCACGTATGTCCGGAACGAGCGGGTGACGGGGGAGCTGCGGCTGGGCCGGGGAGACGTGATCCGGATGGGGACGGAGGAGTTCCGCTTCTACGCGGATGTCGCACCCGAGGGTGCCGCCGAGCCGGGGATTCCGTCGTCGGAATTCCCGGCAGTGGCCCCTCCCGGGGCGGAGCACCGCCTCAACGATACGTTCTTCGGCGTAACCGCCATGGAGCAGCAGGAAACCCGGCCGGCGCCGACCGCACCGCTGGCGTCGGTCCTGGTGCGGAGCGGCGCCCGGAAGGGTGACAGGTACCAGATCCGGGTGCCGATCGCCAATCTGGGGCGGGCGGACTACAACGACGTCGTCATCGCCGACCCGAGCGTCAGCACCATGCATGCGAAGCTGCAGCATCGGGGCGGCATCTGGATGCTGAGCGATCTCGGCTCGACCAATGGCACGTTCGTTGATGGAGAACTCGCCAGCGGGGAGGTGCCGCTCGGCCCCGGGACGATCATCCGCCTCGGCGAGGTGTCCCTGTCGTTCGAGCCGCTGGAAGACAGCGTGGTCGACGCGGTATCCGGCCAGACGCAGGTCATGCCGCCGGTCGAGCCGACGCCGTACCCGGTCCGCCCGATGGAGCCGATGAGCACGGCTGCGGAGCCGGCCCGGCGGCCGGCGCCCTCGCGTCCGAAGAAACCGGCGCCGAAGCCTCCGGAGCGGAGCCGGGCGTCCCTGTACGTGCTGCTGGTGCTGCTGGCCATCGCCCTCGCGCTGGCCGCCATACTGATGATGCAGCCATAACGGAGTCCTGTGCATTTCACCTGCGCGGCCCGAACCGACGTCGGCATCGTCCGTTCCGGGAACGAAGACAACTACCTCATGCTTTCCGACCGCGGCATCTTCATCGTCGCGGACGGGATGGGCGGCCACGCCGCTGGCGAAGTGGCCAGCGAGATGGCGGTCCGCATCATCTCGCGTGAGCTCGGTTCACTGCGCGGGCAGTCGGACGAGCAGGTGGGGGAGCGGCTCCGGCAGTCGATCCGCGCCGCGAATGAGGCGATCTTCGGCCGCACCCTCGCGGAGCACGACAAGCGGGGCATGGGTACGACCGTCACCGTGCTGGCGCTCCTGCCGAACCGGTACCTGATCGGCCAGGTCGGCGACAGCCGGGCGTACCTCCTGCGCGACGGCGCGCTCCTGCAGCTGACCAAGGACCACTCCTACGTGCAGGAGCAGGTCGATGCAGGCCTGCTCACGCCGGACCAGGCGCGCGTGCATCCCTACAGCAACGTGATCACCCGCTGCGTCGGCGCGGGTATGGACGTGACGCCGGATATCTATTTCGGGAACCTGCAGAACGGGGACCTCGTCCTGCTCGCCTCGGATGGGCTCACGGGCATGCTCGAGGACGAGCAGCTGCTCAAGATCCTGCAGTCCGATGGCGGCCCGCAGAAATGGGTGGACCGCATGATCTCCGAGGCGAATCGCCGCGGCGGGCTCGACAACATCACCGCGATCGTGGTCCGTATCGAAGGCGCCGGCGCCACGGGCGAGCAGCCGGCGGTCACTGCGGCGAGCGCCGGCTAGCTGGACGAAAGCGCCGGCAGCGCCGCCTGGTTCGGCGCTGCCGGCGTGGTGATCCCCGCCGCCCCTTCTCCCGACTCAGTTTCTTACCCGGCCTCTCCTTTCCGCTCCACCCGCTCCCCTCACACCGGGCTCGTAAGTCGCTTCCGGTCCGAGAGCCATTCCGTGACCTGCGCGACCCCCATGCGCACCAGTGCGAGCGCGCCATCCGGAGCCCTCGCCGGTGCGCGCGCGACGAACACGCGCAGCCGCCGAGCGCTGCGATAGAGCTCGTCGGCGACGCGGGGAAGGCCGAGCTGTCCGGCGCGGCCCTCGTCGGTGAGGCGCTCGACGCGCCCGCTCCGCGTCGCAAGGGGAAGATCCACCGAGAGCATCGAAGGGCGGGACGGAAAATCGAGGAGGAGCTCGCCCGGCTCGAGGCCGCACTCCTCGGCCAGCGCATCCTCCACGCGCTCGAGCAGCTCCGGGTCGTCGGCCACCCAGGGGGCGGGCTCACCGGGCACGTCGCTCGCCGGGAGGTCGAGCGCGCGCTTGAAGAGTCGCCGCGTCCGCACGGCGAGCGCGAGCGGGCTCGGCCCCCGCGCCACGAGCAGCTCCATGAACGAGTC
>JAICNA010000236.1 GCA_025928955.1 Gemmatimonadales bacterium | reverse complement strand
TCGCCGAGCGAGTCGCAGACCTGCCGCATCACGTGAATCACGCGGGGGGCGGGCAGCGGGCCCAGCTGGCGGATGAGCCGCTGAAGGTCGATCCCGTCGAGCAGCTCCATGACGTAATAGAGCGTTCCGTCATCGGCGATGCCGAAATCATAGAGCGCGACGGTGTGCGGGCTCCGGAGCGCCGCGACCGCTTCGGCCTCGCGGTAGAAGCGCTCGATGATGACGTTGGCAACGGCGGGCGAGTCCGCCAGCAGCTCGGGTCGGATCAGCTTGATCGCCGCAGGCTTGGCGATGAGCCGGTGTGTCGCTTCGTAGACTTCGCCCATGCCCCCGCGCTCGAGAAGCCGCCCGAGCCGGTAGCTCCCGAGCTCGCGCGCCGCGCCGGCTTCGTGGCCCAGGCGCCGGATCAGGGTTGCCGGCACGAGCGCGAGGAAGGCGGAGAGATAGTTCGGCGCCACCATCCAGGCGACCATGCCGACGGTCGTCAAACCGCTGCCCGGCAGGTCGACTCCCCGGAGCGCAAGCATTCCGATCCCCAGCACGTCCATCGACGCTGCCAGGAGACCCGCGATCAGCGCTCGCCGCGGACGCGTCGGCGCAATCGACGGATAAATCAGGATCAGGACGGTCACCCAGGAGATACGCGCGGCGTGGGGAGAGAACTCGGCTGAGGTGACGAGCGCGATCATCGCTGCCGTGAAGACTTCGAGCCCGAGCCCCAGGTCGAGCACCAGCGCCGGCTTGTCGCGCAGCCTCCCGGCCTCGAAGGCAAGGCCGAACGAGCCGATTGCGCCGAGCACAGCATAGATCCAGTTGGGATGCAGCCAGCCCGCCGTCCCGGGAAACTTCCACGCCGCGAATTCCTCACGGAACACGGCATTGGCTGTGAGGATGAGGAGCCAGAGCACCCCGGAGATGAGTGCCGCGATCCGCACCCGGCCGATCGCCGAGCCGAGCACCTGCGACGTGGCGCCCGTCGTGCGGCCCGACGCCGTGCCGGCTCCGCTCGTCTCGTCCGGGGACACCTGGGTAACGATCAGCGACTGTGGAACGCGCGCGTTCATCCGGCTGCCCGCAGCTCGCTCCACCAGCGCAGCGCGTCCTCCTCGCGCCACCGTTCGACGCCGCACCGCTCGAGCATTTCCTGCAGGGCCCGCGCGGTCTGTGGGCGCTCGTCCGGCTGCTTCTTCAGGCACGCGAGAATCGTCTCCTCGAGGCCCGCGGGCACCCGGATGCCCGCGCGCTCCGAGGGGCGGACCGGCGTGTCGTTCAGGTGCTTGACGATCGCGTGGAACCCCTGCCCCGCGCCGAACACCGGTTGTCCGGTGACCAGGTAGTAGCCGACGCAGCCGAGCGCATAGAGATCCGCGCGCCCATCCACCGCGTCGCCGAGCGCCATTTCGGGCGCCATGTACGCCGGCGTTCCGGGAAGCATGCCGGCGGCGGTGGCGAGGGAGTCGCCCGCGAGGGCATCAGCAGGCCGGCGTGCGGAGACGTGCTTGACGAGTCCGAAATCGAGCACCTTCACGAAGTCGTATCGCAGCCCGAGGCGTCCGATGTGGATGTTGGCGGGCTTGATGTCGCGATGCACGAGCCCCGACGCGTGCGCCTCCGCCAGTGATTCACACGCCTGCCAGAGGATGTGCACGACGCGCGACGGAGGAACCGGACCGTGGTGCCGCACCAGCGTATCGAGGTCCATGCCCTCGAGAAGCTCCATCACGAAATAGAGCGTGTGATCGTCGGTCACGCCGAAATCGTAGAGCTCCACCGTATGCGGAGACCGCAGATTCGCCGCCGCATCCGCTTCGCGGCGAAAGCGGGTGATCGCCGTCTGCGCCGATTCTCCTTCGCCGAACGCGAGCACCTCGGGGCGGATCAGCTTGATGGCCGCGGGGCGCGCGAGCATCCGGTGGGTGGCGCGATACACCTCCCCCATGCCGCCACGCCCCAGCAGTTCGCCGAGGACGTAGCTGCCCATCTCCCGTTCCCGGCTCACCTGCTGGCCGAGCCGGGTCACCACGTTCGAGATGACCACGGCCACGCCGAGCAGCATGAACGTGGGATAATGCATCAGGATCGCGCCGCTCAGGTGCTCGAAATGAAAGAGTCCGGCGCTGCGCGCGATGATCATCCCGAGGGGATCCATCGAGGCCGCGATGAACCCTGCCGCGAGCATCCGGCGCGGTGCCACGGGCACGATCGCCGCCATCATCAGGAGTACCGGTCCTATCCAGCTGATCACCGGGTCCACGCCGATCGGCACGTCGGTGCGCGGCCCCCAGTGCATCAGCACGCCGATGGCGAACGCCGTCAGGATCATGTAGGCGAGGCCCAGATCCAGCACGCGCTCGGGATCGCACTTGCCGGTGCGAAGGTAGAAGAAGAGCGAGAGCGAAACGATGAACGCGCCGAGCGAGATGCCATCGGCGGCGACAGGATAGCCCCAGTCCGGCTGGCCCGGGCGGGAGAACGCGAGCGACACGTGCGCGAGCAGCGGCGCGGTGACCCAGAGCGTCGCCGCGACGAGCGCCATGATCTGCAGCCGGCGCGACGCCTGGCGGAGGAGGTCCGGCGGCAGCGGGCGGGCCCGTCCGGAGCGGCTCCTGAGCTCGGGCGGCGTTTCCGGCGCCGGCTGGCCGATCAGCCGTCGTTCATGCATTCGTCCTCGACTCATGCGGAGTCCACCGGCGGACTGCGCCGTCCGCGCAGGCGGCGACTGGAACCAGGGGCACGTGATTCACGGAAGCCCGGCAACGAGGACGCGAGCCGGGCCCGGACAGAGACGGCAATTGGCGGCTCCGGAATGGCGGGTTCTTGAGAGTGCATGGGAACACCGCCAAAGGCAATGCGGATCGCTAT
>JAICNA010000184.1 GCA_025928955.1 Gemmatimonadales bacterium | reverse complement strand
GCGCGACGACGTCTTTCCCGACATCCTCCCGGCAGTCGCTGCGGCCCTCGGCGGTTCGCGACCTCGCGCCCGCGCGTGAGCGCACCGATCCGCTTCATCTTCGGCCTGCACCTCCACCAGCCGGTGGGGAACTTCGATCACGTCTTCGCCGAGCACTTCGAGCGGGTCTACCGCCCGCTGCTCGAGCGCCTCGCGGAGCGGGAGTTCTTTCCCGCGGTATTCCACCTCTCCGGCCCGCTGCTGGAATGGCTGGAGCGTCATGAATCCGCGTATCTCGACTCCCTCGGAGCGTTCGCGGCGGATGGACGCGTCGAGCTGCTCGCCGCGGGATGGCACGAGCCCGTCCTTGCGGCACTCCTTCGCCGAGACCGCATCGAGCAGGTGCAGTGGATGCGCGAGCGGCTCCGCACGCGGTTCGGCGTCGATGCGCGAGGGCTGTGGCTGACCGAGCGCGTCTGGAGTCCCGAGCTTCCCGCCGACCTCGCGGCGGCCGGGATCGAGTCGGCGCTCGTGGACGATCGTCATTTCCTCGTGGCGGGGTTCCAGCGACACGAGCTGCACGCACCCTACATCACCGAAAGCGACGACGCGCGTCTGGCGCTGTTTCCGATCGACGAGCGGCTGCGGTACCTGATCCCCTTTCGTCCGCCCGAGGAGACGGCCGACTACCTCCGCCGCCTGCGGGCCGATGGCCGCCGGCTGGCCGTGCTCGCCGACGACGGCGAGAAGTTCGGCGGGTGGCCCGGGACTTACGAATGGGTCTACGAGCGCGAATGGATCACCCGCTTCCTGGACAGCATGCTCGACCTCGCCGCGCGCGGCGAGATGCAGCTCACCACGCTCGCCGGTGCGCTGGCCGCAGTGCCGAGCGGTGGGCTCGCCTACCTGCCGACGGCTTCGTACCGGGAGATGGAGGGGTGGTCGCTTCCGCCGGAGCCAGCGGACCGCCTGGCGCGCCTCGAGCACGAGCTCGGCGAGGATCGCATGGCGGGGCCGGATGGCGCGCTGGTCCGTGGCTCCCACTGGCGCAATTTTCTCGCGAAGTATTCCGAATCGAACCGGATGCACAAGAAGGCGCAGCGCCTTTCGCTGCTCTGCCGGGAGCGCGGCGATCCGGCGGACGCGCGCGAGGCGATCGGCCGTGCCCAGTGCAACGACGCCTACTGGCACGGCGTCTTCGGCGGGCTCTACCTCCCGCACCTGCGCGAGGCGATCTGGCGCAACCTCTCCGAGGCCGAAGGCCGGCTCCGGGCGGGCGAGGCGCTCGCCGTCGAATCGCTGGACATGGACGCCGACGGCCATACCGAGCTCTGGGTCCACTCGTCCGGGTTTTCGGCCATCGTGAGTCCGCATCGCGGTGCCGCCGTCGAGGAGCTGACGATCTTCGCCACGGGGATCAATTACGCCGATGTCCTCACGCGACGGCTCGAGGCATATCATCTCGCCGCCCTCCGCCCGGCAACCGCCGAGGACACCGTGGGCGGCACGGCGAGCATTCACGACATCGAGCGTTCCCTCCGGCTGGCGGAGGCCCCACCGGTGGATCGATACGACCGGTCACTCTTTCGCGAACGGATCCTCGCCGGAGATACGACGGCTGAGGCCTATGCCAGCGTCGCGTACGTGCCGCGCACGTCCTGGGAAGCGGTTCCACTCACCTCCGAGGGCAGCGTCACGGCGGAGGAAGCGGTCTTCGAGTTCACCGCGCCGGATGGCTCGCTGCGCAAGACGCTCCGGTTCACGCAATCCGGGTCGGTCACCGTGGAATACCGCTGGACCGCCGGTTCTGCGGACGATGTCTTCGCGGTCGAGTTGTCGCTCTTCCGTCCGCTCCGACTTTCGGCAACCCCGGAGCCGATGATCTGGCGGCATCCGGTCGAGACCGTCTCGAAGTCCGAGCGCGGCCTCGACCGGACGGTCCAGGGCGAGTCCATCACCCTCCGCTGGCCGGCCTCACTCGGCCACGCCAGCGTCACCCTCGGCGGCAGCTGACGCGCGGCTATGGGTTCGCGGCGCCGCGCTCCCACCGCTCGCCTCGCACCTGTCGGAATCGCGAAGGCACGGAACGAAAGCGGAAACTACGGAACCGCTGTCTTTTGAACCGCAGAGGCGCAGCCAGCCTCCCTGCTCCTCTGCGCCAGGCGCTACAACGATTCAGCGTCCCTTCATCCCGACCGCGGAAATCTTCGCGGGATTCCTGTTCCTTCCGCGCTTTCGCGATTCCGCCGATCCCTCCCGGAGAGCGATCCGACTCCCGCACGCGGCGCGATTCCTCAGGCCCGAGCTTCCCGCCTCGCTCTCCTGTGACGCCTTGGCCCGACATTCGGCACGGGCCAGTCCGGCCGGGTGACGAACCGGCACCACCGGCTTAGAATTCCCCCGGGAACGAAGGTTCGACTGCGGAAGGAAGGCGCGATGGGTTCAGGAATCGTCAGGCTGGGACTCGTGCAGATGTCGTGCACGCTCGATCCCGCCGAGAATATGAGGAAGGCCGTGGCCGGGATCCGCGAGGCGGCTGCGAAGGGCGCGAACATCGTCTGCCTGCAGGAGCTCTTCCGGAGCCAGTACTTCTGCCAGACGGAAGACCACGATCATTTCGCACTCGCCGAGCCGATTCCGGGCCCGAGCACCGAGACGCTCGGGCCGGTGGCCGCCGAGCTCGGCGTGGTGATCGTCGCGTCTCTTTTCGAGAAGCGGGCGGAAGGCCTGTATCACAACACGGCCGCCGTGATCGACGCCGATGGGCGCTATCTGGGCAAGTACCGGAAGATGCATATCCCGGATGACCCGAGGTACTACGAAAAGTTCTACTTCACGCCCGGCGATCTCGGCTTCCGGGCCTGGGACACGAAGTTCGGCCGGATCGGCGTGCTCGTCTGCTGGGACCAGTGGTACCCGGAAGCCGCGCGGCTCACCGCGATGAGCGGCGCGCAGATTCTCTTCTATCCGACCGCCATCGGCTGGCTGCCGTCGGAGCGAGCGGAGCACGGCGAGCAGCAGCAGGCCGCCTGGGAGACGATCCAGCGAAGCCATGGCATCGCGAACGGCGTGTACGTCTGCTCGGTGAACCGCGTCGGGCATGAAGGCGCACCACCCCCGGACGGCATCGAGTTCTGGGGCGGGAGCTTCGTCTCGGATCCGGGCGGGCGCATCCTCGTGAAGGGCGGCACGGGGGAAGAGGTCCTCGTTGCCGACGTCGATCTCGGCGAGGTCGATGTGAGCCGCACGCACTGGCCGTTCCTCCGGGACCGGCGCATCGACGCATACGCCGAGCTCACGAAGCGCTATCTCGACTAGCCGCGGCGGGGCTCACCATGAGCATGCATCGGACGTGACCGGCGACGGGCTGCGTCCCGACGGGCCCACACCGGCGGCGCTCGGCTATTCGATGCCCGCCGAATGGGCGCCGCACCGGGGGACGTGGCTCAGCTGGCCCCACAAGGAGGCGTCGTGGCCCGGCAAGTTCGAGCCGGTCCCCGACATCTTCGCCGAGATGGTGCGCCATCTGGCGGCCGTCGAGGAAGTGCACATCAACGTGGCCGACGGCGAGATGGAAGAGCAGGTGCGCGGGGTGCTGCGCGCCAGCAAGGTCGCCGCGGCCAACGTCCACTTCCATCACCACCCGACCAACGATGCGTGGTGCCGGGATCACGGCCCCATCTTCGTTCAGCGCCGTGATCATGGCGCCGTCGACGAAGCGATCATCGATTGGGGGTTCAACGCCTGGGGCGGAAAGTATCCGCCGTTCGACCTCGACGATGTCGTCCCGAGTCGGATCGGGCAGGAGCTCGGCATTCCGGTCTTTCACCCCGGAATCATCATGGAAGGCGGCTCGATCGACGTGAACGGCCGCGGCACGCTGCTTACGACCGAGGCCTGCCTCCTCAACGAGAACCGCAACCCGCACCTCGACCGGGCGGGCGTGGAACAGTACCTCCGCGATTATCTCGGCGTCACGAACATCCTCTGGCTTGGCGACGGGATCCTCGGAGACGATACCGACGGCCACGTCGACGACCTGACCCGTTTCACCGACGAGCGAACGGTGGTGACGGTCGTCGAGGAGGATCCGGCCGATCCGAACTACGAGCCGCTCCGCGAAAACCTCGCCCGCCTTGGCGAGATGAAGGACCAGGACGGCGATCCGCTCCGGATCGTGACGCTGCCCATGCCGCGGCCGCTCGAGCACGACGGCCAGCGCCTCCCGGCGAGCTACGCCAATTTCTACATCGCCAACGGGCTCGTCCTCCTCCCGACCTACGACCCCGGGCGTGATGGCGTCGCCGCAGAGACGCTCCGTGGCCTGTTCCCCGACCGCGAAGTCGTCGGCATCGACTGCACCGATCTCGTCTGGGGCCTTGGCGCCTTCCACTGCGTCAGCCAGCAGTGGCCCTCCACTCGAACCCGTTGAGCATGTCCGCCCTGATCGAGTGCGTTCCCAATTTCAGCGAAGGCCGCAATCCCGAGACGATCCGCCGGATCAACGAGCGCATCGAGAGCGTCGACGGGGTGACGCTGCTGCACACCGACCCGGGGAAGGCGACGAACCGCACGGTCGTGACGTTCGCCGGCGCGCCGGAGGCGGTGATCGAGGCGGCTTTCCGCGCGATCGCTGCGGCGGCCGAGCTGATCGACATGCGGCACCATCATGGCGAGCACCCGCGCATGGGTGCCACGGATGTGTGTCCGCTGGTGCCGATCGCGGGGATCTCGATGGAGGAGACGGCCGAATACGCCCGGCGGCTCGGGGAACGCGTCGGCCGCGAGCTGAAGATCCCCGTCTATCTGTACGAGGCGTCGCAGCCGGACCCCGCCCGGAAGTCCCTCGCCGTCATCCGTGCAGGAGAGTACGAGGGACTCGCGGCGCGCATCACGCAGCCCGCCTGGAAGCCGGATTTCGGCCCCGCGGAATTCAATCCGCGCTCGGGAGCGACTGTGATCGGCGCGCGGGGCTTCCTCGTCGCCTACAACGTGAACCTGAACACGACATCGACACGCCGGGCCAATGCGGTCGCTTTCGACGTACGCGAGGCGGGCCGCCCCCGGCGGGAGGGGCATCCGCTGACGGGCAGGATCGTCATGAACCCCGACGGTACCCCGGAGAACGTGCCCGGCACGCTGAAGGCTGTGAAGGCCATCGGGTGGTTCATCGAGGAGTACGGCATCGCCCAGGTGTCGATGAACCTCACCGACCTCGCGATCACGCCGATCCATCGGGCATTCGAGGAGGTATGCCGTTCCGCCGAAGCGCGCGGCATGCGCGTGACCGGGTCCGAGCTCGTGGGCCTGGTGCCGCTCGGCGCGATGCTCGAGGCGGGGCGCCACTTCCTCCGGAAACAGCAGCGCTCCCTCGGCGTGCCCGATTCCGAGCTGATCCATATCGCGGTGAAGTCGCTCGGGCTCGACGAGCTCGGCCCTTTCCGGCCCGAAG
>JAICNA010000013.1 GCA_025928955.1 Gemmatimonadales bacterium | reverse complement strand
GGTCATTCCGGTCGCACTCTTCATCGTGATGCGGGGCGTCTCGAAGGTGGGCGGCGCCCGGCTCGCCGCGCGGTTCAACGGGATGCTCCCGATATTGGGGCACAACTGGGGGCGCGCGCTGCTGGGCCAGGGCGGCCTCGCCGTCGCCATCGCCTTCAACTACCTGACCGAGACCAACGCCTTCTTCCCCAACATCATCTTCACGGCGGCGATCGCCTCGGTCCTGCTCACCGACCTCTTCTCCGCCCGGCTCATGAGCGCCGCGGTCGGCGCGAGCCCGCACACGATCCGCACGTCGGGTGCGGTCGCGCAGCCGGCGGCCGCACGGGCATCCGGTGAGGCGCCCATGACGGCGCCCGTCGAGGCGAGCCCCGCAGCTGCCGGCCCGTCCGGAGACCCGGGCTGATGCGGCGCCTCGTCATTCTCGCGTTGCTGTTCGGCGGAATCCAGCTGGTGCTGATGGCCGGGCCTGCAGAGGGATCGGGCGAAGCGCTGCTCGCGTTCGGCTTCTTGATTCTCGCGGCGTATTCGGTGGGGGAGCTCGCAAAGCAGCTCAGTCAGCCGAAGATCGTCGGCTATCTGATCGCGGGCGCGATCTTCGGACCGAGCGCCCTCAACGTCGTCCCGACCGAGTCGGTCGACCAGCTCGATGCCCTGAGCGATCTTGCCATCGCGCTGATCGCCTTCCTCGCCGGCGCAGAGCTTGACTGGGGAGAGCTTCGAAAGCGAGGCATCGCGCTGATGCGCCTGACAGGTGCCGAGCTCGGCGTGACCTTCCTGACGATCGTCGGCACGCTGCTCGCGATGCGAGAGTTCGTGCCCTTCCTCCAGGGGACGAACATGCTGGTCACGCTGACGTTCGCCGGACTTTTCGCGTCCATGGCGATCGTTCATTCCCCGGCCGTGACCATGGCACTGCTCACCGAATCCGGGGCCCGCGGGCCGGTTGCCCGGACGACGCTGGGGGTGGTTCTGCTGGCGGACGTCGTGGTGGTCCTCTTCTTCAGTGGCGCGTTGGCCGCGGCGCGAGCGCTCGTGCCGTCCGGCACGGGCGGCGTGGGCAGCTTCGGTGCCACCGTTTGGGAGATCGGAGGCGCCTTCCCGATCGGCGCGCTGCTCGGGGGCGCGGTGGCACTGTATCTCAGGTTCGTCCGCGGCGAGCGCTTTCTATTCGCCATCCTCGTCACCTTCTTCGGACTCGAGATCTCGCGTCTGCTCCACGTCGAGACCCTGCTGACGCTCCTCGTCGCCGGCTTCGTGACCGAGAACGTAGCACTCGGCGATACCGGCCGCGCGTTGCGGCATGCCATGGAGCGATCAGCTGCGCCCGTTTTCGTCATCTTCTTCGCGCTCGCCGGCGCCAAGCTCGAGCTCGCGGAGCTCGCGCAGCTCTGGCCGATCGTGATTCCGATCGCACTTGCGCGCATGGCGGGGATCTGGTTGGGATCACAGATCGGCGGAAGGTGGGCAGGCCTTCCTCCCGGAGAGCGTAACAATATCTGGCTCGGACTCGTGTCGCAGGCCGGCGTGGCGATCGGGCTCGTGACGGTTGCCGGCGAGGTCTATCCGGCCGCCGGCGGCGACATGCGCACGATCCTCCTCGCAGTCATTGCCGTCAACACGCCGCTCGGCGCAATTCTGTTCCGTCGCGCCCTCTCGCGCGCGGGTGAGATCAATGCTGCCGGGGCCGCCGATGCGAGCACACCGCTTGGGAAGCGCGAGAGCGGCGCGGCCGAGGCTCCGGCGGGTTAGGTTTCCGCCAAGCCGCAGTCGCTGACGTTCGAAGTCGCTCGCCCACGATGATCCAACCTGCCCTCGGGTGTGTCGATGTCTCGAAGGCCCGCCAGCCTTTCCTTGAACATCCGCCTTCCGCTGCTCATCGCCGGGCTGCTGCTCGCGGTCATCGTGCTCTTCGGTACGCTCGCCTACCGCGCGGCCGCGCGAGGCGAGCGTGCCGCCGAGCGAGCGCGCCTGGAGACCGTCGCAGGCCAGTTCGCGGCGCTGCTCTCGCAGGAAGCCGTCGATGCGGTGCGCCTCCTCGCGTCCGCCGCACGGGATACCGCGGTCGTGGCGTTCGCCCGCGGGAACGCTGCGAGCGAAGCGGCGGCGCGCCAGGTCCTCCGCAGCATCGCGCGGGACACGACCGAAGGCGGGGCGGGAGAGATCCGCGACGCACGCGGTACCCTCCTGCTCTCGGCCCGCCCGCCGACGTTCGCGGACTCGAGTGCGGCGGCCTCGGCGCCGAGGCGCGGCGACTCCGCCGCCGTGGGCCCGCTCTATCAGGCCGGCGGGTTCACCTACTACGAGGTCACCGCGCCGATCTCCCGCATGCCCGGCGGACCGGGACACGTCATCGTGCGCCGGCGGCTCGGCTCGACCCCCGCGGCCATGCGACGCGTCGTCTCGATGATCGGCTCGGGCTCCGCGCTCCTGCTCAGCAACCACGGCGGCGACGTCTGGGTCGATGCCGCGGCTCCCGCCGAGTCGGTGCGCGTGACCGGCTCACCGGGGATCGGCGTGTACCGGCGTGATGGGAGCGAACGCCTCGGCGCGCGCGCGAACATCGCCGGGAGCCCCTGGATCCTCGCCACGGAACGGCCCGCTGCCGAGGCACTGGCCGGCGCGCGCTCGCTCCTCCGCGAGCTCACGCTCGTCGGGCTGATCGCGCTCGTCTTCGGGGCCCTGCTCGGGTGGAGCATGAGCCGCCGCCTGACCACGCCGCTTCACGAGCTCACGACGGCGGCCGAGCGGGTCGCCCGTGGCGAGCTCGGTGAGTTCGGCCTCGCGCACGCGCGCCGCGACGAGATCGGACGGCTCGGTGATGCCTTCGCGACGATGGTGAGCCGCGTGAAAGAGGGCCAGGAGCAGCTCCGCGCATCGGAGGAGGAGTATCGTTCGCTCTTCGACCTCAACCCGAGCCCGATGTGGGTGTACGACCGGGAGACGCTCGCCTTCCTCGCCGTGAACCGGGCCGCCGTGCGCCGCTACGGCTACTCGTACGATGAGTTCCTCGCCATGACGCTGCGGGAGATCCGGCCGCCGGAGGACGTGCCCCGCCTTCTCGCGGCGATCGCCACTGGCAGCGATCAGGCTGAAGCGACGCGCTGGCGCCACCGCACGAAGGATGGCACCCTGATCGACGTCGAGATCATCGGCCGCCCGCTCCGGTTCGCCGGGCGCAAGGCCGAGCTGGTACTGGCGCATGATGTGACGGAGCGCAACCAGCTGGAGGCGCGCTTCCGCCAGGCCCAGAAGATGGAGGCGGTCGGGCGGCTCGCGGGAGGAATCGCGCACGACTTCAACAACATCCTCTCCGCCGTGATCGGCTACGCCGACCTCCTCGTGCAGGACCTGCCCGAGGGCGATCCGAGGCGCGTGGACGCGGAGGAGATCCGTGAAGCGGGTCGGCGTGGCGCCGGCCTCACCCGCCAGCTCCTCGTGTTCAGCCGGCAGCAGGTGGCCGAGCTCCGGGTCGTGGACCTCAACGAGATCGTCGCGGGCATGCAGAACATGCTCGAGCGGATCATCGGCGAGGACATCACACTCGAGGCCCGCCTGGCCCCGGGATTGAGCTCGGTCGAGGCGGATCCCGGCCAGATCGAGCAGGTGATCATGAACCTCGCCGTCAACGCGCGTGACGCGATGCCGGAGGGCGGCCGCCTCACCATTGCCACGGCGATGGCCGAGCTCGACGAGGTTCACACACGCGGCAGCCGGCCGCTGCCTGCCGGACGCTACGTCATGCTCGCCGTGGGGGACACCGGGATCGGCATTCCGCACGATCACCAGACCAAGATCTTCGAGCCGTTCTTCACGACGAAGGAAGCGGGGAAGGGAACCGGGCTCGGCCTGTCGACCGTCTACGGCATCGTCGAGCAGAGCGGCGGATCGGTGCTCGTCTACAGCGAGCCCGGCGCCGGCGCGACGTTCAAGGTCTACCTCCCGGCGGTCGACGGCCCTGTCACGGCGATCCGGAAACTCGGCCACGAGCTGCGGCGCCGGGGACGCTCGGAGCGGATCCTTCTCGTCGAGGACGAGCCGGCGCTGTTGCATGTCGCGCGCGAGATCCTGGCGCGGCAGGGGTATGAGGTGCACGCGGTGGGCAGCGTCGCTGACGCGCTCGCGTACGCCGCGTCCGATGCCGGGACGATCGATCTCCTCGTTACCGACGTCGTGATGCCGGGCCTCAGTGGCCGGCAGCTCGCCGAGCGGGTCCGTGAGCTTCGCCCGTCGATCAAGGTGCTCTTCATGTCGGGGTACACGGACGATGCCGTGATCCAGCGCGGGATCCTCGAGCCGGGTTTCGCGTTCCTGCAGAAGCCGTTCAGCGCGGCATCACTCGCCGAGCGCGTGAGCGAGACCCTCGCCGGCCAGGCGGGATGACGGCAGCGCTGAACGGAGCGAGCCGCCCCGGCATGAATGCCGGGACGGCTCATTGCTGCATCGGACGGGCTCAACTCGCCGGGTAGAACCGGACCTGAAGAATGCGCAGGCCGTTGTTGTCGTACTTCCAGAAGTAGTTCTCGAGGCACGAATCGAACAGGTCGACGCGGATCGGCGCGTCGTCACCGAGCGTATCCGTACCGCCGCAGGCCGTGTACGCCGTCGTCTCGCCGTACGTGGCCGTCACGTCGTCGTCGATCACGATCGTGGTGAGCGACTGCGTGACGTTCTCGAACTTGTTCGACGTCCCGGTCTCGCGGACGAACACCTCGTTCTCCGTCGAGCAGACCTCGTCTTCGACATACACGCCGTCCACGAGCACCTGCTCGGCGCACGTCGTGACCTTTGCCATGCCGCCGGGCGTGCCCAGCGGACGGGCAAACACCTGGTACGCCGTCCCGCCGGCCGGGGCCGGGAGCTGGAAGCTGGCGCGTCCGTCGGTGCCGTTCTTGTCGAGCACGGCGAACTCGCCCGACGTCAGCATGATCTTCGATGACACGGCGTCGCCCTCGCGGGTCCCGAGGCCGACGAAGATGACGTGTCCTCCCGCCTCATCCATATTGGCGTTCTTGCCCTTCGCCATGCCGATGATGTTGAGCGTGAAGTGGGCGCCGCTCGGCGCGCCGTTGCCCGTTTCCGCCTGAACGAAGGAAGGAGTGCTGGTAGTCGCTTCGGCAAGCGGGGTCTCCTCGGTGCTGCAGGCGCCGAGTGCCAGGGTGGCGGAGACCGCCAGGGCGATGCTGCGGGTAGGGATCATCGGGAACCTCCGTGGGGGGTGAATCGATGATCGCCTGCGCGCAACGTGCGGGCCAGAATGGCGAGTGCAACAATCGTCGTACGACCGGCGTGCCCAGGCCCGCGTATCGCCAGCGCTTTTCGGAACAGCGCGCAAGATCATGCACTCGTTCCTGTACGAACCGCTCCGCCTTCCGCCGTGGGCACCTGCAATGGTCCGGGCGGGATGCGAGGGCCTACTGCTGCCGGATCAGCGTCGGCAGCGGTCTTTCTTCCGGGCGTCGTGCCTGCATCTCCGAGGCGCCGATCGTCCGCCAGATATTGTAGATGAATCCGTACGCGCCGATCGCGCTCGCTACACCTCCGCTGCCCAGCATGATCGTCGCCCCCGCTATCCCTTCCGCCCGCAGGACGAACCCGATCAGCATGCTCGCGAGGCCCCCGTTCGACACCCACCACTGCGCCCCGGCTAGACGGGCGCTGTGCAGCGGCCGGCCGGTGAAGCGCGGTATCACGTGCAGCGCCACGCCGAAGATCATCATCGCCACGAAGCCGAGCAGGTTCATGTGGAGGTGCGCCGGGCGGTACACGATCCAGGCAGGATGCACGGCCATGGCGACTCCGAGCGTGACACCGAGCCCGAGCCAGACGAGAGACGCCCGGAGGAAGGCGCGAACGAACCACTCCATGGTCACAGCGGGTCGCGGCCGAGAGCGCCGTGCCGGCCCGGCGGAGAACGCCTGCATGGTGCCGACCTGCTGGGCTCGGGTCCGCTCGTCGGCCCCGGCCTGGGGCACGGTTCGTGGAGTTCGATCATGTCTGACTGCTCCTCGTCGAAAGAAGGTTGACGCGAGGAGGTTAGAAAGCGGAGTCGAATTCTGCGGTAAGGGCGTGATAAGAAATCTTCACATGCAGGTGACTCACGGATTCGGCCGGTGTCGAGCGGAAACCGGCGAGCAGCAGCGCGGGCAAGAGCCCGGCAACGGACAGCGAAAGGGCGCAGGGGACGGCAAGGGAAGGGAGCCGGAGGCCGCAGCGGCAACGAGGCGCGCCGGTCGTAGCCGGGTTTGCGATCACGGCGCCCTGGAGCGCCCGATACGAAAGCCCCGCGGATCTACCCCGCCGGGGCTTTTCGTCGATCTGTTTCTACCCGGTGCGTGGCGGTCGAAATCAGCCGAGCGCGAGCGATCGGTGCGCTCCGATGCCGGCCGTCACACCATCGGCGGATGCCCAGGTGGCGTTGTGCGGTACGCGTGCCATGTCGCCGGCGGCGTAGACACCGGATACGGTCGTCTCCTTCCAGGCGTCGGTCCGGACCACGGGACCGAACGGCCCCTCGTCGAAGTCGCACCCGAGGTCGGCCGCGAGCGGACTCGCCATGCGCGTGCGCGAGCCGGTGAAGAGCGCGTCCAGCGGAACCACCGGAGCGCGGTCGTCGTGCTGCACCCGCACTCCTGAGAGGACCTCGCCTTCGCCAACGATCTCCAGAACCCGCCGGGCGTCGATCCGAACCCCGCGAGCCTCCAGGGCACGCTGCTGCTCCGTGGTCGGCTCGAATGCGCCGTTCGTGAAGAGCGTGATGTCGCTGCTCCAGTCGGGCAGCAGCAGCGCCTGGTGCATGCTCGCCTCGCCGATGGCGAGGATTCCCAACCTCCCATCCGATATTTCATAACCGTGACAGTAGGGGCAGTGCAGCACGGTGCGGCCCCAGCGCTCCCGCAGCCCGGGCAGGTCCGGCAACTCGTCCACGACTCCGGTGGCGAGTATGACACGCCGGGCACGCACCGCCGCGCCGGACGCCAGCGCGACGTCGAACCGGCCGTCGTGTGCCGTCACGCCGGCGACCTCATCGCCGCGGAGTTCGGCCGCGGGATACGCGAGCACCTGCGCCCGGGCTGTCTCGAGGATCTCCCCCGGCGCCCGACCATCCTGCCCCAGGAATCCGTGCGAAGCATGGGCGAAGCGGTTGCGCGGCCGGCCGGCGTCCACGATCAGCACGCGGCGCCGCGCGCGGGCGAGCTGCATGGCAGCGGAAAGCCCGGCCCAGCTTCCGCCGGCAATGACCACATCGAAAGTCTGCATGCGTTATCCGGCGCGTGAGTGATGTCGCGGCAGAGCAGAGGGGCCTAACTGCGCCGCCAGGTCAGCGACGGTGATGCGTGCCAGGCGCGCCGCGAGCAGCTGCTCGGCGTCGGCCAGGAACTCGTCGAGCGTGCCGGCAACGGCACGCTGAATCCGGCACGAACCTCCCGGTGCGCGGCGCACGCCCGGCCCCGTCACATCGATGCCGTTGAGCAGCCGCTCTCCGAGGCCCGTGTAGACATCCTGCAGCGAGACCCGGGACGGATCGCGCGCCAGCGACCATCCGCCGCCTGGTCCGCTGCTCGAGGCCACCAGGCCCGCCTCGCGCAAACCCGCAAGGGTCCGGCGGACGACGACCGCGTTGGTACCGACGCACCCGGCCAGCCGCTCTGAAGTCAGGGGCTGGGCGGTGTCCGCGAGGTGCGTGAGCACATGCAGGGCGACGGAGAAGCGGCTGCTGCGTGGCATGTAACATACATAGTTACAGATTGGACGGTCGTCAAGCCGGCGCGCGCACGCGCCGCCCGTGCGCTCAGCCCCGTCGCAGCAGGTCCGCGAGTGCCCCGGCGAGTTCCGCTGTCGAGACAGGTTTGCGAAGCATGCGCTGGATTCCGGCGGCGGCCAGAGTCTCGGGCGGCAATTCCTCCACGAATCCGGTCAGGAGAATTGCCGGAACGCCCGGAGCGGCCTCCCGCATGCGGCGAACCACTTCGAGCCCGGATAGCCGGGCCATGGAGTAATCGGTGATGACGACGTCCACGGATTCCGGGGCGGCGCGAAAACGCGCGACGGCGACCTCCGGGTCCGTCTCCGCCACGACGCGGTATCCGAGATCCTCCAGTCGTCGTCGACCGATCTCGGCGAGCGTGCGCTCATCATCGATCAGGAGCACGCACTCGCCATGACCGCGCGGCAGGTCGTCGACGGCCGCTGCGTCGTGTGCCCGCTCCTGGTCGAGCGCCGGCAGGAGGCATTCGACGGTCGTCCCGGCTCCCACGGCACTCGTCAGCTCCACGACTCCTTCGTGGTCCCGGATGATCCCGTGGACGATCGCGAGCCCAAGGCCGGTCCCGCTGCCCTGCGGCTTGGTCGTGAAGAACGGCTCGAAGACTCGTTCCCGGAGGCTCGGGTCGATGCCGTGGCCGGTATCGCGAACGGCGAGACGTGTGTACGTCCCCTCGCGCAGGTTGGGACGAGCGCGCGCCACGCTGTCGCGAACGTAGAAGGGCTCCACGCGGATCTCCAGTTCGCCGCCGGTCGGCATGGCGTGGGCAGCGTTCGTCGACAGGTTCATCAGGACCTGGTGCAGCGAGCCGGGATCCGCGAGCACTCTGGGAGCGTCGGGCGCCATGACCGTGCGGATGGTGATCGAGGGGGGGAGCGTTGCACGCAGGAGGCCGGTCACCTCGTGGACCAGCTCGCCGAGCGCGAGCGGGCGGGGCTCGAGCGGCTTCCGCCGGCTGAAGGCGAGCACCCGTTCGACGATCTGCCGACCCCTCTCCGCGGCCTGCAATGCCTCGGTGAGATCGGCGCGCACGCGCGGGTCGGGGGTGGCATTGCGGGCGAACTCGGTGAACCCGATGATGGCCGCGAGCACATTGTTGAAGTCGTGCGCCACGCCGCCGGCCAGCGTACCGATCGCCTCCATCTTCTGCGAGTGCCGCAGCTGCTCCTCGAGCAATCGGCGGTCTGCCTCCGACTGCTTGCGGGCACTGATGTCCACGATCGAGCTGAGAACGAAAAGGCCGTCTTCGGTAGCGACGGGCGTCAGGCCGATCTCGACCGGAACCTCGGTCCCGTCCTTCCGCAGTCCGAAAAGATCCCGGCCGACTCCCATCGGACGGACCCTCGGATTCCCCATGAATCCTTTGCGAAACACGGGGTGCCCTGCGCGGTAGCGTTCGGGCACCAGGGTATCGACGGACCGGCCCAGCAACTCCTCGCGCGAGTACCCGAAGAGACGCTCGATCTCCCGATTGACGAGAACGATCCGACCCTCGGCATCGATCATGAGAAGCCCGCTCGGCGACGATTCGACGGCGGCTCGCAGGCGCGATTCGACCGACCGCGGGATCTCGGTCATTGAAAGTGGGGCAAGCGATGTTTGCGAACCGTTCGCATCCGGGCGCGAAGCGAACAGCGTCGGCGGGACGAGGCCACGACACCACCCCGCTGAAAGGTTATGCCACGGTCAGGGGACACACGATAGGACGCGGGCGCGGAAGGCGCAAGACTCTGGGAACGGCAGGTCACACCCGCCACGAACGCCCCGGATCGATCGCCAACGCCAGGTCCGGGCCGCCGATCCGGCAAGGCACCTGGGCGCCGTGTCAGGCCTGACGCCCCCGCTGCGGATTCCAGGTATGCACTTCGCTGCGTGCGCGGGTCAGCCAGGCGTACAAGGCCTCGTATATCATGAAGCCGTGCTCGAGCTGCTCCTGGTCGTCGGAGTAGAGCTGCGAGAGGCCAAGCGAAACGGCCAGCAAACCTGCGCACTCCGGTGCGAGTTCCGGACGCCCCGTATCGGCACCGCGCACGATCGTCGCAAGTTCCGCGAGCGCGGGATCGTCGAGCGAATACTTGCGCAGAAAGGCGTCGAAGCTGCAGAGCGGGCCGTCATGCGAAAGCTCGACGCCTTCCACGTCATAGGGAGTCGCGGGAGCCTCCGCTGCCACGCGGGTGACGTCGGCGGGTGCCGCGAACAGGAATTCCGCCTCGGGGTCGATGAACCGCCGGATGAGCCAGGGACAGGCCACCCGGTCGATCTTCGGGCGGGATCGCGTGACCCACTTCATGCGGCCTCCTCGCGAGTGCGTGCGTCCCGGGTCGGGGACGCGGCGGTCACCTGCCGGGGGGTGACGTGAAGAGCGCATGGAGCTCGTCGAGCACCTGGGCACCGCGCTCCATGCGCGCCATGTCATCCGCGGTTGCGGCCGCAATTCCGGCAAAGACGCGCTCGATGCCCGGCGCGTCGGCGCGAGCGAACTTCTCGTCCTTGAGGTCGATGTCGTGGACGATCTCCCCGATCTCGCGGAGAGCGGGATCGTCGAGGCCGAATCGATCGAGCAGCGTTTCGAAGGTGCAGTGATCGCCCTCGTGAGTGAACTCGCCGTCGAACATGTCGAATCGCAACTCCCCCCGGGCCGGGCGGTACCGTGCTTCGGCAACGAACCTGAAACGTGCGTCGCGGTCGATGAATCGCCGGATGAGCCACGCGCTCGCCATCCGGTCCACGAAAATTCCGCTGCGCGTGACCCACGTGCGGCCGCGCCAGGCAGCGCGATCCGGACCCGCGGCGGCCGCTCGCGCAGTGTTGGCGCCCGGCGGACGCATCACCTCGCTTGCAGCGCGGAGTGCGTGCTCCGCGGCTGTCCTTCCGGCTGCACCGAAGAAGTCGATCGAGGCGATCGTGCTGAGTCGCTTGCGCACCCGGGCAAGCTCGTCGTCGGCCCGCGCCGGTGACGGGCGCGGTGCGCCGCGATCGCGCTGCCGCAGGCTGCTCCTCAGCTCCCGTGCCGCATCCACAATTGCGGCGTAGTCCGCATCGCGCGCGTCGCGGAAGGCCTGCTCGATCCGGCCGTCGCTCAGTCCGTCGATGAACCCGGCCTGACAGATCGACGCGTCACCGCCGCCCTCGACGATCTCCGCCCGAATCCATTGAAAGTCCTCGAGCGAGGCGGGGCGGTCCGGCAGCACGTACACGGAATTCTTGATCGGCACCGCTCCCACGCGCTGCAGGCGCCGGCCGATCTTCACGCGCAGGTAGTCCGGCCTCGGTGGAATCTGGTGGATGAGGAGGAGCCACCGGGGGGCGCCCTCCCCGCTCGCGGGCGCGCTCACCTGGCACCGCCCTCGACGGAGCGCCGGTTCCGGTCCGGCAACGAGTTCCCGTGCGACTTGCCAAGTTCGACGGCGATCCCGGCGCCGGCCGTGACTGCGCGCTCGAAGACGATGGCCGCGGCGGCCACATCCTCGAGGGCAGTGCCCGTGCTGTCGAAGATGAGGGTCTCATCCGCGGAGCGGCGCCCGGTCCCGCTGCCGGCCACGACGTCGGCCAGCTCCGCACGGACGTTCGCCCGCTGCATGAGGCCGGCATCCAGCGCGTGATGCAGCTCGCCGGTCGCTGCGCACTGATCGAGGATGTCGACGATGACGGCGCTCGAGGCCATCAGCTCGGGCTCGATCTCCTGCTTGTGCGGGTTATCGGCGCCGACGGCGGCGACGAAGGAGCCTCGCGCGACATGCTCGCGGCCGAGGAACCAGTGATGCGACGTGGTGCACGTGATCCAGAGATTGGTGCGATGGGCGACCTCCGCCGGCGCGTTCGCGACCGAGACGTCGAGGCCGAGCTCCGCGGTCATCGCTCGCGCAAAGCGCGCCGCGCGCTCCCGGTCGATGTCGATCGCGGTGACGCGTTCGATCGGGCGGACGCAGGCGAGTGCCCGGAGCTGGCTCGGCGCCTGCGCGCCACATCCGCAGATCGCCACGGCGGCGGAGTCGGGTGCGAGGTATTTCGCTGCGACAGCGGTTGCTGCCGCCGTGCGGAGCGTCGTGAGTTCGATGGAATCGAGGAGCGCCAGCAGGCGTCCATCCGACGCGTCGAAGAGCGCCAGCACTCCCTGAATGGTAGGCAGTCCGTTGCGGCCGGGGTTGCCTGGAAAATTGGCGTTGATCTTGGCGGCAAATGCGGGCCGGCCCGCGACCGCGTCGAGCGCCGCGGCCGTCTTCACATGGAAGCCGCCGCCTTCGACGTGCGTGCCGAAGCTGAATGGAGGGATTTCGGCGTTCCCGGCATGGGCGAGAAAGGCACGCTCGACCGCGGCGATGCAGGTGCGCAGATCGAGGAGGCGCTCGACCTCATCACCGCGGAGGATGAGGGTCGGGCCGCTCCATGGGGCAGGGCGGGACATGCCCCAACCTAATATCACAACTGAATCATCACAATATCCCCGGCAGGGCACTCAATGAGCCGCGTCTGCCCACCTGGAAGTGCCCGCCGTTGCATCCTGGCCCTCGGGCGACATCACAACCGAAGCATTTGGAGTGGGCGCGGATGGCAGACGTGTTGCGCGCCCCGGACCCGGCGTTACGTTGCCGACACGATTCCTGTCAGGAGGGTTCCGTGACTGACGCGCGCCACCACCGCCCCGTACTCGACCCGCACCACTCCGACCCTGATCGCGCGCCGCATGACCACGGAAGTCATGGGCCGGTCGCCCATGGCGCGCCGCCGGACTGGCAGGATGCGTACACCCGTGCCGTCGAGGCCGCTCGCCCCGAGCCTGGCCGCCGCGTCGTGACCGTCACCCTGGAGGCGATGGAAGTCGAATGGGAGTTCCGGCCCGGGCGTGCAACGCGAGCCTGGGCCTTCAACGGGCAGATCCCGGGCCCGACGATCGAGGCGCAGGTCGGCGATGTCCTGGAGATTCACCTCACGAACCGGCTCCCTGAGCCGACCGTGATTCACTGGCACGGCCTGCGCGTCCCGGCCGCCATGGACGGGACCGACATGGTGCAGCATCCCGTCATGCCCGGAGCCACGTTCACCTACCGGTACCGCCTGCCCGACGCCGGGACATTCTGGTATCACCCGCACCTGAACGAGACCGTGCAGCTGGAGCGAGGCCTCTACGGCGCCCTGGTCGTGCGCGAGGACGACGAGCCCCGTCTCGATGCCGAGCGCGTGCTCGTGCTCGACGATGTCCAGCTCGACCGCCACGGCCAGATCAAGCCGCCGGGCTGGTGGATCGAGTCGCACAATGGACGGGTGGGGAGCACGCGGCTGGTGAACGGACGGCGGGAACCTGAGCTCGGCATCGCCGCCGGTCAGGTCGAGCGGTGGCGGATCGTGAACGCGTCGAGCGCCCGGTACGTACGCCTGTCGATCGGTGGGCGGCCGTTCCGGATTCTCGGAACCGATGGCGGCCTCATCGACGCGCCGTTCCTGACGAGCGAGGTCCTGCTGACGCCAGCGGATCGAGTGGACCTGGCGGTCGGGCCGTTCGAGGAAGGGGAGTCACTCGAGATTGAATCCCTCCGGTACAACCGCGGTGCGTTCGGCATTCCCAGGCGGGAGCGCTTCGCGACGCTGCGGGTCGGACCGCGCGCACCCTCCCATGTCCGGATCCCCGGACGACTTCGCCACATCGAGCCGCTCGCGCCGGGGTCAGCCGAGCCGACTCGCGAGGTCCACCTCGGCTGGAAGCTGAGCCGCGCCCACGGCGTGGAGTTCACCATCAACCGCGAAATCCACCACCGGGCGGCGCCCTGCGTGGTCGGCGAGCTGCAGGTCTGGGACCTCGTCAATGGATCACCGGTGGATCATCCCTTTCACCTGCATGGGTTCTTCTTCCAGGTACTCCAGGTGAACGGCGATCCACCCCCGTTCCTCTCCTGGGAGGATACGGTGAACGTGCCCGCCCGGGGGCGAGTGCGGATAGCGTGGCTGCCGGACGACCGGCCCGGCGAGTGGATGTACCACTGCCACATTCTCGAGCATCACGCCGCCGGGATGATGGCGCATTTCGACGTGGTGCGCTGAGGGCAGCGATGCCATGCGGCGTCAGCGAGCGGCGATGTTCAGCATGAATTGCCGGTAGAACCGGATGGCACGCTCGTAGTCCTCCACGCCGAGACGCTCGTCGATACCGTGCACTCGCGGGAGGTCGTCCGGCCCGAGCCGCACCGGGAGGAAGCGGTACACGTCGTCGCTCAGGTCGGCGTAGTACCGCGCGTCCGTCGCGACCACGACCAGATACGGCGCGACGGTGATCGCGGGATCGACTTCCCGGATCGAGCGCGCCAGGAGGCGATACCCCTCCGAAGCAGTGCTCGAGACCGCAGAGGGCTCCGCGGTGAAGGTGGCCGCGCGCCTTACGGCCACGCGCTGATCCCCGATGACGCGCCGGACGTGCTGCAGCACTCCCTCCACGCTGTCGCCCGGCAGGATGCGGAAGTTCACGACCGCGCGTGCGTGTGTCGGGAGGATGTTCTCCTTCGTTCCACCCTCGAATACGGTCACCGCGGTCGTGGTGCGTACCATCGCGTTGGTCGTCGGACTCGCCTCGAGCTTCCGGACGACGAGCGGCTCGGTGAGCCAGAGGTTCCTGAAGACCGCGCGCTGCACGAAGGGAAGCTGCGGCGAGAGCGCCCGGAAGAGCTGCGCGGTTGCGCCCTCCACGCGCGCCGGAAGCGGGTGGGCCTCGAGCCGGGCGACGGCCGCGCTCACGATGCCGATGGCGCTCTGTCTCGGCGGCAGCGAGGAGTGGCCTCCCGGCGCCTCTGCGCTCAGCTCCGCGCTCACGAACCCCTTCTCGGCGATGCCGACGAGGGCGAGCGGTCCGCCGATGCCGGGCATGATGCCGTCGCCGATCACCCCGCCCTCGTCGAGGACCAGCTCGAGCCGAACCCCTCGCCGACTCAGCAGCGCGGCGATCTCGCGCGCCCCCGCCCGCCCCCCGACCTCCTCGTCGTGGCCGAAGGCGAGATGGATCGTCCGCTTCGGGCGAAATCCCTCGGACAGCAGCATCTCGACCGCTTCGAGCGTGCCCAGCACTGCCGACTTGTTGTCGATGGCGCCGCGTCCCCACACGAAACCGTCGGCGAGCGTGCCGCCGAACGGCGCTTCCTGCCATTGCGATTCCGTCCCCGGCTCGACCGGAACCACGTCGAGATGCGCCGCGAGCAGCACCGGCCTGAGCGTGGTATCGCTTCCCTGCCAGGTATAGAGCAGACTGTGAATTCCCACGCTCTCGCGCCGGAGCGCGGCGTGCGCCTGCGGAAAACTGGATTCGAGGTAGTCATGAAGCGCGGCGAAGCTACTCGCGTCGATCGCGGCCGGGTCGGCGTGCGATACGGTGCGGAGGCGGATGGACCCTCCGAGCCGCTCGGCCGCACCTGGCGAAATGACGGGCGCCGGAGCCGGGGCCGTCGTCGATCCGACCTGCCCTGGTGGGTCGGCCAGGTCCTGCGCGACCAGCCAGAGCGCCGCCAGCGGAACGCTCAGGAGCAGCACCTTCGCCGCCATCCGGCCCTTTCCGCCGCTCATTGCAGCCTCCTCGATGGCGATACTTACAGGACGACTCGCCGCAGCAGTTGCGCATTGATCGCGACGATGACCGTACTGAGCGACATCAGCACCGCTCCGATCGCGGGAGACAGCACGATGCCGTACCCCGCCAGCACGCCGGCCGCGAGCGGGATCGCAATCACGTTGTACCCGGCCGCCCACCACAGATTCTGCACCATCTTCCGGTAACTCGCCCGGCTCAGCCCGATGATCCGGGGAACGTCGCGAGGATCGCTTCGCACGAGCACCACATCGCCGGCCTCGACGGCCACGTCAGTGCCCGCTCCGATGGCAATGCCCACATCCGCGGTGACCAGTGCCGGGGCGTCGTTCACGCCATCGCCCACCATCGCGACGCGCTTGCCCTGCGCCTGCAGCTCGTCGATTCGCGCCGCCTTGCCTTCGGGCAGTACCTGCGCGAACACCGTGTCGATTCCGAGCTCCCGCGCGACCGCCCCCGCAACCGCCTCCGAGTCCCCCGTCATGATGGCGACCTCGATGCCGAGCGCGTGGAGCCGGTCCACGGCCTCCCTGGATTCGGGTCGGATCGCGTCCGCGATCGCGAACGCCGCACGCACCCCGCCGTCCACGACGAGATAGATGACGCTCTGGCCGCGCCCCGCGGCGGCCCCGGCGAACGCCTCGAGTTCGCGCGGCGCGGCCAGGTGCTGGTGCTGGAGAAGGTTCGGGCCGCCGACGGCGACATGCCTGCGCTCGACATGCGCCTGGACGCCGCGGCCGGGAATTGCCGTGAACCCGTGAGCGGCCGGAACCTCGAGCGATCGCTCGCGCGCACTCGCTCCGATCGCCCGGGCGACAGGATGCTCCGAATCCTGTTCGACCGCGGCTGCGAGCCGCAGTGCTTCGTTCTCGTCCTGGCCTGCGATGAGGCTCGTGGCCACGACGCGATGCGCCCCGAGGGTCAGCGTCCCCGTCTTGTCGAACACCACCGTGTCGAGGAGTCGCGCTTCCTCGAGTCCGCGCCGGTCCCGCACGAGGAGGCCGCTCTGCGCACCGAGCGTCGTCGAGATGGCCACCACGAGCGGGACGGCGAGCCCGAGGGCATGCGGACATGCGATCACCAGCACCGTGACCGTGCGCTCGACTGCGTAGGAAACGTCGCTCCCGAGCGCCCGCCACGCGATGAACGTCACCAGCCCCGCACCGAGCGCAACCATGGTGAGCCAGAACGCGGCCCGGTCCGCCAGCGCCTGGGCCCGGGACCGCGAGGTCTGTGCCTGGGCCACGAGCCGCATGATTCCCGCAAGGGTGGTCCGATCGCCCGTGCCGGTGACCTCGACTCGCAACGATCCCGCGCCGTTGACCGTGCCGGCGATGACCATGTCACCCTGGTGCTTCTCCACGAACCGGCTTTCGCCCGTGATCATGGATTCGTTCAGACTGCTGTGCCCATCGACCACCCTGCCATCCGCGGGGATGTTCCCACCCGGACGAATCAGGACGAGATCGCCCTCGCGGAGTGACGCGAGGGGAACTTCCTCCGCACGCTCGCCCGATTGGTCGCGCGCCAGGCGCGTCGCCGTGTTCGGAAGGAGTTTCGCGAGCTCGGCGAGCGCTCCCTCCGCCCGCGAGATCGAGCGCATCTCGATCCAGTGGCCGAGGAGCATGATCGTCACGAGTGTCGCGAGCTCCTCCCAGAGGGGGGCGCCCGGGTAGCCCAGCGTCACCGCGGCGCTGAAGACGAAGGCGACGGTGATCGCCAGCGCGATCAGCGTCATCATTCCCGGCAGCCTTGCCCGGAGCTCGCGCACCGCTCCCTGGAGGAACGGCCAGCCACCGTACAGGAAGACGGCGGTTCCGAGCACTGGCGCGATCCAGTGGCTCCCGGGAATCATCGGCGGGGTGTAGCCGAGGAGCCGCGGGAGCATGTGACCCCAGATGAGCGTCGGAACGGTCAGCGCGAGAGAGAGCCAGAACTTGTCGCGGAACATGCCGGGGGAGTGACCGGCGTGCTTGTCGTGGCCGGCGTGGGCGCCATGCCTGGCGTGCACGTCGTGCCCGGCGTGGGCGTCGGGCCCGTGGTCCACGCCCTGCCGGGCATGCCCGTGCTCCCCGCCGCCCGAATGCATCGCGTGCTCGCCGCGGCCGCCCTGCCCGGGCGGCGACCCATGCGAATGCGCGTCCGAATCCGGTCCGTCGTGCTCGTGTCGCATCGTGGGCGCCGCTTCAGTGGTGCTCGTGACTCGGAGGTGCGGCCGGCCTCGGCGCCGATCCGCTTACCGGCCCGCCCATCGCGTCGACGCCACCCATATGATCGGCCATCGCGAACCAGTCGGCCATCGAGATGACGTTGGTCGCCGGGTTCCGGAACTCGGCCAGCTGGGCGTAGATCATGTCCCGCTTCGCGTCCCGCGCCACTAGGGGCGATGCGAGCACGTCCGAGATGATGTCGTGCATCATGTGCAGGTTGTCGAAGATGACGGCAGCGCGCGGATGTCGCCGGCTGAACTCGGGCGCGATCGCCGAGGTCATCGGCATGACTGCCGGATACCGCTCGCTCTGCACCATCTCCCAGAACCGCGCAACCGTCAGCTGCACCAGCTGCTTCTTCTCGGCGCGGGTGCCGCCGGAGATGAGGGGCTCATACAGTCCGACCTGGAGCCAGTGATACGCCCAGATGAGCCCGTTGAATGTCCCATGGTCCCGCCGGAAGACCTGGCTGAACGGCTGCTCGTCCATCAGCGCCATGGACTTCGGCACGGCCGTGAAGGCAACGTCCTCGCGAGCAAGGTAGTAGTCCGTCAGGACCTCGATGAGCGAGTCCTTCGCCGTCATGCTCAGGTGATCGTCGCTGTACACATCGTAGATCTGCCGGTGCAGGACGTGAGCCCAGTCGAACATCTGTTTTGCCTGCCACGCGAGCTTCGCGTAGGACGGCATGACGGCCTCCTCCGCGATGGCGAAGCGTGGCGGACGCACGAGGAGATCGGTGGTGAGGTAGCGGTACTCCCGATCCAGTCCGACCGAGAGGCGCGCGCCCCGCGCCGTCAGCAGTCGCTCGTACAGCACGGCGTGTCCGTAATCGAACGCATTGAACAGTCGCGCGGCCTCGGGATAGCTCCGCAGGAACTCCCAGTTGAAGCTTCCGGGGTAATAGAACTGCTCGTCACGCCGGTCCTGCGCGGTCGCGATTCCCGGCACGAGGGGCGCCGTGACGGCCAGGAGGGCGAGTGTCAGAGCGAGTGATCGCATCGGAGCCCCCTTACCGCACTGGTGCCGGCATGAGGCCGGCCAGGGCGAACGCGTGGGTCAGTCCGAGCGTGAGACCGATGTCGGCACCGGCGCGGCTGGTCAGCCGCCGCTCGATGCCGGCGTCGATCACCAGCGTCGGGGTAAGCTGGAGTCTGCCGCCGGCCCCCACGGAGAGTTCGGTAGCGGACTCGCCGCCGGCCTCGCGCAACGACAGCTCGCCGATGAGCAGGAGGCTTCGCCTGAGGAACGTCCGGTCCATGGCCGCACTGGCCCGCCAGGCGGGGATGCCGTGCACGGCGGGGCTTTCCGGAGCGTCCTCGTCCGCCCCGATCCCGACCGTCGCATTCAGGTGGGCGCGGGTCCGGCCCCAGCTCCGCGTCGCGATTGCCGTCAGGCTCGCCCGGGTCTCGTCCCCGCCGAGATTGCCGATCGGCAGTGACGCGTCCGCGCGGAGTGCAATGGCGGGAAGCGTGGGACTTTCAGTATTGAAATTGTAGAGCGCGAAGAGACGCGGCCCGCCGAAGCCCCATTGCGTCTCCGCTTCGGCGCCGCCATCGAGCGCGGCGAAGGGGAGGGCAAGGCCGAGCATCGCATTGTCCGCGATGCCGTAGGCGAGCTCGGGTGCGACGAGGTGCGTACGGACCGGACCCCGCTCGTTCTCGTACTCGTAGGGGATGACCAGCTCGAACGCATGGCGCTCGACCGGATACGCATCCTCGGTCCG
The DNA here is from genome assembly GCA_025928955.1 of Gemmatimonadales bacterium. GTDB lineage: Bacteria > Gemmatimonadota > Gemmatimonadetes > Gemmatimonadales > GWC2-71-9 > CAMLLJ01. Next base: position 8,086 of record JAICNA010000013.1, on the reverse strand, counting down.
GACCGGACGGCCTTCGTCCAGGTTTCTATAATCGATCTGCGCGGCCAGGGGGCCCACGGTGAATGCGCCGATCGCCACCGTCGCCAGAACGGCGAAGCATGGTCGCGGTGCGAGACGACTCGACATTGATAGATCCTCTGCAGAACGGGATGACTTGGAGAGGCATGACGAAGCGCGCACTGCGCTCGGCGTGCCGACGGTCACGCGATCAGAGGATCGACGGCGGGGGCGGTGTCGGCGGGGTGGGGTTCTCTGCGAGAGGACGGTCGGGGCGCCAGCCGTCGTGGAGGCGCTCCACGGCCACGCCGGCGATCGACGGCGCTCGGGACAGGAGCGCGGAGCCGCCGGATGTGCAGCCGGCCTTGTCGTGGCAGCGGTCACCCCTCGCACAGTGGTCGCAGCGATCGGGGTCGGCGATCGAGGCCGGCCCATCGGAACTGCTGGCCGGCGCGTGGTGGTGATGCGGCTGCGCCGCTGCCGAGGCTGCCGCGCCCCGGAGGTGCGCATGGCCGTCATCCGCGGCGAGGGCCGGCGCCCAGGCGTGCGCGAGCGCAACGATCCAGCTGATCGCCGTGAAACGACGGAATCCGGACCTGCAGCGCACGGGGCTCGGCATACGTGGCTCCAGTATACCCCCTCCCCCTATATCTCGCAAGGGTTGCTCTCAGGTCCGAAGACGAAAAAGCCCCGCGCACCGGGACTGATGGCGAGGCACTTCGATCGAGTGGGCCCGGCGCGATTCGAACGCGCGACCTCTTGCTCCGGAGGCAAGCGCTCTATCCAGCTGAGCTACGGGCCCGTCTTTGGGAGGCGGGAATATACCGGGTCGGATGGGGGATCGGTACCCGGAATCCGGAGCTCTCCGAGGAAGAAGGCCGCCAGCTCCGCACGCCCCCCGATGCCGGCCTTATGGTAGACCGACACGGCATGCTGCCGTACCGTGCGCTCGCTGCGGCCGCTCCGCGCCGCGATTTCCTTGTGACCCAGCCCTTTCAATAATCCGAGCGCGACTTCGCTCTCCGCCGGCGTCAGCCCCCAGGCGCCGAACTGCCGGCCGATTTCCTCCCCGAATCCGGCGAGGGCGGCGTCCGCCTGCTCCTTCCAGGCATCCCGTTCCGCCTGCCGCTCAGCCAGCGACCGGCGCGCCGAGTCGAGCTCGACCCGCGCTTCACCGAGCTCACGGCCTGCCTTGCGCCACCCTCGCCAGAGGACCACCGCGGTCCCGAAGCTCAGGGCGACGAGGCCCAGCTCCACCAGGACGTGCGCCGACAGCAGGCTCGCCGGTCGGTCGAGGACGAGGTCCGTGATCCCGCCGACGACGACGAGCCCCAGCACGACGAGCAGGACGCCGCGCATGTGCGCGGGCAGTCCGGAGTCGGAGGAGTCGTCGGAAGGGGTCACTCCGGCAAATGTCGGAGCGTCGATTGCCCTCGGCAAGGCTGTCGTCTGCCGGATGGTGCGCGCCGGCACGGTGGACAACGTTGTCGTCGTGCTCTCGATTCCCGCGAGCCGCGCGGTCACAACGGAGGAACGCCATGTTGCCGAACCTGATTCCCGATCCCCTGCACCCGGCGGTCGTGCATCTCCCGATCGCCCTGGTGCTGCTGCTGCCCCTCTTTGCCATCGGCGCGCTCGTCGCGATCCGGCGCGGCGGGCGTCCCTTCGTCGCGTGGGGTCTGACGCTCACGGTGCTCGCCGCGCTCGTGGCCAGCTCCTGGCTCGCCACCGAAACCGGCGAACAGCAGGAAGAGCGCGTCGAGGATGTGGTCGGTGACGCTCCGATGCATGCGCACGAGGACGCCGCGGAGCTCTTCCTCTCGCTTGCCTTCGGCGTTCTCGTCGTTTCGGCGCCGGGGATTCGCCGCGGTGCCGTGGGCCGGGTGTCGCGCGCCGCAGGATTGGCCGGGTCGCTCGCCCTCGTCGGAGCCGGATGGAATGTCGGGCATTCGGGCGGGGCGCTGGTGTATCAGTACGGCGCGGCCGAAGCGTATGCACCCGCCGGAAGCGCCCGCGTCTCGCTCGAGCAGGAGGGCGGCGACGACGACTGATCGGGAGGGTTAACCGCTTTTCCCGCGTTCTTCATCATCCATTCACACTCCGGCTCCTAGCTTGACGTCCGTTGAATACAGCGGCGCCAGCGAGGAGCCGGTCTCGTTTCTCCCCTCGTCACGAGCGCTAACATCATGCGGACATGATAAATAGCTCGTGCTCCGCCCACGCCACGCGGCAGGAGACATCGATGTATCGCACCGGACTCGCACTCACGACCATGCTCGTGCTGACCCTGGCATGCGGAGGCGAGCGGGCCTCCGATGGCTCCCCCGGTGAGGAGCCGGCGGCCGCGTCTCCCGAGGCGCCGGAGGCGGATGGCGACGTGATCGAGGTCAGGCTCATCACCGACGAGCAGGGCAACCGGTTCGAGCCCGCGCAGATCGAGGCCGAGCAGGGCGACATCATCCGCCTCGTGCTCGTGAGCGGCGTGCACAACCTGAACTTCCTGCCGGACAGCAATCCGGGAGCCACCGGCCTTCCGCCGGCCACCGACATGCTCCAGCTCCCGGGCCAGACACTCGATGTCCCCGTCACCATGAAGCCGGGTCACTACTACTTCCAGTGCGATCCCCATGCCCTGCTCGGGATGGTCGGGCACCTGGAGGTCGAGGATTGATCCCCTTCGCGCGTTCCACCCACTCCGGAGCACCGATCATGTCGCGCCTCGCGTCTGCATCGACCCTGCTGCTGGCGGGCCTCGCGGCCTGCGGCGGCGTCACCCCCGAAGCCCCGGGCCAGCGCCCGATGGCGACTGGCGACGTGCAGGCGGCCGCGGCCGCGAGCTACGTCAAGCCGGGTGACCTCGATGACTACTACCTCTTCTATTCCGGCGGCCATTCCGGCCAGGTCTTCGTCGCCGGGGTGCCGTCGATGCGGCACATCGCGACGATTCCGGTCTTCGCGCCGTATCCGGGAACCGGGTATGGCTTCGATGAAGAGTCGAAGGCGATGCTCGGCGAGTACACCTGGGGCGACGTCCACCATCCCGCGCTCTCGAAGACCGCCGGCAACTACGACGGCCGCTGGCTCTTCGTGAACGACAACGGCAACAACCGCATCGCCCGCATCGATCTGCGGGATCTCAAGACGAAGCAGATCTTCGGACCGATTCCCAACACCATGGGCAATCACGGGTCCTCGATGGTCACGGAGAACTCCGAGTACGCGCTCGTCGCCACGCGCTTCTCCGTCCCGATGGGCTCGCAGTACGAGCCGCTCGAGAACTACGCCACGAAGTTCAAGGGTGCCGTCTCGGGCATCCGGATCGACAGTGCGACCGGCACGATGTCGCTCGGGTGGCAGATCATGACGCCGCCGTTCAACTGGGATCTTGGCGCGACGGGGAAGGGGGCCTCGGAGGACTGGGCGTTCTGGACGTCCTACAACTCGGAGCGGGCGACCGGCAAGCTCGAGGCGAACGCCTCGCAGAAGGACCGCGACTACGTGGCAGTCGTGAACTGGCGCGCGGCCGAGGCCGCCGCACAGGCGGGCCGCGGCTCGCAGATCGGCGGCGTGACCGTCATCGATCCGGCGCAGGTCCCGGGTGTCATGTTCCTCCTGCCCTGCGGCAAGAGCCCGCACGGCGTGGATGTCGACCCGAGTGGGGAGTACGTGATCTGCTCCGGCAAGCTCCAGCCCACGAGCACCGTGTTCTCCTTCACGAAGATCCAGGACGCCATCGCCCGCAAGGCATACAGCGGCCAGGAGGACGGAATTCCGGTCATCACCTACGAAGAGGCGATGATCATGGAAGTCCCCGTCGGCCTCGGCCCGCTGCACACGCAGTTCGACGGAAAGGGCTACGCGTACACCTCGCTGTACGTCGAGAGCGCGATCGCCAAGTGGAAGCTGCCCCCGTACGCGGCGGGCGTGGATCCGAAGTCGCTGGTCGTCGACAAGATCCCGGTGCAGTTCAACGTGGGCCACCTCGTCACCGCCCACGGCGATACGCGCAATCCGAAGGGCGACTGGCTCGTCGCCATGAACAAGATGTCGAAGGGACGGCACCTGAACGTCGGCCCGTCGATTCCGGAGAGCTCGCAGCTGATCGATATCGCGAGCGGCGAGAAGATGAAGATGGTGTACGAGTCGTACACCGAGCCCGAGCCGCACTTCGCGCAGCTGGTCCATCGCGACGTGCTGACCCCGATCGAGTTCTATCCGAAGGGCGAGAATCGCAACCCCCATGCGATCTGGCAGCCGTCCGACGCGAAGGTCACGCGGAACGCCGCCCGGCGCACGGTCGAGGGGAATGTCTACGCGATCCGGAGCTACTTCGAGCCCGGCCGTATCCAGGTGATGGAAGGCGACACCGTCATCCTCCACATCACCAACGCCGAGCAGCAGCGCGACGAGATCCACGGCTTCGGGCTGGTGGCATTCGACAAGAACCTCGTGATCGATCCGGGCGAGACCAAGACGCTCAAGTTCGTTGCGCGGAAATCGGGCGTGTACCCGTACTACTGCACGAACTTCTGCTCTGCGCTCCACCAGGAAATGCAGGGCTATCTCGAGGTGGTGCCCCGCGGCCGCACGATGGCGCTCTACCGGGGGAACGACGGCGAGATGTCCTTCGAGCGCCGCGCGCCGGAAACGGCAGCGCGCACGGCCGATCCGCATGCCGGGCATGCCGCCTCGCCCGGCGCCGCCCACTAGCGACGACCTCGTGGCCGGGCGGGCCGCTGCGCCCGCCCGGCACGAGCCGGAGACCTGTGATGAAGACTCTGATCCAACGCTGGCGCACGCCGCTCCTGCTGATTGCCGCCGCGCTCATGGCCGTGGCGATCGTGCTGCCCCTCTGGGGCATGACGCTCGTGAGCACGCAGTATCCGGAGGGGCTGCGGATGGTCGTCTATCCGGGCCGGATCACCGGCGATCTCGGAGAGATCAACGCGCTCAACCGGTACATCGGCATGACGCCGATCTCGGCCGACTTCTTCGTCGAGCTGCGACTCCTGCCGATCGCCTTCGGGGCGGTCGCCGCCCTCATTCTCGTCAGCGCCTTCGTGAAGCGCCGCTGGGCGCCGCTCCTCCCGCTCCTCGCGATGACCACCGTGGCGGCGTACGGGCTCTTCTCGATGCGGGGCCGGCTCTATCAGTTCGGGCATGACCTCGATCCGACGGCGCCCATTTCGATCGACCCGTTCACGCCGCCGATGATGGGGCTCAACCAGATCGCGCAGTTCGCGAGCTACACCTACTTCTCGTGGGGCACCCTCCTTCCGCTTGTCGCGGGGCTCCTGATCGCGCTCGTCCTCTGGGCCGGGTGGAGCCGGCCGCGCGTCGCGCACCCCCATCCGGCCCTGGCGCTGGCCGCCTGACGATGGGCACCCTCCCGCTGCTGCTCATCCTCGCCCAGGCGGCGCTGCCGCCCGGGGCGCGGGTGCATCGCGTCGGGCCCGGCGGGTACGGGTCGGTGGGCGCAGCAGTGGCGGCGGCGGCACGGGGCGACACCGTGCAGCTGGGCCGCGGCACGCATGCGGGCCCGGTGGTCATCGACCGCCCCCTCACGCTCCTCGGAGAGACCGGCGCGCGCCTGGACGGGCGGCGGCGTGGCACCGTCATCACGGTGCGCGCCGACTCGGTCGTCATCGAGGGCCTGGCGATCTTCGGGAGCGGCCGCTCGCTCGACCGCGACGAGTCGGCCATCAAGCTGGAGCGGTGCACCGGCTGCCGGATCTCGCGGAACGAGATTTCCGACCCGCTGCACGGGATCTACCTCCTCGAGTCGGCCGGCGTCACGATCGACCGGAACACGATCACCGGCGCCCAGGATCTCGTGGAGTCGGTCCGCGGGAATGGCATCCATCTCTTCAGCTCGCGCGGCAACCGGATCGTGTCGAACCGGATCCGCGGCACGCGCGACGGGATCTACTTCTCCTTCGCGAGCGGCAATGACGTCCTCGGGAACGATGTCTCAGGCGTACGGTACGGTCTTCATTACATGTACTCCGACGACAATGCGTTCGACCGGAACGCCTTCACCCGGAACGCTGCCGGCGCCGCCATCATGTTCAGCAAGCGGATCACCTTCCGCGACAACATCTTCAGCCGGCACGTCGGCTATCGGGCGTACGGCATCCTGCTCCAGACCGCCGAGGACGTGATCGCGGAGCGCAACCGGATCGAGGGCAACCTCACCGGCCTGTTCCTCGACGGGTCGGTCCGCAACGAGTTCCGCGGGAACAGCATCAGCGGCAACGGCATCGGGATCGACGTCATGGCGAGCGCGGAAGGCAATCTCTTCACCGGAAACATCGTCGTCGACAACCGCGTGGCCGTGCGCAAGGTGCTCGGCAACGGGACCAACCAGTGGGACGATGGGCGGCACGGGAATTTCTGGGACGACCCCTCGGTCTTCGATCTCGACGGCGACGGGCTCGGCGATCGCGCGTATCGCGTGGGCGACACGTTCACCGCGCTCGCCTCGCAGCGCCCGGCGCTCGAGCTGTTCGGCGGGACGCTGGCGGCGCGCGCGCTCGGATGGGCCGAGGAGGCGTTCCCGGTCTTCGACGTGCCGCGCGTCGAGGATCGGCGCCCGCTCGCAGTCCGCCCCGGAAGTGCCGTGACGGTCCCCCCTCACGGGCACGCCGCGCGGAAGGCGGGACTCTTCGCCCTGCTGCTCGTGACGTACGCCGGCGGCGCCGGCATGCTTCGGAATCGGCGCGCCTCGGGAGGTGTGGAATGATCAGTTATCGTGGGCTCACGAAGGACTTCGGTGCCGTGCGCGCCGTGGACGAAGTCGATCTCGACGTCCGCCCGGGCGAGACGCTCGCGCTGATCGGGCCGAACGGCTCCGGCAAGACGACGACGCTCAAGGCGCTCGTCGGCCTGGTGCGGCCGACGGCGGGGCGGATCACCCTCGATGGCATCGACGTGATCGGCGAGGGTGCGGCAGCCCGCCGTCGCCTGGGTTATCTCCCGCAGCGCCTCACGTTTCCCGAAGGCATCACGGCGCGGGAGGTCGTCGACTACTTCGCCCGCCTGCGCGGCCTCGACGTGAGCCCCATCCCCCTGCTGGCGCGGGTCGGGCTTGCGGCGGCAGCCGGGCGCGCCGTCGACGGGTTCTCCGGCGGGATGCGGCAGCGCCTCGGCATCGCGCTGGCGCTCCTCGGCGAGCCGGCCGCGCTCATCCTCGACGAGCCGAGCGCGGCGCTCGATCCGAGCGGCGCGCTCATGGTACGCGACATTCTCACCGACATCCGCCGCGAGGGGACCACGATCCTCATCTCCTCCCACGATCTCGGCGAGGTGGCCGCGCTCGCGGACCGGATCGCTGTCTTCGTGGCGGGAAGGATCGTAGCGACTGGGTCGCTCGCCGAGCTCGAGGTCGCATGCGGGGCACGCGGGATCGAGCCGGTGTACCGCGCCCTCTCCACGGGCATCCGCGCCGAGCGTGTGAGGAGCGCGGCATGACGCGCTCCTTCTCGCGGCGGGAGATGATCATGGTGGCGGGAGCGTTCGCGCTGCTCGCTGCCTGCGGCGAGGATATGCCGCAGGTGGCGGGGCCGCGCCCGATCGCCATCGGGATCGATGACTGCGCCTGGTGCCGCATGGTCATCGACGAGGACCGGCTGGCTGCCCAGTTCATGTCCGCCGACGGGCGCGCCTCCTCGTTCGGCGAAGCAGGCTGTCTGGTCGCCTGGATGTCCGCGAATCCCGCTGCGGAAGGCACGCCGTTCGTGCGCACGCTCGACGCGGGGGATTGGCGCCGCGCCGCCAGCGCCCGCTACGCCACGGGCGTGGTGAAGACTCCGATGCGCTTCGACCTGACGGCACATGCCGCTCCGCTGTCGGACGGAGATCCACTCGCCACGGAAAGCTGGAATGAAATTCTCGGAAGGGGGGCACCGCATGCGCGGCAAGGCTGACGCGCTCCTCGTGATCGCGGAGGCGGAGGTCCGCGCCGCGATCGCGGCCAGGGTCGTGCAGGTATTCGGCGGGCTCTTCGCGGTGCTCGCGATCGCGATTGCCGTCGCGGGGCTCGGCGCATCGGGACAGCGGCTCGTGCAGGGATTCACGCGCACCGGCGTGT
>JAICNA010000056.1 GCA_025928955.1 Gemmatimonadales bacterium | reverse complement strand
GTCGCTCGCGGAGACGCCGGCGGGAAGCGTGAGCTCCCAGTAGTCCGCCGCTCCCTGGACGTAGACGATCACGGTGGTGAACTCCGCCGTGGCGGAAATGCCGACCTGCGCGCTGCCGCCGTTCACTGCCGTCGCCGCGCCCGGAACCGTCGGCGCCTCGGTGGCGCCGGAAACCGGTGGCGTGCCGGTGCGTAGCACGGCGGCGATCTCGCCGTTGGCGGTGCTCACGCGCGGGATATAGTCGGTGACCGAGGCAGCGGGACCGAGGGGCTGCGGCCCTTCGCATCCCGCCAGCACGAGCGCGGCGAAGGCGGCCGAGGCGCCGCGGCGCATGACGTCGCGAAACGAGCGGATCATCTGGGTCCTCATCGGTGGCTTGAACGGACGGGTGACGAGGCCCCACGAGTGCAACGAGCGTACCAACGCATGACAGCCCTTGCACCGACCGCCCAAGTGACGATGCGCCAATCGCTTCACCGCAGGTGCGAGAGAGGCGCCGGAGCCTCCGCGCCATGCATTCCGCGAGCGCTAGGCGATTCAGGACGCCTCCGTTAGCTTTTCCCGCCATGTCGATGCGGGTCGCGGTGTGCATCTCCGGAGGCGGCAGCAATCTCGTCGCGCTCCTCGACGAATTCGGGGCGGGATCGGACGTCGAGATCGTGCTCGTCATCAGCAATCGCGCAGCGGCGGGCGGTCTCGAGCGGGCGCGAGAGCGAGGGGTCACGGCGGTCGTGCTCGGCGATCCCGATGACGAGGTCGAGTGGATCGCGCTGCTGGAGCGGCACCAGGTCCAGCTCGTTGTGCTCGCCGGCTACTTAAAGCTCGTTCCGCGCGCCGTGATTCAGCGTTGGCAGGGGCGCATCATCAACGTGCATCCCGGGCCCCTGCCCGCTTTCGGTGGGCAGGGGATGTATGGGCGGCGCGTTCACACCGCCGTGCTGGCCGCCGGACTCGGCGAGACGGCCGCGACGGTCCACCTCGTGGACGAGGAATACGATCGCGGTCCGGTGCTCGCGACCGTCCCGGTCCCGATCCACCCGGGCGATACGCCGGAGACGCTCGCCGCGCGGGTCCTCGAGGCCGAGCATCGGCTGCTGCCGGCAGTCGTACGCGCCGCGGCGCGTGCCGGGCATCCGATCCCACTTCCCGAACCTCTGGAGCAGGCGTGAAAGGCATGCGATGCCGAGAGCGTTGATCTCGGTCAGTGACAAGCGCGGTATCGTACCCTTCGCGCAGGGTCTCGCGGCACTCGGATGGGAGATCATTTCGACGGGCGGCACCGCGGCCGCGCTGCGGAAGGCCGGGCTCGACGTCCTGAGCGTCGACGATGTGACCGGCTTCCCCGAAATCCTCGACGGCCGGGTCAAGACGCTGCACCCGAAGATCCACGGAGGTCTCCTCGCCCGAAGGGATCTCGCGGCCCATACCGCGGCCCTCGCGAGCCATGCGATCGTCCCGATCGACCTCGTGGCCGTCAACCTCTATCCCTTCCAGGCTACGGTCTCGCGCAGCGACGTGAGCCATGAGGATGCGATCGAGAACATCGACGTCGGCGGCCCCTCCATGCTCCGCTCGGCGGCGAAGAATCACGAGGCGGTGATCGCCGTCGTCGATCCGACGGATTACGGTCCGGTGCTCGATCTGATCCGTTCGGGGCCGGTCCCCATCGAGACGCGCCGGGAGCTCGCCGCCAAGGTCTTCGCGCATACGGCGGATTACGATGCGGCGATCGCTCGTTTCCTGACCCCGAAGTCGGACGGCCTCCCGAACCGGATCGGCGTGGCGATGGAGCTCATGCAGCCGCTCCGGTACGGCGAGAATCCGGGACAGCGCGCGGCGCTCTACGTCTCCGAGGAGCCTCGCGGCATGCGCGACCTCTCGCAGCGCCAGGGGAAGGAGCTGTCGTTCAACAACCTGCTCGATCTCGATGCGGCCATGGCCGCCGTGGCGTGCTGGGACAAGCGGCCGGCGTGTGCGGTCATCAAGCACACCACGCCCTGCGGGATCGCGGTCGGGGTGTCGGCGGCGGACGCGTTCGAGAAGGCGCGCCGGACGGATCCCGTGTCGGCATTCGGCTCGGTGATCGCGTTCAACACGGTGGTGGATGCCGCTACCGCCCGGGCGATGAGCGGTCTCTTCGTCGAGGTGGTCGTCGCCCCGTCGTTCCACGAGGAAGCCCTCGCGGTGTTCTCGGCGAAGAAGAACCTGCGGGTCGTCGAGCTGCCCGTGTCGCGCGCGGTCGGCTCACTCGATTACAAGCGGGTGCGCGGCGGGTTCCTGGTGCAGGATGCGTTCGTCTTCGATGGTGCGGAACGGGGCTGGACAATCCCCACGCGCCGCACGCCGACCGATCCCGAGCTCAATGATCTCCGCTTCGCCTGGGCCGCGGTGGCCTCGGTCAAGTCCAACGCGGTGCTCCTCGCACGTGACGAGATGGCGATCGGCATCGGCGCCGGCCAGATGAGTCGGGTGGATGCCTCGTTCCTGGCGGTTCACAAGGCCCGGGAACAGGGGCACCCCACCGAGGGCGCCGTGCTCGCATCCGACGGATTCTTCCCGTTTGCGGACGGCGTGGAGCAGGCTGCCGCCGCGGGCATCACCGCCATCATCCAGCCGGGTGGCTCGGTCCGCGACGCCGAGGTGATCGCAGCCGCCGACGCGGCGGGGATCGGCATGGTCCTCACCGGCCGCCGCCAGTTCCGACACTAGTGAGCGCCATGCAGCCTGAGCCGATTTCCCGGCGCCCGCCGTACGTGTGGGCCGCCGTCACGGGTGCCGTCGTGCTCGGCATCTACCTCGCGACCCTCGCCCCGACCACCGCATTCTGGGACACCTCGGAGTACATCGCCGCGGCCAAGGTGCTCGGCATTCCGCATCCGCCGGGAAATCCGCTCTTCACGCTCATGGCGCATGTCTGGGGCCTCTTCCCCTTCGCGGCGTCCTATGCGGTCCGGATCAACGTCTTCGCGGCCGTCACCAGCGCCGCGACGGCCGCGCTCTGGTTTCTCGTTGCGGAGCGGTGGCTGGAAACGATCGTGCCGAGGCGCGGCGCGCGGATCGCCGCTGCCGCGGCCGGGGCACTGGTCGGCGCGCTGAGCTGGACCGTATGGAATCAGTCGGTGGTGAACGAGAAGGTCTACACGGTGTCGATGCTGTCGATCGCCCTCGTGGCGTGGATCATCGTGCGCTGGGCGGACCAGCCCATCGGCGCGCGCCACGACCGGCATCTCGTGCTGATCGCCTACCTTCTCGCGCTCACCTCGACGAACCACCTCATGGGCGTGCTCGCACTGCCGCTCGTGGCCGTGTACGTGCTGTGGACCGAGCCCCGCGCCCTCCTCCGGCCGACCGTGGTCTTCGGCGGGCTCCTGGCGATTCTCGTCGGCATCTCGATCAACTACATCTATCTCCCCATTCGTGCCGGCCAGTATCCGCCGATCAACGAAGGCGAGCCGATCGGGTTCTTCAGCCAGGCGCTGAGCGAGGTGCTCGGGCGTGAGCAGTACGGCAAGCCGTCGGTGTTCGACCGGCAGACCGCGAGCTTCTTCGACCAGCTGGCCAACTACTGGCAGTACTGGAAATGGCAGTTCTCGCGCGACTGGCGCGGATTCGCGCCGCTCGCGACGGCGATCTTCACCGTGCTCGGCTTCACCGGCCTCTGGGCCCTCGTCCGCCGTGACCGGCGCGCCGGTATCGGCGCCGCGGCACTGCTCGTGACCCTGACGGTCGCCCTCATCTACTACCTGAACTTCCGCTACGGCTACTCGATCTTCCCGGAGCGCACGCTCGACCGGGAAGTCCGCGAGCGGGATTACTTCTTCGTCGCGTCGTTCTCGTTCTTCGGCGTGCTCGTAGCGATGGGCTTCGGAGCGCTCATGCGGAGCGTCGTGGAGGCCCTGCGGGACCGCGGGACCGAGACCGGCCGCTGGGCCGCCGCGAGCGCGGTGCTCGGCCTCGCCTTCGTGCCGCTGCTCGGCAACCGGCTCACCGCCTCCCGCGCGGGGGAGACGCTCGCTCACGACTTTGCGGTGGACATGCTCCAGTCGGTCGAGCCGTACGGGATCCTCATCACCGCGGGCGACAACGACACCTTCCCGCTCTGGTTCGCGCAGGAAGTCGAGGGCGTGCGCCGCGACGTGACGCTGGCGAACCTCTCGCTCATGAACACGCGCTGGCACCTGAAGCAGATCCAGCGCCGCCGCACACCCGAGTTCGTGGCGGAAAGCGCCGCCGCGCTCTGGCGCCCCCGCCCCGCCGAGGGCGGCAGTCCCCTCACCGATTCGCTCGCACGCCGCGAATCACTGATCCGCTGGCCGCGGCCGGACAACCCGGTGCTCGCCCTCACCGAGGAACAGATCGCCGATACGATGCTGCTGCCCGATATCGGCGCGGCGCCGCGCGGCCTGCCGCCGTTCGGCAACGTGCAGCTGCAGTTCGCCAATCAGTACCTGCTCCTGCAGGACCTGATGTCGGCGGTGCTCATCCGCGACAACATCGGGCGCCGACCGATCTACTTCGCATGGAGCACGGGGCCGTATCCCGACCAGACGCTCGGACTCGCGCCGTACCTCATTTCCCAGGGGCTGGTCCGTAAGCTGAACAACGGCGTGGTGACCGCGACCGACTCGATCGTCGCCTCCCCGCTGCTCGGGTACGTGGATCTGCCGCGGACCACGGCGCTCATGTGGAACGAGTACGACTGGGAGGCCGCGGCCAGGTCGCGTCCGTTCGGGTGGATCGACCCGCCGTCCTCGAGCATCCTCCAGCTCTACGCCATCGTGTACGGCGGAATGGCCGATCTCTACCGGTCGCGCGGCGAAACCGAGCTCGCGGTGCGGGCCGATTCGATCTCCGCCGCCGTGCGCGCGAACATTCTCGGGGCCCAGCCCTGATGGCGCGCTGGATGCCCGCCGCGGTCATGGCGGCGGCCATCGGCCTCGCCGGATGTTCGGACGGTGCGCGGCGGGAGCTGATTCTCGCAACGACCACGAGTGTGCAGGATGCAGGGCTGCTCGATTCGCTCCTGCCCCCGTTCGAGCGGGCCCAGCGCGTCCGCGTCAAGGTCATCGCCGTCGGGACGGGTGCTGCGCTCGAGATGGCGCGCCGCGGGGATGCCGACGTCGTCATCGCGCATGCACCGGAACTCGAGCGGCGCTACGAGGAGGACGGGTCCCTCGTCGGCGGCCGCCTCGTCATGCGGAATGACTTCGTCCTCGTCGGACCTCCGGAAGACTCGGCCGGGGCCAGGTCGGCGGGGGGCCTCGATGCGGCAATGCGGGCGATCGCCGCCGCGGGCCGCTTCGTCTCTCGCGGGGACGGCTCGGGCACCGAGGCGCGGGAGCTCGCGCTCTGGCGCGACGCCGGGGTGGCCCCCGACTCGATTGCGGAGCGAGTCGAGACGGGCCAGGGCCAGGGTGCGACGCTTCTCGTCGCCAGCGAGCGGGGTGCGTATACGCTCACCGACCGCGCGACGTTCACGGTGCTCGGTCCGAGGCTCGGGCTCGCCATCGTGTCCGCAGGGGACCCGCGCCTCGTCAACGAATACCGGGCACACCGGGTCCGGTCCGATGACGCACGGGCGGGCGCGCGCGCCCAGGCGTTCCTCGAATACCTCGTGTCGGCAGAGGCACAGGAGCTGATCGGGCGGTTCGGCATGTCGCGCCATGGCCGCGAGCTCTTCATTCCGGCGTCGAGTGGGTGAGCTCGCGGCCGGACTCGGCGAAGCGTTCCGGCTGCTTCTGAGCGGTGACGCCGAGGTCTACGCCATCGCAGGACGCACGCTCCTCATTTCAGCGGCCGCCACCGCGCTCTCGCTCGCCATCGGCTGTCCGGCTGGACTCGCGCTCGCGAGGGGCCGGTTCCGCGGCCGGACGCTGCTGCTTTCCTTCGTACACGCCGGGATGGGAATGCCGCCGGTCGTCGTGGGCCTCGTCCTCTGGCTGCTCATCACCCGGAGCGGCCCCCTCGGGGGGCTCGGGCTCGCCTATACGCCGACGGCGATGATCGCGGCGCAGTTCCTCATCGCCACTCCCCTCGTGATCGGGTTCACCGCGGCATCGGTCCAGGCGCTTCCCCCGCTCCTTCCGGACCTGCTCGCGACGCTGGGAGCGGGCCGCCTGCGCTCGCTCTGGCTGCTGCTCCGCGAAGCGCGCCTCGGGATGCTCGCCGCAGTGATGGCGGGCTTCGGTGCGGTGGTTTCCGAAGTGGGCGCGGCAATGACGGTCGGCGGCAACCTCCGCGGCAGCACCCGGGTGCTCACGACCGCCATCGTCACCGCAACTGGGCGCGGCGATCTCTCGCAGGCCGCAGCGCTCGGGATCATCCTCCTCGCGCTTGCATTCACGGTCACCTTCCTGCTGACGCGGCTCCAGCAGCGCCGCACGGACTGATGGACGTCCGCGTCGCCGACCTCACGCTCGACCGCGGCGACCGGCGCGTACTCGACGTCGACGCGCTCGATTTTCCTGCCGGATCGGTCACTGCCGTGTTCGGCCCGAACGGCTCCGGCAAGACGTCGCTCCTCCGATGCGTCGCGGGGCTGGAGCGGATGCGGGGCAACGTGACCATCGGCGGCCAGCCCGTGCGCCGCGGCGACCCGCGCGTCGCGCTCGCGTTTCAGGAGTCTGTGTTCCTCCACGATACGGTTCGCGCGAACCTCTCGCTCGGCCTGGCACTCCGCGACATCCACAGGATCGAGCGCGAGGGCCGGATCGCCCAAATGGCGGAGGAATGCGGACTCGCGGCGGTGCTGGACCGTCCAGCGGCCAGTCTCTCCGCCGGCGAGGCGCAGCGTGCGAACCTCGCGCGGACGCTCGCCCTCGCGGCGCCCGTCACGCTCCTCGACGAGCCGCTGTCCGGCTTCGACCGGATCGGACGCGTCCGCATGCTCGAGGAAATACCTGCCCTCCTTGCGACCCATGCCACGACGGCCATCATCGTCACGCACGATCGGGAAGAGGCGTTTCGACTGGCGGATCGACTGGTGCTGCTGGTGGGCGGACGCGTCGTCGCGGCCGGCCCGGCCGGGCCGCTCTACCGGAGCCCACCCGACGCCGACACGGCTCGCCTCCTGGGCTACACGGTCATCCGGCTCGGCGGCCGCACGATCGGCTTCGCGCCGGGTACGCTGCGGCGCGGCCCCGGAGAGCCAGGCTTTCCGGTCGTCGTCACACGGGAAGTGGACATGGGTAATCACCGGCACCTCATCGGGCGGTTCGGCAGGGGCCAGGGTGCGGTGACCATCGAGCTGCGGCTCGATCCGGATGAACCTGGAGCGGTGCCGGGGGAGGAGCTGCTGGTCCATCCCACCCGCTGGACCGAATTCGGGGCCGGGACGGGGGCCTCTTGACACAACAAAAAAACTTGATATGTTGGATTCCGACACCCGAACCCCTGGGCCATCGCATGCCAGACACGATCGCTGCCACTGACGTTACCCGGAAGGCGCAGCTGTTCCACGCCCTCTCGGACGAGACCCGCCTCGGGATCCTCGACCGGTTGAGCCGGGGCGAGCGGTGCGTCTGCGAGCTGACCGATGCGCTCGACGCCGCGCAGTCGCGGCTGTCCTTTCATCTGAAGGTCCTGAAATCCGCCGGCCTGGTGACCGACCGTCGCGAAGGCCGCTGGTCCTATTACTCGCTCAATGCCGCGGCCTTCGACGAGGTCGAGGCCGTCGCAACTGCCTATGCAGAGGCCGCCGCCACCGCCCCGTCGAGCGGCTGCGCGTGCTGACGGTGTTTTTTCATGATGTATCCATCAACCTTTTTTGATTGGAGGAGCAGATGTCTGGCGTGACGGAGATCAGGGAGACGGTACGCGCGAGATACGGCGAAGCGGCCCAGCGCGTGATGGCCGGTGGAGTTGCGACGTGCGGGGGCCCGGCGAGCTCATGTTGCGGAGCCGCCCCGGGCGCGGGCGCGAAGGATCCGATCACCTCGGACCTCTACTCGGCCGGCGAGACCGCCGTGCTTCCCGAGGATGCGATCGTCGCCTCCCTCGGCTGCGGCAACCCGACGGCGCTGACTGCGCTCCATCCGGGCGATGTCGTGCTCGACCTCGGCAGTGGCGGCGGCATCGATGTGCTGCTGTCTGCACGCCGGGTGGGGCCGACCGGGAAGGTCTACGGTCTCGACATGACCGATGAGATGCTCGCCCTCGCACGCGCGAATGCCGCGAAGGCGGGAGCCGAGAACGTGGAGTTTCTCAAGGGAGAGATCGAGAACATTCCTCTGCCGGACAATTCGGTGGACGTGATCATCTCGAACTGCGTGATCAACCTTTCGGGAGACAAGCGGAAGGTGCTGCAGGAGGCATTCCGGGTCCTCAAGCCGGGCGGGCGGTTCGCCGTGTCGGATGTCGTGGTGCGTGGTGAGCTGCCGCCGGCGGTACGCAAGAGCATGGAGCTCTGGGTCGGTTGCGTTGCCGGCGCGCTCGAGGAGCAGGAGTTCAAGTCGCTCCTGACCGACGTCGGCTTCGAAGGCGCCGATGTCGAGCCGACGCGGATCTACGAGTTCGAGGACGCCAGGACCTTCCTGAGCGGAACCGGCGAGGATCTCGAGATGCTCGCGCGCGAGTTGAGCGGCTGTGTCATGGGCGCATTCGTCCGGGCTTCGAAGCCCGCGGCGAAGCCCGAGCCCGTTGCGGCGGCGCGCTCCTGCTGCGGGCCGGACTGCTGCGGATGAATGGTGACCCGCTCGTGACCGCGGCACCCCGACACGCACCGGTGAGCGACGGCCCGCCGGTGCGTGTCATCGCGCGCCTGTCGGCCGTCGATCGCTACCTCCCGCTCTGGATCTTCGCGGCGATCGGGCTCGGGCTCTGGATCGGCCATCAATGGCCCGGTTTCGCGGTACGGCTCGATGCCGCCAGAATCGCGGGTGTGTCGGCGCCAATTGCAGTGGGTCTCTTCTGGATGATGTACCCGGTGCTCGCCAGGGTCCGCTACGAAACCGTGGGGCAGCACGCGCGCAACACGCGCCTGCTCGGAACCTCGCTCGTGCTCAACTGGGTCATCGGACCGGTGGTCATGTTTGCCCTCGCGTGGATCTTTCTCCCCGACCTCCCGGCATACCGGAACGGGCTGATCCTCATCGGGCTGGCCCGCTGCATCGCCATGGTCCTGATCTGGAATTCCCTCGCCTGCGGCTCGAATGAGCTCGCGGCGATGCTGGTGGCGCTCAATTCGATCTTCCAGATCCTCACCTATTCCGTGCTCGGCTGGCTCTTCCTGACGGTCGTTCCCGGGTGGCTGGGCCTCCCCGGCGCCGAGCTCGCCGTGACGATGTGGGACATCGCGCGGAGCGTCCTCCTCTTTCTCGGCGTACCGCTCGCGGCTGGATTCCTGACCCGCAGGCTCCTGGTCGCTCGCCGCGGCGCTGCATGGTACGACGAGGTCTTCATGCCCAGGTTCGGTCCGACCGCGCTGCTCGGCTTGCTCTACACGATCATCCTGATGTTCGCGATGCAGGGTGACCGGATCGTCTCGTTGCCGCTGGACGTGCTCCGGATCGCGCTTCCGCTCGCCGTCTATTTCGTGCTGATGTTCGGTCTGTCACTGCTGCTGGCGAAGCGGCTCGGATTCGCCTACGACCAGAGCGCCTCACTCGCGTTCACGGCAGCCGGGAACAATTTCGAGCTCGCGATTGCCGTCGCCATCGCCACCTTCGGGCTGGCGTCGGGGGAAGCGATGGCCGCTGTCGTGGGGCCGCTGATCGAGGTGCCGGCGCTCGTCGCGCTGGTCTACGTGGCACTGTGGGCGCGGCGCTTCTTTCCGGCGGCAACGCCGTTTCCGATTCCCCGGGGCTAGAGGGAGGGCCGAGATGCGTTTCGCGCTGATCTCCGATGTTCACGCCAACCTTCCGGCGCTCGAGGCCGTCCTCGCCGACATCGACGCGCGGCCATTCGATGCCGTTTATCACCTCGGAGATCTGGTCGGCTACGCACCATGGCCGAACGAGGTCGTCGAGCTCATCGCCTCCCGTGGCATCCCGGGTGTTGCCGGCAATTACGACTCCACCGTCGCGACCTCCTACAAGCATTGCGGATGCCGCTACGAGGACCCGGTGCAGGAGGGGTTGAGTCACGTCAGCTACGCGTGGACGCTCGCTCACGTATCACCCGAGACACGACGCTTTCTCGCCGGCCTCCCGTTCCGGCTCGACATTCGCGCCGGGGGCGGCCATCAGGCCGGTGAGCAGCTCATCCTCGTACACGGTACGCCGACGCTCAACACGGTCTACTGGACCGAGGAGCGGCCGGCCGAATTCTCACTCGACATGGCGCGGCGGGCAGGAGCGCGGGCGGGCGATGCCATTGCTTTCGGGCACACCCATCGCCCATGGCATCGCGAGATCGAGGGAATTCACTTCGTGAACACCGGCAGCGTCGGCCGGCCGAAGGATGGTGACTGGCGGGCGAGCTACGCGGCCGTCACGATGGGCACGGGATCCGTCGAGGTCGAAGTGCATCGCGTGGAATACGATCTGGAGCGTGCCGCCCGCGCCATTCGGGAAAGCGAGCTGCCCGACGAGTTCGCGCAGTTCCTGGCCACCGGCGGCACGCCCTGACCTCAGGAAAAGAACGGCCACCCGATCAGGGTGGCCGTGATGCCATTCAGGTTCTCAGGAACAGCAACTGCCGGAACAGCCCGAACACTCGCCACAGCAGGTGCCGTTGGCGCACCCGCACTTGCACGCGCAGTTCGGATCGTCGCAACAGCAGGATTCAGCGCTCACGGAGCTCATTCGATCCTCCGATCATCCAGGTTCACCCTTGCCGCGATCTCCCGTATGGTAAGCCCCGGGTCACGTCCTCACCAGTCTTCGGCCGGGGGCGCGATGCCGCGCCGCTTGTCCCATCGGATCGGCGCCAAGTAACTTATCGCCTCGGCGTGGTGGCAGAGTGGTTTAATGCAGCGGTCTTGAAAACCGCCGTGCCTGCGAGGGCACCGTGAGTTCGAATCTCACCCACGCCGCTCTCCCTCCCGATCCCGGCCCGGTCTAGCCCCTCACCTTGCGCTCGTCGAGAAGCGCCCGGACGCGCCGCGCCAGCTCATGGGGTGCGAAGGGCTTCTGGATGAACGCCGCGCCTGGCTCGAGCAATCCGCGGTCGGTCACGTCCTCGCCCTGATAGCCCGACATGAAGAGTAGCGGCAGTTCCGGACGGTCCTCCCGGAGAATCCGCGCCAGCTCCTGTCCGCCCATGCCCGGCATCACCACATCGCTCAGGACGAGCTGCACCGCCGACCCGTCGCGCCGGAGCAGCGCGAGCGCGTCGACGCCGTCCGACGCTTCCACGACCGAGTAGCCCACTTCCTCGAGGGCCATCCGCGCGAGCCGTCGCACGACCGGCTCGTCCTCGACCACCAGGATCGTCTCGCCGCTGGCGACCTCCGCCGGCGCTGCGGCCTCCGTCCGGCTCGCCTCGCCATCGCTTTCCGGGAGGTACACTTTGACCGTCGTACCGATGCCGGGCTCGCTGTACAGCCAGATGTAGCCGTCACTCTGCTTGACGATGCCGTATGCCGTCGACAGGCCCAGCCCGGTTCCCGCACCCACCGGCTTCGTCGTGAAGAACGGCTCGAACGCGTGCTCCTGCGTCTCGCGATCCATGCCCCGCCCCGTATCCGAGATCGCGAGCTGGACCCAGCGGCCGCCGCGCACCGCGGTCACGCGGTGCTTCTTCATGAACGCTTCGCCCAGCTCGACCGTCTCGCCGCTGATCGTGATCGAGCCGGGGCCGTCCATGGCGTCCCGCGCGTTGATGACCAGGTTGATGATCACCTGCTCCATCTGTGTCCGGTCCACGCGCACGACGGGCAGGTCGTCCGGCAGGCGCATGGTGATCTCGATCGATGCGCCCACCAGCTGGCGCAGCAGATCGGCGAGGTCGCGGACGATGGTCTGGAGCTGGATGCGCACCGTCTGGCGCCGCTGCCGCCGGCTGAAGGCGAGCAGCTGCTGCGTGATCGCGGCGGAACGCTTCCCCGCCTTCACCATCTCTTCGACCTCGCTCCGCAGCGCGACCGGATCGATCGCGTGGCCGTCGTGCTCCGCCCGGCTGATCCGGTTGAGCGCGAACTCGCCGAAGCCGAGCACCACGGTCATCATGTTGTTGACCTCGTGGGCGACGCCGCCGGCGAGCTGGCCGACGGCCTCCATCTTCTGGACCTGGCGGGCATGTTCCTCGGCCCGCTGACGCGCGTCGAGATAATCGCGGACTTCGTATTGACGGCGGCGTGCCCTGATCGCAGCCTCGACCGCGCTCAGCAGCGTCATCGGATGGACCGGGCGCTCGAGCAGGGTCAGGTTCCCCCGCTCGCGCAGGGTGGCCAGATGCGGCTGACCCTGGCGCTGCATGGCGAGGACGCTCGTCAGGACCACCAGCGGGAAATCGGACCAGGACGGCTGGGCCGCAAGCGCCTCGAGCAGGCACCGTGTCGCGACGGGGGTGAGCGCCTCGGCGGCGAGGATGGCGACTGCGCCGTCCGCCGGGATCCGGGCGCACACCGCCTCGATGGACTCCTCGCCGACGACGCGATGGCCCGCCCTCGAAAGGATCGATGCCATGAGGGCGGCATCGCGTCCAGTGGGGGCATGAAGCACGACCGTTTCCGCCGGAGGCGGCGGCACGCCGCGTTGGTGCACGGTCAGCCGCCGAGAATCACGTCGTCGGGAACCGGCGCGGACGACAGCAGCGGCTCCGACTGTCCCACGTACTGCGGGACGCCCGTCAGCACGCCCTGGAATCCGCTCAGTGGCTCGCCAAGGCGGAGGCCGCCCTGGCCGATGCGGAATTCGCGGATCGTCTGCTCATGATGGCCCCCGCGTTTCTTGAGCATCGAGATCGCCTGCCGGACGGTGCCAGCCGCCTCGAAATAGCGCAGAAGGACGATCGAGTCGGCGAGATAGCTGACCTCTGCGCCCTGGCTCGAGCCGTGCGCAAGCGGCCCGTGCTGCGCGAGGGTCATGATGGAGGTCACGCCACGCTGCGTGAGATAGCTGATCAGCTCATGGAGGTGGATCATGAGCATGCGATCCTCGGGCATGGCATTCATGTAGCCGCTGAGGCTGTCGATGATCGCGACCGAAGCCCCGACCTCCTCCACCCCGCGTACCACGAGTTGTGCGAATTGCCCTGGCGAGACCTCGGCGGGATCGATCTGCTGGACCACGACGCGCCCCGCGTCGATGTGACGCGTGAAGTCCATGCCCAGGCCGGTGGCGCGGGCGTGAAACGTCCGGAGCCGCTCGTCGAAGAGGTAGATCGCGATCCGCTCGTCGCGCTCCGCTGCGGCGAGCGCGAATTGTGCGGCGAGCGTGGACTTCCCGACCCCCGCCGGCCCGACGAAGATGTTGCTCGACCCGCGATCGAGGCCTCCGCCGGTGACGGCGTCGAGGCGCTCGTCGCCGCTCGGAAGCGGAGCGTCGACCTGGACGAGCGGGTAATCGGCGCCCACGAGCCGCGGGTAGACCTCGAGCCCGCCGGTGCGGATCGAGAAGTCGTGGTAGCCGCCGCGGTAGCGCTGGGCGCGCAGTTTCGACACCCGGAGCCGGCGCCGCTCCGCCCCGTACTCGAGCGCCGACTGCTCGAGCAGGATCACCCCATGCGCGATGCTGGCGAACTGCAGGTCGTGATCGGCACTGCGCATGTCGTCGAGCAGCATCACGGAGCAGCGCCGACCGATGAAGAAGTGCTTGATCGCGAGCACCTGCCGCCGGAGCCGCAGCGGGTCCTGTGCGAGCAGGCGCATCTCGGAGAGCGAATCGAGCACGAGTCGGCGCGGCTGGTGCCGCTCGACCGCATCGTATACCGCCCGCATGGTCTGCCCGATCTCGACATCGGAGGGATGAAAGACGGTGTATTGCAGCTCGGGCTGCAGCACTTCGTCCGGCGGGGTGAGTTCGAGAATCTCGAGGCCCGCGAGCGACCACCCGTGGCTGGCCGCGACCTTCTCGAGCTCGCTGCGCGTCTCCGCGAGCGTGACGTAGAGCGACGGCTCGCCACGCGCAACGCCCTCCATGAGAAACTGGAGGGCGAGCGTCGTCTTGCCTGTCCCGGGTGCGCCTTCGATGAGGAAGAGGTGGTCCGCCGGGAGTCCACCCCCGAGGACATAATCGAGACCGGCGATCCCGGTCGACGCAGAATGAGCGGTCGTCACATCGACCGGTGTTCCAGGGACCCCCATCGGTTCCGACCTCGAGCGTGATACGACTGTACCGGCATCGCTGATCAGCGCTGTCGTGTTCGCGGGAATGCCGTTCGCCTGCCGGAAGGCGATCGGTCGATGTATGACGAAAGGTAATCCCGGGAGGAGCCGCGGGAAAAGTCAGCCGAAGACGAGCGACAGCAATTCCTCCTGGGCGATGGGACCGAAGTACGCCGTCAGATCCACCTCCGCCAGCGCACCGACGACGGCGTGCCGGTCGTACCGGAGGCCGCTCAGCCTCTGCTCGAGCCCGGCCACCTCCGCGAGGCCGATGAAGTCGCCGAAGAACCGCACGCCGGCGATCCGTCCCTCCTGCACATCGATGCGCACGTCGACCTCGCCGAATGGAAACCGCCGCGCGCGCGAAATGTTGCTGGGCGGCGACTTGCCGATGTTCCATTCCCAGGTCCCGTATTTCGTGTCGGCGAGGTGGCGAACCGCCGCCCAGTCCTCGTCCGTCAGCTCGAGGCGCTCCGCCGGATCCGGATCGCCGAAAATGCCTTCGAGCAGGCGTCCACGCAGCTCGGCGGCGGTCAGCGGCTCCGCAAGGAACTCGCGAACGTTCGCGACGCGGCTTCGCACCGACTTGTGCCCTTTCGATTCGATCTTGCCAGGCTTCGGCGTGAGCACCGTCGGCATGACATCGAGATCGGTGTCCACGAGCACCGTGCCGTGGCTGAACATCCGGTCGCCGGTGACGAACTGCGCGTTGCCGGAGATCTTCCGGCCGTCCGCCACGAGGTCATTGCGCCCTCCGAGCTCGGCAGGCACGCCGAGCTCGCGCAGCACCATGACCACGGGACGAGTGAACGCCTCGTACCGGTTGAAGCGCTGCGGCGCGTACGGCGCGATGAAGCTGAAGTTGAGATTGCCGAGGTCATGGTAGACCGCACCCCCGCCGGAGATGCGGCGCACGACGTGGATGCCGCGCGCTTCGACGGCGTCGGGATCGATTTCCTCGACGGTATTCTGGTTGCGCCCGATGATGATCGAGGGCTCGTTGATGTAGAAGAGCAGGCACTCCTCCCCGGGGAACCGGTGGCGGAGGACATGCTCCTCGAGGGCTAGGTTGACGCGGGGGTCGGTGATTCCGCGGTTGTCGACGTACAGCATTCGAGCTCCTGGCTTCGCGAAATCTAGCCGGGCCCCGAGCCCCCTATCGCGACATCCCAACGCATCGATCCGCGGGAGCATCGAGTCCGGCAGGCGTCGGTGGCCCGGCGTTCCCTGGTCAGAAACCGAGCCGCATCGCAAGGCCCAGCCCCAGGCCGCGCTCCGTCGGCGCCACCCGGGCGGCGAACGACGGGTGCCGGGACCAGCGATCGCGGCTCGACAGCGCGCCGATCGCGGCGCCGATGAGCGCACCTGAGGTTGCGC
>JAICNA010000163.1 GCA_025928955.1 Gemmatimonadales bacterium | reverse complement strand
GCGGCGCGACGGTTCGGGATCGGGGTGGGTGGGAAGGTGCGCGCGCGGCTCGGCTGAAGCGTTCAGACCTGCGTTCGGCGGAATCGCGAAGCCACGGCGCTCGCCGCTCGAGAATCTTCGCCAGACCCCTCTACCCCTGCTATCCCGCTCCAGTCGCAGTGACCGCCCTCTGATAGCCCTCCTTCACCTTCGCGACCGCGCGCCGGAAGAAGCCATAGAGCTTCCAGATGATGAACCCGGCGATGAGCACGAGGACCAGCACGACGCCGGCGGTGAGCACGGGGTGCGTGGCCGCGAGCCAGCTGAGGCCGACGGCGACCGCATCCTCGAAGAAGCTCAGCAGCCAGTTGCTGAACGGCTCGGGGCTGGCATTCGCTGCGGCCCGGGCCGACGCCTTCGCGCCGTGCGAGGTGAGCGCGACGCTCCCACCGAGGAGTCCCGCCCCGAGCTTCCAGATCTCGGGGACGTCGCCGCCAAAGGACGCGTACGCGAGCACCATCGCCGCGGGAGGGCGGATGAAGGTGTGCACCGCATCCCACGCGCTGTCGACGAGCGGGATCTTGTCGGCAATGAACTCGATCAGGAAGAGCGCTACCGCGATTCCCATGACCGCGGGATGCGCGAGGATCTGAAGCGAGGCGGGAAGCTCCACGATGCCGAGCCGCTGAAAGAGACCGGCGGTGGCCATCGTGAGGTACAGGTTGAGCCCCGAGGCGAACGATGTCCCGAGGGCGAAACCGAGCGTCTGCAGTGGATCCACGTGCGCCTCGCTTCGAGCGGGGAGCGATCAGGCGGACGATGGAATCATACGAGGCCGGGGGGGCAGGCGGTACCGGTCGGATCGGCTTCGGCCGAAGCCTCGGAAAGACACGAACGGACGATCGGGCCCTAGCGCAGCCACTCCACGTTCACGTTGCCGATCGTCGTCGACAGCGAGATGTCGACCTTCCGATCCGCCGTGGCGTAGCCGGGGGAGAGGTAGGTGTCGCCGTCCCGCGTCCAGCCGGCAGCCCCGAAGCTCGAGAGGAACTTCGCCATCTCGACGCGCACACCGACATCCCGCGGCAACCGCAGCGTGAGTTCGCCCATCGTCATCGAGACGTCGAGCGCGGCATCGGTCGGCCAGGCGCCGCTCAGGTCGAGCAGCGCCGTGCCCACCCCGCCGCTGAACGTGATCCGGTCGCAGCGGCTGTTGCCGAGGCCGGCGAGCGCAACCTCGGCCGCGCCGGCTTCGATCACTGCGGACGTGCAGCGCGAGAGGTTGGGGGTCGAGAACCGGATCGTGGACCGGCTGGCCCCGGTCGCGATGCGGAGCGACGCGACGCGCAGGCCGCCGAGCTCGATATCCGCCTCCACCGCACCCAACGCCACGTCGAGCGCGAGCGAGACCGCCGGCGAAAGCAGGACTTCCGCGGTCTGTGCCAGCTGTTCGCGGGACGAAACGCGGAGGCCGGAGCGCCCGGTGCTTTCCAGGCCGAGATGCACCGTTCCCGCGACGGGATCGAATCGGCTGATCGGGCGGAAGCGCTCGACGTCGTAGGTGAGCTGGAGGCCGTAGAGCCGGCCGGCCGGACCGGGCGCGAGCCGAAGCGTCCCCGCGCCGAAGTCGAGGCGCGTCGCGAGGCGCGCCTCGCCGTGGCGCTGGCGGGCGGAGCTGAACTCGCGCATCTGCTGCGCCGCCGCGTCGCCCGGTCCGAGCAGGACGGCGGCGAGCGCGAGGACGGCCGCCCTCACGCTCCCGGACCGGTCGTGCGGCTGCCGGCGCCCGGCCGCTTCACGGCCGGCACGCCCAAGTGCGGGGTGGCCCACAGGGATTCGTCGGTGAGCGCATAGGGCGGGATGATGCGCCCGGCGAAGTTCTCGCGGATTCCCGCCCGGCTGAGCAGTGCGGCGCCCAGGCCCGCGGTCGCGAGCAGCCACGTGACCAGGATCGCCGCGCCGCGGATGAGCGCGCCGGCGACGGGCACCCAGCCGAAGAGCGCCCACGCGAGCCAGAGCGCCGTGGTGGCGACCAGGCCGACGAGCAGGAACTGGTAGCTTCCCGGCGCCCCGACGAGGATCCCCTGCGCGAGTCGCCGGCGGGTGTACGTCTCGCCCATCGCGTGGGCGACCGCGAGATAGCCGCCGACGATCCCGACGATGACCAGCAGCACGTAGACCGCCACGGCGAACGGGAGCAGGAGAATTCCCGCGACGCTCAGCACGAGACCGACGACCAGCATGCCGAACGTCGGGAGGATGAGAATCTGCCCGACGAGCCCCGTGATGAACGCGCGGCCGAAGCTGTGCGTGACGGTGTCGGAAACCACCTGGAGATTGTGCCGGCCGAAGGCGGCGAGGCCCACGCCGAGCGCCGCGAGCGCAAGGAAGACGCCGATCACGCCGGCGAGCCGGCGCAATGTCGCCGCCCCGGCGGAGAGTGGCGGCGCCTGCGCGGCGACCGGCGAGGCCGCTGCGCTGAGCGTGCGAGCCTCGCCGCCGATTTCGCCGCCACGGTCGTGCACCGCGCCGTGAATCGCCAGGACGTCACCGGAAATGACGGCGCCGGGATGGACGAAGATGTCGCCGTCGTAGGTGACGAGGTTCCCCTGCAGGCGGCCGAAGACCTGCGCGTCACCACGCACGATGAGGAGATGGCCCGCGACCGTCTGGTCGGAGCCGACGCTGTACGCGCCGAGGCGCGCCGTGCCGTTCGGCACGGTAACCCGCATCTCGCTCTCCGCCAGTTCGGTCAGGCGGTTGAGATGTTCCTCGAGAACCAGCGGATGGGAGAGATCGGAGAGATCGAGCGTCAGGCCCTGCGGTGTGGCCTCGGGGATCGGCTGCGGCTGGGCCGCCTGAGGCCGGGACCGAAGCGCCCGGACCGAATCGCTTCCCTCGCCCCGGATCTGCTGGATGAACTGCCAGATGTCGCGGGCTGCTCCGACCGCCACGTCCCCGGCGCCTTTCGGGTCGGCATGTGCGGGACGGGACACCCCGGCGGCCGCGAGAAGTGCCAGGGCGAATGCTGCGCTACGCGTGCGCATGGGCCCCTCCCTGTGCCGGAAGGGCCATGAGCCTCCGGAGCGCGAAGAGGCCGCCGAGGTAGACGGTGGTGATCGCGGCGGAGAGGATGGCCAGCCGGGTGGGCGAGCCGAGGAAGCCGCGCGCCGCGGCGTACCAGGGCTGTTCCATCAGGTTGGCGGCCCCGCCCCGAACGGCGATCCAGAGCCAGCTCATGGCCTCTCCCCCCAGCCACGACCCGGCGGCGGCGAGAGTCTCGCGATTCCCCAGTGTCCAGATGACGCTTGCCGCCATCGCGCCGACCACGATGATGGCGACCGAAGCCGCTGCGGCAAGCGAGCGCCGCGTGGCGAACATCCTGCGCCCCGCGGAACCGAAGGAATGGAGCGCGAAGGGATCGGGCACCGCGACCCGCGCCATGACCTGATCGGGAAATGCCGGCGACGGGGCAAAGCTCGAGAGGGACTCGAGCCGCGTCACGACCGCGCGATCGGCCGCGACCTGCTCCCGGCAGAACGCGCACGCGTCGAGATGTGCGTGCGCCTCCTGGCTCGCGGCGCCCTCGAGCAGAGCGTCGAAATCATCGGAGGAGAGGTGCGGATTCACGGAGCGGGTCATAAGTGAACCCTCCTACGGCAGGTATTCATTGAAGGTTTCATTCGCGGAGGTGGGCGAGGGACTGTCGCAACTCGTTACGAGCCCGGTGGATGTAGGTCTTCACCGTGCCCAGGGGAAGGTTCAGGATTTCGGCGATTTCCTCGTAGGCGCGCCCCTCGACGTGACGGAGCAGGATGCACGAGCGGTACTCGGGGCGGAGCCGGCCGATGGCCGCCTCGATGGCGCCGCCGAGCTCCTTGGCCTCGACGGCGTCGAGCGGCGACTCGAGCCGGTTGCCGATCTGGAGCGCGGTGGCCTCCATTGCCTCGGGCGTTTCGGCGTGCGGAGAGCCGTCGAGCGACAGCGTGTCGAGCTCGCGGCGGCGCAGGTGATCGATCGCGGCGTTGTTCGCGATCTTGAAGATCCAGGAGGAGAACTTGAACTCGGGACGGTACGATTCGATCGCGTTGAGCGCCTTGACGAACGTCTCCTGCGCCAGGTCCTCGGCGAGCTCGCGATCGCGGACCATGCGGAAGACCAGCGAGAAGATCGGCCGCTCGTAGCGGCGGATCAGCTCGCGGTAGGCCGGCTCGTGGCCGGTGCGGGCCAGAGCGACGACTTCCTGGTCCGTCGCGGCGGCGAGTGCGGCGCGCCGGTCGGTCACCGGCCGCACCCGCTGCTTGCGGCGGGGCTCCGAAGGGGACTACATTCTGCGCCTATGTTCGCCTCGGATCGTGAGTTACCAGTCTCGGGCGGGGCGGCAAAGCGGGCCTATGTCCGCCAGATGTTCACCGCCATCGCGCCGACGTACGACCGGCTCAACCGCATCATCAGCATGCGGCTGGATCTGCACTGGAGACGCAAGTCGGTCGAGCTGCTCGACTGGGAGCGCGTCCCGGCCGGCCGCTACCTGGATCTTTGCGCCGGCACGCTGGACTTCGCGGCCATCCTCTCGCGCCAGCCGGGGTTCCGCGGCCGGATCATCGGCGCGGATTTCGTGCAGCCGATGCTCGAGCTTGGCCGGCACAAGTCGGATCGCATCGAGCCGGTCACGGCCGACGCGCTCGACCTGCCCTTTCCTGATGCCGCGTTCGACGGCGCCGTGGTGGGATGGGGCGTCCGGAACCTGGCGGATCTCGATGCCGGGCTCCGGGAGGCGGCGCGCGTCCTCCGGCCCGGTGCGCGGCTCGTGGTACTCGAGATGAGCACGCCCCCGCGCCAGCCGCTGCGCGGAGCCTACCTCGCCTATTTCGAGCACGTCTTGCCACGCATCGGGCGGTTGATCTCGAAACATACGACGGCATATGACTGGCTTCCAGAGTCGGCGCGGGTCTTTCCGGAACCGCCTGAGCTCGCGAGGCGCATGGAAGGCGCCGGCTTCACCGAAGTCCGATTCATCCGCTTTCTCGGTGGCATCACGGCAGTCCATCTGGGGGTTCGAAAGGAACGATGCTCCTGAACCACGGAGTCGCGGAGTCGCGGAGATGGCTGCCGGCGCGCCCGTGCGCGCAATGTGCCGGTGGTTCCGGGATGATCGCTTATCGATTTCATGGAGGCTGTGCCTCTCCGGGCCTCCGCGCTTCCGTGGTTCACAATCAAAATGCCTCCAGATCGATCAATGGCGATTGACAGCCTGCGGGACTTCATCAGCGAGATCGACGCGATCGGCGAGCTGGTCCGGGTGAGGGAGCCGGTCCGGGCGCGGCTCGAGGTAGCGGAGATCGCGGATCGATGCATGAAGAGTCCCGGCGGCGGTCCGGCGCTGCTCTTCGAGCACGTGATCCTCGACAATGGCCAGCGGAGTGCGCACCCCGTTGCCATCAACCTGTTCGGATCCATGCGGCGGATGTGCCTCGCGCTCGGCGTGACGGCACTCGACGAGGTCGGAGCGCGAATCGCCGAGCTCCTCGACCTCAAGGTGCCCGACGGGCTCTTCGGCAAGCTGTCGATGCTGCCCCGCCTCGCGGAGGTCGCCAAGTTTCCCCCGCGGGTGCGCAGCGGGCGCGCGCCATGCCAGGACGTCGTGCTCCAGGGCCGGGACATCGACCTCGACGCGATCCCCTTCCTGACGACGTGGCCCGGGGACGGGGGACGGTACATCACGCTTCCGATGGTGATCACGACCGACCCCGCACGGGGAACCCGCAACGTCGGGATGTACCGGATTCAGGTCCTCGGCCGGGACACGCTCGCCATGCACTGGCAGCGGCACAAGGTCGGCGCCGCCCACTGGCGCGACATGGCCGCACGCGGCGAGCGGATGCCGGTCGTCATCGCGCTCGGCGGCGATCCGGCGAGCATCTACTCGGGCTCGGCGCCGCTCCCGCCCAACATCGACGAATTCATCTTCGCCGGATTCCTGCGCCGCGCGCCGGTCGAGCTGGCGAAGGCGGTGACGTGCGATCTCGAGGTCCCGGCCGAAGCGGAGCTCGTGATCGAGGGATACATCGATCCAGCCGAGGAGCTCGTGCTCGAGGGGCCGTTCGGCGATCACACAGGGTTCTACTCGCTCGCCGATTACTACCCGAAGGTGCACGTCACCGCCGTCACCATGCGCCGGAACCCGATCTACCCCGCGACGCTCGTCGGCAAGCCGCCGATGGAGGATTACTACCTCGGGCATGCGACGGAACGGATCTTCCTCCCGCTTCTCCGGCTCACCGTGCCGGAAATCGTGGACTATCACATGCCGGCGGCGGGCATCTTCCACAACCTGGTCTTCGTGTCCATCGACAAGCAGTACCCCGGGCAGGCGCACAAGGTCATGAACGCGCTCTGGGGGCAGGGGCTCATGTCGCTGGCCAAGGTGCTCGTCATCGTGGACCGCGAGATCGACGTCCGGAATCCCGATGAGGCGTGGTGGGCCGCGCTCAACAACATCGACCCCGAACGCGACGTGCGGTTCACGATGGGGCCCGTGGACGTGCTCGACCACGCGAGCCGGGCCTTCACCTACGGCAGCAAGATGGGGATCGACGGGACGCGGAAATGGCCGGAGGAAGGCTTCACGCGCGAGTGGCCGGACGTGATC
>JAICNA010000078.1 GCA_025928955.1 Gemmatimonadales bacterium | reverse complement strand
GTAGAGGTGCGCCCGGTTGATCAGGTCCGGGTCCACCTGCTGCAGGTACTGCTCGACTTCGTTGTAGAGTTCCTTCGAATCGACCCAGAGCGCATCCACCTTCGCGCTGAACAGATCGCGGATGATCCCGCGGGTCAGGCTCGTCTCCCGCTGCAGCAGCGCCGGCGCCCGCCGGACGAAGGTCTGCTTCCGGTTGATCTTGCGCCAGAGGTTGAGGAGCGAATCGATCTCGCGGCGGAAATGCTCTTCCGTGACGCCTTCGGCGACGGTGCGGACGATGACGCCGCCGGAGTCTCTCGGGAGGAGCTTCGTGACCATTTCGCGGAGCTTCGCGCGCTGCTCCCGGCTCTCGATCTTGCGGCTGACGCCGACTTTCGAGCCGTAGGGCATGTATACGAGGAACCGGCCGGCGAGCGAGATCTGCGCAGTGACGCGGCAACCCTTGGTGCTGATCGGCTCCTTCGTGACCTGCACCGGGAGCGTCTGGCCCTTCTTCAGGATATCCTGAATGTTGGGCACCGGACGGCGGGGGGAGACTTCGCGCCGGCGCACCTCCTGGCCCCCGTTTCCATTCCGGCCCCGCCGCCCCCGCCTCGGCGATTCTTCCCCGTCCTCCGCCTCGGCCTCGGCGTCCCCTTCGAAATTCCCCTCGGCGATCGCAGCTTCCGCCTCGGCACCTTCGTCGATTTCCTCGTCGGGATCCGGTTCCTCGTCCTCGTCCGGCTCGAGGAGATCGGAAGCGTGCAGAAAGGCGCTCTTCTCGAGGCCGATATCCACGAACGCGGCCTGAATACCCGGCAGGACCGCCTCGACCTTTCCCAGGTAGATGTCCCCGACCGTGCGACGGTGATCGGGGCGGTCGATGAGCAGTTCGACGAGACGGTCGTCTTCCAGAATCGCCACGCGCGTTTCGCGCTGGCTGCCGTTGATCAGGATCTCGCGTTTCACGCGGGGAAGTCCTTGGGAAATCGGGGCCCGGCGCACCGCGAGCCGGGAGGAGCGCGTCCACTGCTCCGCCGGTCCCGGCTCGCCGCATCGCCTTCAGATGCGCTAATTATATGAAAGGTAGGAGTTTAGAGCAATAACGCACGCCTTCTTCAGTCCACGACGTTCCCCAGGATCTGCCGGGCGATGACCATGCGCTGAATCTCGCTGGTCCCCTCGCCGATTTCGCAGACCTTGGCGTCCCGCATCATCCGCTCGACCGGATAGTCGGTGGTGTAGCCATAGCCGCCGAAGATCTGGACCGCCTTCGTGGTGGCCCTCATGGCGAGCTCGGAGCAGAACAGCTTCGCCATTGCCGCTTCCTTCTTGAACGGCTTGCCGTTCTGCTTGAGCCAGGCGGCATGGTAGAGCAGATGCGTGCCCGCCTCGATCTCGAGCGCCATGTCGGCGAGCTGGAAGTGCACTCCCTGGAAACTGCCGATCGGCTTCCCGAACTGCTTCCGGCTTCCCGCGTACTCCAGAGCGGCCTCGTACGCGCCTTCGGCGATTCCCAGGGAGAGTGCTGCGATCCCGATGCGTCCGGCATCGAGCGTCCGAAGGAAGTTGACGAAGCCCTTCCCCGGCTCGCCCAGCAGGTTCTCCTTCGGAACGATGGCGTTCTCGAAGATCAGCTCGCGCGTGTCACTCGCGCGCCAGCCCATCTTGTCCTCCTTCTTGCCGGCCCGGACCCCCGGCGTCTTGGGAAGGTCCTGCGCATGTCCGATGCCCAGTTCCCGGCATTTCTCGAGGTCCACCGTGTCCTTCGTGACGATGAAGCTCGAGATCCCGCGCGTGCCCGCTCCGTGATCGGTCCGGGCCGTCACGGAGAAGATCTCCCCGACGCCGGCGTGGGTGATGAAGATCTTGGACCCGTTCAGGACATAGTGGTCGCCGCGATCCTCGGCGGTCGACGCCGTCCCTCCCGCATCGCTGCCGGCGCCGGGCTCTGTCAGTCCGAAGCCGCCGAGTACGCGCCCTGAGGCGAGGAGCGGGACGTACCGTTCGCGCTGCTCCGGGGTTCCGAATTCGACGATCGGCGAGGTGCCGAGATTCGTATGGGCGCTGATGGTGAGTGCGTGACTCGCATCCACCTTCGCCATCTCGTGAATGGTGATGTAGTAGGAGAGCTGGTCCATGCCCGCCCCGCCGAGTTCTTCGCTCCACGGGACGCCCAGAAGGCCGAGCTCGCCCATCTTCCGGATGTTGTCCCAGGGGAATTCGGAGGTGCGGTCGAGCTCCCGCGCTACCGGAGCAATTTCGGTTCGGGAAAACTCCCGCACCATCTGCCGCACCTGATCGTGCTGGTCGTTGAAATAGATCGAAGTATCCATGGGCGGGAAATATAGGCGGACGGAAGGACGGAAGGACGGAAGGACGGAAGGACGGAAGGACGGAAGCGAAGGTCTGGCGCAGCGGTCCATTGGGGAACAGGGCATGGGGCCGTGTGGTGGCTGGTTCATGCCGGGTGAGTCTGGCGGGGCGGCGAGCGTAGCTCATGGTCCTGCGACGGCCGACGCCGGTTCCGACTTCTCCTGCGCCACTGCCCGCCCGATCAGCTCGACCAGCTCCGCGGCGAACTTGGCCTTGGCGCGGGGACCGAGTCCGCCGACTCGGGCGAGGGTCGTAGCGTCCCGGGGCGCCGCGGCGGCGATGGCCCGGATGGCGCGCTCCGTCATGAGTTCGATCGAGGCAATCCCGAGCGCCCCGGCGGTTGCGTCGCGCCACTGGAGAAGGGCGTGGATCACCGGTGCCTCGTCGCGAGGGGGTGGTTCGTCCCGGAGGCCGTCCACGAGCAGGCGGCCGAATCTCGCGGCGAGCGGCGCGCCGACCCCGGGCACCGCCGCGAGCTCCTCGACCGTGCGCGGCGGGTGAGCCGCGAGCCGCGCGAGCGTTTCTCCATCGAGAAGTCCCCCTGGCCACGGGGCAGCGACGCTCGCTACCGCGCGCCGGAGCGATGCGAGGCGGCGCGTCGCGGCGCGATCCCGTAGCACCGGGACATCCCGACGGCCGCATCTGTCGCACCCGCTGCAGCTGGCGGCACGCTCGCCGAAATAGTCGAGAACTGCCGCGCGACGGCATCCGCGCGTTCTGGCGTATCGCTCGACCGCATCGATCCGGGCCTGCGCGGCCGCGCGCCGGCGGTCGACGGGCCGCCAGTCCACCTCGCCCCGCTCGGGGTGGAGCTCCCTGCGAAGGCGATCTGCCGAGTCCACGACGGCCTTCGGCAGACGCGCCGGATCCACCCGGCCCCGCCAGACTGCCTCCAGCGTGCTCCGCGACGGGAAGGTCACGTCGAGCTGACGCCGGTGGACCGTCGCGTCGCCCGGGCGATAGAGCAGCACGCAACGCGCCGGTGCCCCGTCTCGTCCTGCCCGTCCCGCTTCCTGATAGTATGACTCGGGTGTCGGCGGCATCGACCAGTGCACGACGAGGCGCACGGTGGGCTTGTCGATCCCCATGCCGAATGCGGAGGTGGCGACCATGACGTCCACTTCGTCCGCGAGGAACGCTTCGAGCCGGTGCGAGCGGATCGTGCGGTCGAGGCCCGCATGGTAGGCCGCTGCACGGTGACCTGCATGCCGCAGCGCGCTCGCGATGCCCTCGGTAGCCTTGCGAGTCGGCGCGTAGACGATGCTCATCGTGTCGTCCGCTGCGAGAAGCTGGAGCAATGCCTCGAGCCGCTCGCGTTCCGAGCGCACGCCGCGGACGCCGAACCAGAGGTTCCGGCGATCGAAGGAGCCGAGATGCAGGTCGAGCTCGCGCCGGCGACCGCCGAGGGCGAGCGTGGTGATGATCTCATCGCGAACGCCCGCCGTCGCGCTTCCCGTGAGCGCGACCACCGGCGGCCCTCCGAGCCGATATCGCATCCGCCGGAGCCCGCGATAACTTGGGCGGAAATCGTGGCCCCATTCGGCAATGCAATGCGCCTCGTCCACGGCGAGCAGGGCCGGAAGCAGGCGCCGGCGCTCGAGCTCCGCAACGAGCCGTAGCAGCCGCTCCGGCGACGTGTATAGCAGGCGCACTCCACCGGCGGCAACCGTGTCGAGGGCCGCGGCGATCCGCGAGCTCGTCATCGGCCCGGCAAGACTTACCGCCGGAATTCCGCGCGCGAGCGCCGAGGCGACCTGGTCCTGCATCAGCGAGATGAGGGGGGAGATGACGAGCGTGTAGCCCCCCAGCGCGACCGCGGGAATCTGGAAGCACACCGACTTGCCGCCGCCGGTGGGGAGGATGCCGAGTGTGTCGCGGCCGGCGAGCACGGAGCGCACCACGGCACCCTGGAGGGATCGGAACCGGGGAAATCCGAAGTGCCGTTGAAGCAGGTGACAAGCCGCGTCGTAGCGTTCCCGCATGCGGCGAATCTCGCGCTCGCCTTCGGCGTCGTGTGATCCAGGCTACGCGGGTCGGTCCATTCCGACGTGTGCCCGATCGAGAGTGAGATCCCGAAAAAGCAGTGCGGGGCTGCCATCGCAGCCCCGCACGGGGACGCCGAGGATGATCCGCGCCTCAGTGGAACGTCACGCCCACACCGACCTGGACCACGTTCGTCGACCCGCCGTCAAAATCGCCCAGGTAGAAGCTGATCCCCGGCACGATGGAGACGTTCCGCCCCACGCGGAAATCGTGCGCGGCCCCGAGGAGGAAGCCGATCCCCGTCTCGTCGCCGACATCCTCGACATCGAGATGACCGATGCCGAGACCGCCCTTGAAGTGGAGGCCGCCGGCGGGCGACGGGTAGTAATAGGCTGTCGCGGTCGAGGCGCTCACGGTCACCGTCGTTTCGAGCTCCTCGTCGATCCAGCTGTTGGACTCGAAGCCGAGCAGCCATTTGTCGCTCAGTGTGCCGCCGAGCTTGAGAAAGCCCGAGAGGCCTCCCTCGCGGTCGCACTCCTCGCAATCGGACAAGCCGAGTGAGCCATAGCCGAAGCCGAACCCGATCCAGAACCCCTCCCTCACCTGCGGGTATTGGGCGGAGGCAGCCGTGGGCGAGGCAGCGACGAGCAATCCCATGAGCGCGAGAAACGTCGGCCAGCGAGCCATGTCGCACCTATCGGGTTGAGGGAGTACGCAAAGACGCCGTTCAGGCGCAGGCCGATTCCCCGAAGGCCGCCGGTGGCTGGGATCGACGTCTGCAGGTGAGTCCCGCGAAAGTAGGGTCGGCCCGCCCGGCGCACAACAGGCATGGAGACGAGTACGCTTGCGGGCATGCGAATGCCCCGCTCGCGCGGGGCATTCGAAGTCCGGAAGCGGTCATTCGTCGCCGAAGCGCAGCCCGCCCATCAGCTGGAGCCCGCTCGCATCGCTGTCGAAGAAGCGGTTGAACCTGAGATCCGCAAAGAACCCGATGCTGCTGCCGGATCGGTGGAAATTCGCTCCTGCGCCTATGTTGAGCCCGAAGTCGGTTTCGTCGAATCCGAGGAGGCTCACGCCGCCGAGCACGTACGGGTGAATGCTCCGCGACGAGGTGGTGAAGTGATAGGCGGCGTCACCATTGATCAGGAAGTAGTTGTCGCCCTCGTTGAACAGATAGCTGCCGTCGAGCCGGAATCCCACGTGCCCGGCAGGAATGAAATCCACGACGCCGCTGACTCCGAAATCGCTCCCGCCACCATCCTCCAGCGAGAACTGCACGGTACCGCCCAGACCATACCGGATCCCCTGTGCCTCGGCACGCGGCGCGGTGATGAGGACTGCGGCCAATGCCAGGACGACGAGTCGCCTGCTCATGGTGTTCTCCTGATGAAGGTCGTGCATGTCGGGGCCCGAATGGAACCCGCAGCATTCCAAAGCTGGGATCGGCGGGCGACGTGGGCTATGACGCACCTCACCCGCATAACAGAACAGCCCCGCCGGTCGGCGGGGCTGTCTGTCGAACGCGGAGGCTTAGTTGCCGCCGGTGCCGATCTTGACGCCCAGGCGGGCATCGACCCACTGAATGCTCGTGCCGCTGGCGAACTGGTTGAGGAACGCGGCCTCGATGAACGGCGTGATGCTGCTGTTCTCCATCATGATGTTGAAGCCCGCTCCGGCGCCGGCGAGGAAGTCGCCGTTGTCGAAGTCGGTGTCGGTGATGTAGCCGCCCGTGCCGAGGAGGTACGGGTGGAACTTCGAATCCGCCGACGTCATGAAGGTGTAGAGCACATTGCCACGGAAGATCAGAACTTCGGGATCGAAGATGTAGGCGACATCCACCCGGAAGCCGATCGGGCTGTCCGGCCCGCCACCAAACTCACCCATCACCGCTGCGCCGAAGTCGCTCCCGCCGCCCTCTTCGAGCGAAAAGAGCCCGTCCGCAGCGACACCGAACCTGGCGCCCTGCGCTTCTGCGCTCGTGGTAAACAGAGCGGAAGCCAGCGCGAGAGCCGCAACACCCTTCAACATTCCCTTCATGTCCCCTCCTGATTCCCGGTTGACCTGTTGAAAGAGCCTACCCCTCTCCCCTGCGACCGCCCGTTCCGGCGGTGGACCACGATCCTGACCCCTTCATACTCGCCTGCATTTAACCACCGAAGTTAGCGATTCCTGCCGCTTTCGCAACGGGGGGACGCGAAAATAACGCTGTAAACTCTTGCTCCGTATACCGTTGCCAAAAGCGGCAGTGACCGCATAAAGCGTCAACTTTCAGGCGTTCGAATATCGTCCGCCCGGCGCCTGGCGCGCCGGGCCTCGATCACCCGTCCCACAATCGAGAGGCCCATCACCGCGGCAGCCAGCCAGATCAGCCAACCCGCGTCGTACGCTAACCCAAAGACTGCCAACACGATACCGAGCAGGCCCACCAGCTGGCGCGTCATCGACCGAGAAAGGCGCCGATGGCGCTGCGGAACTCGGGCGTGGCCCTCGCGAGGGCGTTCACGCGCGCCCCGAGGGCAATCCCCTGCGCAAAGCCGGTGCCGTCGAGCTCGTAGAAGAGTCGCTTCGTCAACGCCATCGCCGTGGGGGGCGCCCCGGCCAGCGCGGCCAGGATCTCTCCGGCGGCCCGGTCGAGGTCCGCCGCCGGCACCACCCGCGCGAACAGCCCGAGCTCTCCTGCAACGGATGCGCCGAGCGTGCCGCCGGTCGCGGCGAGGTCGAACGCGACCTTCTCCGGCACCGCCCGCCGGAGAAGGGTCAGGACCATGGCCGGCACGAATCCCCGCCGGATCTCCGGGAACCCGATCTGGGCGTCGTCGGCAGCGATCGTCAAGTCGCAAGCGAGCGCGAGGCCGGCGCCGCCGGCGAGCGCCCTGCCCTGCACGATGCCGACCACCGGCCTCGGCAGCGCCCGCATGCGGACGAAGAGATCTCCCAGTCGCCGGGCATCGCGCTCATTCTCGTCGAGAGCCCGGTCGGCCGACGCGAGCAGCTCACCGAGATCGGCGCCGGCGCAGAAATCCGACCCGGCGCCGCGGATGGCGACGACACGGATCTGCGCGTCGAGATCGGCTCGATCCAGGGCCTGATGCAGCGACTCTACGAGAGCCGAGCCCAGCGCGTTTCGCTTTTCGGGCCGATCGAGGGTGAGGGTGAGGACCCCCCCGGCGAGGTCCACACGCAACCCGCCTTCGGTCATGGAGCGCCAGCCAGGCGAAGCCGGCGCGCCAGCGCGCGCGGCACCGGGATTTCCATCCTCAGGAGTGCGGTGGAATAGACTTTCCCCTGCGCATCGGTCTTGAGCGACAGGGTGCCGCCGCCGTCGAGGGCGCCGTGCAGGAGGAAGTTCAGCGCGTCGAGATTCGGAAGCTCGAAGCGCTCGACCCCGCTCACCATGCCGCGGAAATGCCGAGCGACACGCTCGCGCGTCACTTCCGCGACCAGCAGCTCGTAGTACGACGGCTCGAGGGCAATGAGGCCCACATTGGCCGTATCCCCCTTGTCTCCCGATCGAGCGTGCGCCAGGTAGCGGAGCTGGAGCAGCTCGGTTGCCGTGCCGGCGCTCTTCTTCACGGGCATGCCGCGCAGCACCTCATGCGGATGGTGAGTCGATCGGCGCGGCAACGGCCACGCACGCGGTGTGATGGCTCATGCCTCGAGAATCTCGACGCGGACATGCGGCTCGATCTCGCGCCGATCGATGAGCGCCGGCCAGTACGCGACGATCTCTTCCACCTGCGGCCGGCCGCCGGCGAACCCGGTGACGCTCGGCGGCCCCGTCAGCACCAGCGGAGCGATCTCGCGGGTGAACCGCTCCACCGGTGCCTTCTCGCGCGCGCGCACGCCGATCCGGAGCTGCACCTCGGGCAGATCGGGATTCGCATCGCCGGCCAGCCTCCCGTGCGTCGCATCTACGCCGATGAACTCCGTCAGGATCTGCTCGAATTCGAGGCCGAGCGCCGCGAGTCGCTCGCGCAGGATGCGATCCGCGGCCCGCGCCTTCTCCGCGGCGTCCGGCCACGAATAGACCAGCGTCCCCACCGCCTTGTATCCATAGAAATAGGCGATGGATACCTTGAGCATCGGCGTGCGCGGGCCGCCCCGGACACCGCTCACGCGCACGCGATCCTTGCGCTCCTGCGCGAGCCGGATGGTCGTGAAGTCGGCGGTGCCGTCCGGCGTGATGTACATGTGGGGATCGCCCATTTCGTACACGAGCTGTTCGCTCACCGACGGGACCGAGACGACGCCGCCTGTCTGCGGATGCTTCGTCACCACGAAGGTCCCGTCGTCCGCGACCTCGACGATCGGGAAGCCCGGATCGGCGAGCCCCTTCACGCTCCGCCAGTCGCGAAGCAGGTTGCCGCCGGAGCACTGGGCGCCGCACTCGATGATGTGGCCGGCAACCGTGCCCGCCGCGATCCGGTCCCAGTCGTCGGGCGACCAGCCGAACTCGTGGACGAGCGGCCCGAGCGTGAGCCCGGTGTCGGTGACCCGCCCGGTGACGACGACGTCGGCGCCGCGGTCGAGCGCCTCCACGATCGGCGCCATCCCGATGTACGCATTGGCGGAGAGGATCTGCCCGCGTATCGCGCTCAGCGGTCGCCCGGTGTCCATGTCCCGGAGCTCGTGACCCCGGGCGAGAAGGTCGTCGAGTCGGTCGAGGATATCGTCTCCCGAGACGAGCCCCACCCGGATGCGACCGGCGAGACCGAGACGCCGCGCGACATCGAGCACGGCTTCCGCGCAGCCGCGCGGATTGACGCCGCCGGCATTCGACGTCACCCGGATCTTCCGGCGCGCGATGTCGGGCAGGATGCGCTCCATCACCTGCGGAAAGTCGCGCGCGTATCCGAAGCGCGGGTCGCGGCCCTTCTGCTTCTGCATGATGGACATCGTCACCTCGGCGAGGTAATCCATCATCAGATAGTCGATGGGGCCGCCGCGTACCTGGCGCACCGGGGCCTCGAGCCAGTCGCCCCAGAAACCCTGGCCGGCGGCGACGCGGACGATCCTGCTCACGAGTAGATCCGGTGCGGGGGGCGTAGCGTCATCGCGGTGCCGTCGCGTCGAGGGGGGGCAGGACGAACGGGCCGAGGTGCGGCCCCTCGTATCGCCCGGCGACGCCAAGGAGGAAGGCCAGGATCCGGCGGGTTTCCTCGGGCGTGACGATGGCGTCGACGAACCCGCGCGCCGCCGCGTGACGCGCGTCCAGCTGATGCTCGTAGTCCGCGCGCATCGAATCCACCGACGCCTGGACCGGCGGGGGAAGCGGGCGTTTCTCCTTCTGCGCCTTGTCGATTTCGGGACCGTGCACGGCCATCACCGCGGACTCCCCCTCCATCACGGCCATGCGACCGGTCGGCCAGGAGACGATGAAGTCGGGATCGAAGCCCTGTCCCGCCATCGCGTAGTACCCCGCGCCCGACGCATGGTTCACCGTGAGGACGATCTTGGCGACCGGGGCCGTCGCCATCGCTTCGACCCAACGGGCCCCCGCGCGAATGATGCCGGAGTGTTCGGCCTCGGGACCGACCATGAACCCGCTCACGTCCTGCACGAAGAGGATCGGAATGCGCTCGCGACCTGCGGTCTCGATGAAATACGCGACCTTGTCCGCGCTTCCGGTGTAGATGATCCCGCCGAAGCGCGGCTTCTCGCCTGGCCGCCCCTTGATCAGTCCGCGCTGGTTGGCGATCACGGCCACGGCACGTCCCTCGATGCGCGCATGCCCGCAGATGACTTCGGCCGCGTGGTGCGGCTGGAATTCCGCGATCGCGCCGCCGTCGACGAGGCACTCGAGCACGTGCCGCATGTCGTAGGACAGGCGATGGTCGTGCGGCAGGATATCGTAGAGCTCGGCGACGGAGCGGCTCGGGGGCCTCGGACTTCGCACCCCCTGCGCGGAGCTCGGCCGTTCCGGCAGGCGCGCCACGTACTCGCGGATCTGGTCCAGACAGTCCGCGTCCGTGGCGGCCTTGTAGTGCGCGACGGCGCTCAGCTCGGTGTGCGTGGTGGCGCCGCCGAGTGTCTCGGCATCGATCGTCTGCCCGGTGGCGCCCTTCACGAGGTTGGGCCCGCCGAGTCCCATGAAGCTCGTGCCCTCGACCATGAAGATCACGTCGCTCAGCGCCGGGAGGTACGCCCCTCCTGCGATGCAGCTCCCCATCACTGCGCTGATCTGCGGCACGTGCAGATACCGGCGCATGATCGAGTTGTAATAGAAGATCCGGGCGGCACCGTACTGTCCGGGGAATACGCCGCCCTGATACGGGAGGTTCACGCCCGCGCTGTCGACGAGGTAGACGATCGGGATCCGCTGCCGCATGGCCACTTCCTGCGCGCGCAGGATCTTCCGGATCGTCTCCGGCCACCAGGAGCCCGCCTTGACGGTGGAATCGTTCGCCACCACGACCGCCTCGCGGCCCGCGATCACGCCGATCCCCGTGATGACCCCGGCGCCCGGCGCCTGCCCCTCGTACTGGTCGTAGGCGACGAGCAGGCCGATCTCGAACCACGGTGCCTCGCGGTCGAGGAGGCGCTCGACCCGCTCGCGCGGCGCCAGCTGCCCGCGCTCGTGCATCCGCGCGACGCGCCTGGCGCCGCCGCCTTCGCGCAGGCGCGCAGCGAGGTCCTGGTATTCGGCGGTGAGTGCGCGGAGGCGCCCCGCGCGAGCGGCGGCGGATTCGCTCATCGCGGGACGGTCAGGCGTCGAGATGTTCGGCCGCCCACGACTCGATGTAATCGATGAGCTCGGAGGTCGGGGTGCCGGGGCCGAAGAG
Source organism: Gemmatimonadales bacterium (assembly GCA_025928955.1). Classification (GTDB taxonomy): domain Bacteria; phylum Gemmatimonadota; class Gemmatimonadetes; order Gemmatimonadales; family GWC2-71-9; genus CAMLLJ01. Next base: position 2,160 of record JAICNA010000078.1, on the reverse strand, counting down.
CTTTCCGATGCCCTGGCGCTGCAGCTGCTCGATGTCCTCGCGGGGTATGATGCCGCCCCCCGTGACGAGGATCTCCGGCCGTCCCTGCGCCTCGAGCAGTTGCCGGACGCGTGGAAAGAGCGTCATGTGCGCGCCGGAGAGGATCGAGAGCCCGACGACGTCGACATCCTCCTGGATCGCGGCGCTCGCGATCATCTCGGGGGTCTGGTGCAGGCCCGTATAGACGACCTCCATGCCCGCATCGCGCAGCGCGGCGGCGACGACCTTCGCACCCCTGTCGTGACCGTCGAGCCCGGGCTTGGCGACGAGGACCCGGATGGGGCGCGCGAGATGGCGTGATCGGGGCTCGGTGGTCATCGTCATTCGGGGTTCCGGATCGGGTGGCCGACAGCCGCGCTCAAAGCGGTGTCCTCGAGGAGCGCGCCGATGAGGTCCGCCACGGTCGGCGCGGACAGCACGTTCGTGACGCTGCCGGCGTTGGGACCCACCAGCGCGGCCGCGAGCCCTGCCGCATGCGCACCGACGACATCGACTTCGTACACATCGCCGATGTAGAGCGCGTCGGCGGCCGCGACGCCGAGCGGCTCGAGCGCGGCGGCGAAAATGCGCGGATCGGGCTTCTCGACGCCGGCGACGGACGAGTCGACGATGACGTCGAAGTAGTCCGCGAGGCCCGCCGCACGCAGCGCATCCTCCACACGGCCGTCGCTGTTCGAGACGACACCCAGCCGGATACCCCGCCCGCGCAGGCGCTCGAGCGCCGGGGCGTTCCGCGGATCGCCGCCGCTCCAGAGATGGCGCTCGCGGTGCATCGCATGCAACTCCCGTCGAGCCGCGACCCACCGCGCCGCGGGGAGCCCCGCAGAGAGGCACAGCACCTCGAGATACCGGGCCGCGCGTTCCCCGTCCGTGCCCGCCGCCTGCTCGAGTGCGAGCGCGGCCGCGGGTGCGGCCTCGTCGAGCATCGCCCGTGTGAGCCGCGCGCCGCACACCGTGCTCAGCCGCTCGGCGATGCGCGCGTGGTCGAGGAAGAGGAGCGTCCCGCCGGCGTCGAAGAGAACGGCGCGATATCTCAACGGAACCGCAGCAATCCGGCGAGCCCGTCGATCCGGTCGGCCGACTCGGTGTCGTAGACGACGTTCACGTCCACGTGCTGGCGGAGCGCTTCCTCGATCGCGTCGTCCACCACATCGAGGACCGGGATCGGGTCTCCTTCGCCACGGCAGTCGCGCTCCGTGAGCGCGAGCCGGCCGGAGTCGGAGCACCGGAATCCCGGGAGGGCCACGTCCGCGTGCACCAGGAGCGACCGCACCTGCCCGCGCGCCAGGGCGCGAAGGGTGTCGCGCATGCCGTTGACCGCCCAGCCGTTCCCCTGCGCCTCGAGGACTTCCTCGACGAGCTGCTGTTCGGTCTCGCGCTCCCACGCCGCCCGGACCGCGAGCGTCGCCTCGTGGACGAGGGGTGCCGTGGCCTGCCGCGGCGTGAGCTTCACCGAGCCCATGAGCCGGTCGGCAAGGTAGTTGTGCAGGAACGGCTCCACCGCGCCCGCGTCAGCACCGGTCGCGCCGAGCACGATGCCGTGTGCCGGCTGGTGGCGGTCCACCGCGAAGAGCTGCCGCGCCACGGCCTCGAAATGCCGTTGCTTCTCCTCGCGAATGCGGTTGTTGTAGGCGTGCTCGCCCCAGCCCGGCCCGTCGTTGTCCCCGCGGAAGCGGCCGCCCCGCGTGCTCGGTGAATGCAGTCCCGGCAGCTCACGCGCGTCGAACGCCGTCACTTCGAAGAACCGCGCGCCGGTGCGGTCCACCACCGCCGTCAGGATCCGCCCGAACTCGTCCTCCAGCGAGGCGAGCTCGCGAACGAGCGGGGTCGCGTCGATCCCGAGGCGGGACCGGTGCACGACCGGGAGCGGAATCGACTCGAAGAGCCCGATCCCGCTGCACGCGAAAACCGCGATCCCCTGCGTCGCCGGGAGGTTGGCGGGAACGCGGATGAATTCGAGGACGCGGTCGATGTCCTTCCGGACCGCCTCCTCCACGTCCCGGTCGAGGCCGAGGCGCGGGAGCCCTTCGAGCACGACCTTGACCCGGTTCTTGAGCTTGATGAGATACTTGCCGCGCGAGCGGTCCCGCGGCTCGAGCTTGAGGTAGCAGCTCACCACCC